>DVMK01000041.1 GCA_018715025.1 Candidatus Caccousia avistercoris
TGACAAACCTACACTTTTGGAAAATTCAGAAAAATATCTGAAGGCGGGACAGAAACCTCCGGTTCTGGTCCGTTTTTCCCCTGGCGGGGAAGGCTTGTAAAAGCGCGGCGTGGTTCGGTATAATAAGAGGAGAAAATTGTAAGAGATTTGTAAGGAATCTGTGAACTGGTTTGTAAGGATTTTCCCCTATCATACCCTTAGTGGACAAAGGGAGAAAGCGCCGGACGGGGCGAAAAAGCAGGCGCTGGGTGTGTTCTCGTCCTTGGCAGGCGACAGCCTGCCGTCGTCCTGCGGCCTTCCCAGCCCCAGTTTTTCTCACCCGTCCGGTCTCTGGGAGTTTCCCGGGGAACGACCCAGCAAGGCTGACGACGACGCCTTCCTTTCCGGAAGGCGAGGAGGAAAACGAAGCCGGGGGCTTGCCCGACCCCGGGAAACCGCTTTGCCCCTTGTCCACGAAGGGTAAAGTCACACAGGCAGAAAGGGTTGAAAAAATGAACGAATGCGTGCTGGTGGTAGACGACGACCGGGAGATTGTCAAGGCAATCGCCATCCTGCTGGAAAAGGAAGGGTACGAGGTGCTGCGGGCCTACGACGGGCTGCAGGCGCTGGAGCTGGCCGCGGAAAACCGGGTGCAGCTTATGATCATCGACGTGATGATGCCAAGGCTCGACGGCCTTTCCGCCGTGCTGCGCCTGCGGGAAAAGCGGAACATTCCCATCATTGTTCTCTCCGCCAAAAGCGAGGATTCCGACAAGATCCTGGGCCTTTCCATGGGGGCGGACGATTATGTGACAAAGCCCTTCCACCCGCAGGAACTGGCCGCCAGGGTGCGTTCCCATCTGCGCCGGTACAATAGCCTGGGGGACGTGAACGCGGCGGGGAAGCATGTCATCCGCAGCGGCCGCCTTTCCTACGACACGGCCCAGCGGATCCTGCAGGCAGACGGGGAACCGGTGCGCCTGACCGCCACGGAAACCAGGATTGTGGATTTGCTGATGCGCAACCTGGGCCGCGTTTTCCCGGCGGAGGAGATTTACCGCCGCGTCTGGGAGGAAGAGGCCTACGCCCCGGAAAATACCGTGATGGTGCATATCCGCCGCATTCGTGAAAAAATAGAATTGAACCCGAAAGAGCCTGAATATTTGAAGGTGGTGTGGGGAATTGGATACAAAATCGAGAAAAAGTAGGCCGTTCCTGGCGTTTCTCTGTTTTTTCCTGGGGCTCAATTTCGTGTTTGCCTCGGCGGCCATCAGCCTGAATACGATGCTGGTGGAGGGCCGCCAGATTTCCAGCGTACTGGACTGCTTCCAGGAGGATTATCAGAACACGGCAGATTTCCGGCAGACCATGTCGAACCAGATGTACAAAGCCATTTACATTGCTGTTTACAGTGAGGAGCAGAGTGCGGAAAACGATACTCCCGATTGGCTGAAGGAAGCGGCAGACAGCATTGCCAGCGCCCTGCCCTGGGTTTCTGCCAGGGCGCTGGGGCAGATGCTGGGGGTGGGGGATGCGGCAGCTGCGGAAGAGGGCTGGGGCTCCACTTACGTTTATACCTCAGATAGTATGGAGGATTCCCCCAATCTTCTCTATTATATCACATACGATGGGAAAAAGGTGGCAAGCAGCTCGGAAAGCGAATTTTCCCTGAAGGACGGCGTACCGGATTTTCCGCCGGAATATACCTTTCTCATGTCCTTCGACGGGCAGAAGGCGACCGCCCAAAAGGACGGCGTGCCGGTGGACTTGTACGGCAGCGGGTATTACACGGCAGAGAGCCAGTGGTGGGTTCCCGGGTACGCCCACGGCGATCCGCCGGAATACCAGGAATTCCCCGCAGAGCGGCTGGAAAAGTGCCAGGTGTGGCTGGCGGCCCGGGGCGAGCTTTTGAATGTGTGGTACGATTCCCTGATGGGGATTCAAAATAACCAGCGCGTATACCGGGGAATGGTTTTGGGCGTGGCAGGGCTTGGAATTCTGGGCCTGCTGCTGTGCCTGGCCGCCGCCCTGTGCCGCCGCAGCCGGAAGCTGTTCTGGCAGAAGGCGGCGCGGGCGACCGGAATCCTCTGGTTTGAGTGGAAGCTGCTGCTGGCCGCTTTGGCGGTGCTGGCGACGCTGCTCTTCCTGCCCAGGCTGAGGTTCTGGACCCTGCCCATTCTTTTCTGGATTTTGCTGTTCTTCTGCAACGACCTGCGCCATAACCGGGGGGAATGGCGGCATAACGGATTTGTCTGGCTGTGGGGAAGAATCCTGCGGTGGCGGTCCAGGCTTCCCTTCCAGAAAAGGCTTCTGCTCCGGGGGCCGGTGCTGCTGCTGGCGGCAGTCCTTTTGGGCTTCCTGGGCCGGTTTTTCACCGCGGCCTTCGGCTTCAGGGGCGGAGCGCCGGCAGTCTTTCTTCTGCTGGCGGCGGTGTGGCTCTTTTTCTGGGTAAAGTCCCGGAAGATGTACTGCGCCGCTGTGGAGGACATGGGGGCGCTGATGCGCCAGCTGGAGGCGGTGAAGCAGGGGCGGGCGGCCGCCCCCCTGCGGTTCGCCCCCGGCTCTGACCTGGCCCCGGCGGCGGAAAGCCTGAATTCCATTCAGGAGGGGATCCGCGCTGTGGTGGAGGAGCAGGTGAAGAGCGAGCGGATGAAGATAGAGCTGATCACGAACGTATCCCACGATCTGAAAACGCCACTTACCTCCATCGTCAGCTATGTGGAGCTTCTTCGGGAGGAGGAAGGCCTGCCGGAGCACGTGCAGGACTACATCCGCATCCTGGCCCAAAAGACGGATCGGCTGAAGGCCATGGTGCAGGATGTGTTCGAGGTAAGCAAGGCGGCCAGCGGCAGCATAGCCCTTCAGCTGGAGCCGCTGGACCTGGGGAAGCTGGTGCGCCAAACCATGGCAGACATGGAGGAGAAGGTGGCGGCTTCCGGCCTTTTGTTCCGGGTTTCCTTCAGCCCGGAGCCGGCCTATATTTACGCAGACGGCCAGCGGCTGTACCGGGTGTTCCAGAATCTGATCCAGAACGTGCTCTGCTACGCCCTGGAAGGAACCCGCGTGTACCTGACCCAGCGCACAGACTTTGACCGCACTGAGATAACCGTGAAAAACATTTCCCGGGATGAGCTGCCTGCCGGGCTTGACCTGACAGAACGCTTTGCC
This sequence comes from Candidatus Caccousia avistercoris, assembly GCA_018715025.1. Classification (GTDB taxonomy): domain Bacteria; phylum Bacillota; class Clostridia; order Oscillospirales; family Acutalibacteraceae; genus Caccousia; species Caccousia avistercoris. The sequence continues at coordinate 3,148 of DVMK01000041.1, forward strand.
CGGGGCGACGGAAGCCGCACCGACGGCGGCAGCGGCCTGGGGCTTTCCATAGCCAAGGGGTTTACAGAGGCCTGCGGCGGCAGCTTCCGCATAGAGCTGGACGGGGATCTGTTCACCGCCGTGGTGTCCTTCCCCCTGTTCCGTTTCCCCGCCGGGCGCGCCCCGGCGCCGGACGGGGTCCAGGCGCAGGAGGACGGGCGGCGGGAAGCTTCTGCAGCGCCTGCCCAGCCCTTCCCGGAAGGGGAGCAGGCGCCGCCGGAGGACGGCCCGCAGAAGCCGGGCGGGGAGGCGGAACCGCCCGCCGTGCCGGAAGACGAGCCAGACCCTGAATCATAAGCATGCGCCCGGAGAGTGCACAGGCCCTCTCCGGGCGCCGTGCGTTCCGCCGCCTTTTTTGTGTTTTTTCATGGGGGGAAATATTTTCTCTTCATTCCTGCCGCGGTTTATGCTATAATGTTCCCAGAAAAGACTGCGCGGCGGGCGGGGCAGAGCGCCCCGCCCGCCGTACCGGGGGAAGCAGGACGGCCGGCGCATCGGAAAATCTGCGGAAAACGCAGGCAGGGCGGCCCGCCTCTTGGGAGAGGCTCTGCCAAGGCCGGGTGCGCAAGCTCCCCGCCGGAGCTGCAAAAAATTTTGGAGGGAATGGATGACATGCTGACTGACATTGAGATCGCCCAGCAGGCGAAGCTGAAGCCTGTAGCGGAAATTGCCGCCGGGCTGGGAATCCGGGAGGAAGAGCTGGAGCCTTACGGGCGCTACAAGGCAAAGCTGAACGAAGCGCTGTTCCAGCGGATGAAGGACAAGCCGGACGGCAAGCTGATTCTGGTGACGGCCATCAACCCCACGCCGGCAGGGGAGGGGAAAACCACCACCACCGCCGGCCTGGGAGAGGCCATGGCGAAAATTGGGAAGAAGGCCGTCATTGCCCTGCGGGAACCCTCCCTGGGGCCGGTGTTTGGCGTGAAGGGCGGCGCGGCCGGGGGCGGCTACGCCCAGGTGGTGCCCATGGAGGACATCAACCTGCACTTTACCGGCGACATGCACGCCATCACCTCGGCCAACAACCTGCTGTGCGCCATGCTGGACAACCACCTGCAGCAGGGCAACGCGCTGGGCATCGACCAGAGGCGCATCCTGGTCAAGCGCTGCCTTGACATGAACGACCGGGCCCTGCGGAACATTGTGGTGGGCCTGGGGGGCAAGGTGAACGGCGTTCCCCGGGAGGACGGCTTCATCATCACTGTGGCCACCGAGGTCATGGCCATTCTGTGCCTGGCGGAGGATCTGGAGGATTTGAAGCAGCGTCTGGGCAACATCCTGGTGGCCTACACCTGCGGCGGCCAGCCGGTGTACGCCAGGGATCTGCAGGCCGAGGGGGCCATGGCCGCCCTTTTGAAGGACGCCATTCAGCCCAACCTGGTGCAGACGCTGGAAAACACCCCGGCCATCATGCACGGCGGGCCTTTCGCCAACATTGCCCACGGGTGCAACTCGGTGCGGGCCACTAAGCTGGCCCTGAAGCTGGCGGACTACTGCATCACCGAGGCGGGCTTCGGCTCTGACCTGGGGGCGGAAAAGTTTATGGATATCAAGTGCCGCCTGGCGGGGCTTGCCCCGGACTGCGTGGTGGTGGTGGCCACCGTGCGGGCGCTGAAGTACAACGGCGGCGTTCCCAAGGCGGCGCTGGCGGAGGAAAACGTGCCCGCGCTGGAGAAGGGCATTGTGAATTTGAAGGCCCATGTGGAAAACATGCGGAAATACGGCGTGCCGGTGGTGGTTGCCATCAACCGGTTCCACACCGACACTCCGGCAGAGCTGCAGGTGGTAGACGGCTGCTGCCGCGAGCTGGGCGTTCCCTACGCCCTTTCCGAGGTGTTCGGCAAAGGTGGCGAGGGCGGCGTGGAGCTGGCCAAAACCGTGACGGCGGAAATTGAGCGCACCGAGGGCCGGCGCCGTTTCGCCCCCCTCTATGAGGATGAGCTCACCATTGAGGAAAAGATTGAAAAAATTGCCAGGGAAATTTACGGCGCGGCCGGGGTTTCCTACGCCCCCGCGGCCAAGAAGGCCCTGCCCGACATTAAGGCTCTGGGCGGGGACAAGCTGCCGGTGTGCGTGGCCAAAACCCAGTATTCCCTCTCGGACGACGCTTCCCTGCTGGGCCGGCCCTCGGGCTTTACCGTTACCATCCGGGATTTGCGGCTTTCCAGCGGCGCGGGCTTTGTGGTGGCCTACGCGGGCGATATTATGACCATGCCGGGCCTGCCCAAAGCCCCCGCCGCCCAGCGCATCGACGTGGACGCTTCGGGGAAAATCTCCGGCCTGTTCTGAGGAGGCTGCCATGCGGATCGTAACAAATTCCGCCCAGGAAACGGAACAGCTGGGGGAAAGGCTGGCCGCAGGGCTGAAGGGCGGCCAGGTGCTGGCCCTGTTCGGCCCCATGGGGATGGGAAAGACCGCCTTCACCCGGGGGCTGGCCCGCGGCCTTGGGGTTTCGGGGGAGGTTTCCAGCCCTACCTTCGCCCTGGTACACGAGCACAGCGGCAAAATTCCGCTGTACCATTTCGATATGTTCCGGGTGGACTCCTGGGACGATCTGTATTCCACAGGATTCTTCGACTATCTGGAATCCGGCGGCGTGCTGGTAATTGAGTGGAGCGAAAACATTGAGGGCGCTTTGCCGGAGGACGCGGTGCGCATCACCATCTCTCAGGGGGAAGGGGAAAACCAGCGCGTGTTTCAGGTGGAGGGCCTGGAGGATTGACAGGATTGGCGCGCCGCCGCAGGGCAGGGCGCGCAGGAAGGTTGTGCCATGAAGATTTTAGCGGTTGACTCCACCGCGGTGGCGGGTTCTGCCGCCCTGGTGGAGGACGGAAAGGTGCTGGGGGAGTTTTACTGCAACACAAGGCTGACCCACAGCCAGACGCTCATGCCTATGGTGGAGCAGCTTCTGCGCTGTACCCAGGTTCCCCTGGAGCAGGTGGATCTGTTCGCCGTTACGGCGGGGCCGGGTTCCTTCACTGGGGTGCGCATCGGCGTTTCCTGCGTGAAGGGCATGGCAATGGCGCTGGACAAGCCCTGCGCAGGGGTTTCTACCCTGGAGGCCATGGCCCAGCCCCTGGATTTTTTGGAGGGTACCGTCTGCGCCCTTATGGACGCCCGCTGCGGGCAGGTGTACAACGCCCTGTTCCAGACAGGAGGCGGGGTGGTTGTCCGCCTGACGGAGGATCGGGCCCTGTCTGCCGCCCAGGTGGCGGAGGAGCTGGCCGCCAGGGAAGGCCCCCTGTTCCTGACGGGGGACGGGGCCGCCCTGTGCGCCGGGCAGGAGGCCTTTCAGCGGCTGAACCCGGTGCTTTTGCCAGAGCCTTTGCGGTTTCAGCGGGCCAGCGGGGCTGCCAGGGCCGCCCTGGCCGCCTGGCAGCGGGGCGAGGCCGTTCCGGCCGCCAGCCTAATGCCTGTTTACCTGCGGCTTCCCCAGGCGGAGCGCGAGCTGAAAAAACGCCTGCAAAATAAATAGAAAAGAGGAAATGGAGCAATGATAGCACTGGGATGTGACCACGGCGGCTTCGGCCTGAAAAACGCCATCAAGCAATATTTGGAGGAAAACCATATTGAATATAAGGATTTCGGCTGTATGACGGAGGAGTCTGTCAATTACGGCCCTATTGCCGCGCAGGTGGCCCGCAGCGTGGCGGGCGGCCAGTGCGAGAAGGGGATCCTGTGCTGCGGCACGGGGATCGGCATGAGCATTGCCGCCAACAAGGTAAAGGGGATCCGGGCTTCGGTGTGTACCAATGAATTCTGCACCGAGATGACCCGCCGTCACAACGATTCCAACATTCTCTGCCTGGGCGGCCGGGTGATCAGCGAGGAAATGGCGGTGAAGCTGGCGAAAATTTACCTGGAAACCCCCTTCGACGGCGGCCGCCACGCCCTCAGGGTACAGCAGATTTCGCAGATCGAAAACGGCGAGCTGTAAGGGCCGCCGTGGGGAAAATAAAGGGGGATAACGATGGAAAATCAAGTGTTTGTCATGGATCATCCGCTCATCCAGCACAAGCTGACCTTCCTGCGGAAGAAGGAGACCGGCTCGAAGGAATTCCGCGAGCTGGTGGGGGAAATCGCCATGCTGATGTGCTACGAGGCCACCAGGGATCTGCCCCTGGAGGACACGCAGATTGAAACGCCCATGGGCAAGGCCACCACAAAGATCATTGCCGGGCGCAAGCTGGCCTTCGTCCCCATTCTGCGGGCCGGGCTGGGCATGGTAGAGGGCGTTATGGCTCTGGTGCCCGCCGCCAAGGTGGGCCACATTGGCCTTTACCGCGACCATGAAACCCTGCAGCCGGTGGAATACTACAACAAGCTTCCCCAGGACATCCACGAGCGGGAAGTGATTGTGCTTGACCCCATGCTGGCCACCGGCGGCTCCGCCATTGACGCCATCAACATCATCAAGCGCAGCAATCCGAAAAACATCAAGTTCATGTGCATCATCGCGGCCCCCGAAGGGCTGGAGGCCTTTGCCAAGGCCCACCCGGACGTGCAGGTGTACTGCGCCGCGGTGGACGACCACCTGAACGAGATCGGCTACATTGTCCCCGGCCTGGGCGACGCAGGCGACCGTATCTTCGGCACCCTGTAAGCAGGGGCTTTGCCGGGCGCGGCGTTCCGGCACAGCGCCGCCGGGCGGCGGAAAAGAAACAGCAGAGGCATCCCCGGTGGGGAAGGGCAGACAACCCTTTCCCGCCGGGGATGTTTTTCTTGCCTTCGCTGAGGAAGTGTGTTATATATTTATTTATTAAAATAACAATGAGAGAATTGCAAAGAAGTAAGCAGGATGGTTATTTATACCTGGGGGATCCATATATGCCCCCTGATCTCCCAAGGACTCTATGACGTTATGCCTCAGGGATATAGGCAAAAGTTTTTGGAAAATAACACCAGGAGGGAACGCAGGTGAAAAAATGGTACGCGGAGGAATACGAGTTTGAAATTGAGGTGACAGGCTTCCTGCGGGGCAGCCGCACCGAGCGGTACTGCCGCAACGGGGAGGAGATCGGCGACCGGTACGCCTGTACCTACGGCTGCCCGGTGAACCGGCAGGGCCAGGGGATCTGCTCCAAAACCATGATGCTCCTCTTCCCGCTGATGGAGGCTGTCCGCAGCGGCGGCGACCTGGAAAATCTGGGCGGCAGCGGAAAATACTGCAAAGACATCGTCTGCCCGGACGGCTGCGTCCTCTTCCGCCTTACGGCGAAAAAACTGGGAAACGAGAATTTTTTCAAGGGGAAATTCACAGACTGACGCGGCTTTTTTAGAGAACCATACAGCAAAAAGGAGGAATACGGCATGAGCGTGGAGGAAGTCAAACAATATTACGAAGAAAACGCGCAGAAGGAATGGGATCGCCTGGAGCAGCACCCCTTTGAGTTCCTGTTTACCACCTATATGCTGGACCAGCACATCCGGCCGGGGGACAGCGTGCTGGACATCGGCGGCGGCCCGGGCCGGTATTCCCTCTACTATGCGGAAAAGGGCTGCCCGGTGACTCTGCTGGATTTGTCGCAGGCCAACACGGCCCTGGCCAGGGACAAGGCCGCAGAGCGGGGCGTCCCCCTGCGGACCGTGACCGGCAGCTGCCTGGAGCTGGATTCTTTGGTGGACGGCCAGTTTGACCATGTGCTTCTCATGGGGCCGCTTTACCACCTGACGCATCGCCGCGACCGGGAAGCGGCCGTGAGGCTGGCGCTGTCGAAGCTGAAGCCCGGCGGCACCTTTTCCTGCTCCTTCATCCTGTCCTTCGCCGGTCTCATCTACGACCTGAAAAACGGCCCCGGCTTTCTCCCGGCCGATTTGGCCAACCAGTCGGTGGCCCGGCTTTTAGAGTCTGTAGAGCAGGGGACGGAGTACACCGGCCCGGCCTTCACCTCCTCCTGCTTTGTCAGCCAGCGGCAGATCGAGCCCTTCCTGGCCCCCTTCGGGCTGGAAAAGCTGCACCTTTTCGGGCAGGAGGGCATTCTGGCGCTGAACGAAAACCAGGTGAAGCAGTTCCCCCAGGAGGAGTACCGCATGTGGGTGGAAACCGCCAAACAGCTTTTGGAGGTGCCTGAGCTTCTGGCTCTTTCAGAGCACGCCATGTACATAGGGCGCAAGCCGGAATAGCAATTTTCACGCCTGTCAGGAGTTTTTTTCAAAATCCTCTTGACAGGCGAACTTATGTTAAATATAATGTACTTAAACAATAAGTACACTTAATAACAGAAAGGAGGGCAGCCGTGGAAATCATCATCAGCAGCAATACCAGCAAGCCCATCTACGAGCAAATCACCTCGCAGATCAAAGCCATGATCATGAGCGGCGAGCTGCGCACCGGCGATCCCATCCCTTCCATGCGGGCGCTGGCCAAGTCCATCCACGTAAGCGTCATCACGGTACAGAAGGCGTACGAGGATCTGCAGCGGGACGGCTTCATTGAAACCACGGTAGGGCGCGGAAGCTTCGTGTCGGCCCAGAACAAGGACTTTTACCAGGAAGAGCAGCAGCGCAGGGCGGAGGAGCACCTGCAGGAGGCCGCAGAGATTGGAAGGGCCAGCGGGATTCCGGTGGAAAAGCTGGTGGAGCTTCTGCGCTTATTTTATGAGGAGGAATGACAAATGCAGGACAACGCACTGACGGTGAAGGACCTGACCAAAAGGTACCAGGGCTTCACGCTGGACCATGTGTCGTTCGACGTGCCCCGCGGCTCTATTGTAGGGCTGATTGGGGAAAACGGGGCGGGGAAGAGCACGGCCATCAACGCGGTGCTGGGCCTTGTGCAGAAGGACGGCGGCAGCGTCTCGTTTTTCGGCAGGCCGGGGGAAGAGCTGGACGGCGCGGCCCGCAGCCAGATCGGCGTGGTGTTCGACGGCAGCAATTTTCCCGAGCTTCTCACCCCCGCCAGGCTGAACAAGGTGCTGAAGGGCTCTTACCCCAGCTGGGACGAGGGGAAATTCTTTTCCCTGCTGGAGCAGCTGGGCCTGCCGCAGCGGAAAAAGATCAAGGAATTTTCCAAGGGGATGAAAATGAAGCTGTCTATTGCGGCGGCCCTCTCGCACCAGGCGAAGCTTCTCATTCTGGACGAAGCCACCAGCGGGCTGGACCCTGTGGTGCGGGACGATATTCTGGATTTGTTCCTGGACTTTGTACAGGAGGAGGACCATTCCATTCTGGTTTCCTCCCACATTACCAGCGACCTGGAAAAGGTGGCCGACTATATTGTGTTTCTGCACCAGGGGCGGGTGGTGTTCTGCAAGCCGAAGGATGAGCTCATCTACCGCTACGGCATCCTCCGCTGCGGCGAAGCCCAGTTCCAGGCTCTGCGCCGGGAGGACATGGAGGCCTTCCGCCGGCAGGACTACCAGTGGGACGTGCTGGTGGCCGACCGGGAGGCTGCCGCCCGCAGGTACCCGAAGGCCGTGGTGGATCCGGCCACGATTGACGACATTATGCTGCTTTATGTAAAGGGGGAGCGTCCATGAAAGGGCTGTTGCTGAAGGATTTTTACATTGTGCGGTCCAGTCTGCTGATTCTGGCCGTCACGTTCCTGGCGGTGGGGGTGGCGCTGTCGTTCCTCATCTCCCCCTGGGCGCTGGTGGTGGCGATTGCCGTCATTTTCAGCTTCCAGGCTTCCGCCACCGTTCAGGTAGACAAGGCTTCCCAGTGGAACCGGTTCGCCGCCACCCTGCCCCTTTCCCGCCGGCAGGTAATTTCCAGCAAATACCTGCTCACGGCCATCCTGGGCGCAGGGGGCATTTTGCTGGGGGCAGCCGTGGGGCTGGTTGTCATGGCCTTCCAGGGGCAGGTGGATTTGGGCGGCCTTACCCCCTACCTGTGCCTGGCCGTGCTGCTGGTGTTTCTGCCCAGCAGCGTGATCCTTCCCCTTTCCTTTGTGCTGGACGAGGAGAAAAGCATTGTGGGAAACGTGCTGGCCTACCTGGCCTCTGCCGGGCTGTTCGCCGGCTTCATCCTGCTGGTCCGGCGGTTCCTCCTGCCGGAGGGGGACATGACCGCCGCGCTGGCGGCGGCGGCCCTGCTGGGGTTGCTGGCCTTCGCCCTTTCCTGGCTTTTCTGCCCGGGGAAGCTGAGCAAACGGGATATTTGACAGAACACAGAGGGCGGCGGTCTGGTTCCCTTCCCCGCGGGGGATGGAATCAGGCCGCCGTTTTTTCTGTTAAAACGAGAGAAAATATAAGAATTTGCGAGAAAACAAGAGAAAATCTGACATAAACTTCTGATAATTCAGGGAGAAAGAAGATTTTTTTCGATTTTGTTGTAAAATTCTAAATATATATTGACAAAGAGGGCGGAAAACACTATAGTAAAATCGTTGCGTTCCGTATCCCTCCGGCGGCCGTTGGGGCGCTGACGGCGGGGAAGGGGCGCGGCTATTTTTTGATGCAAAGGGGATGCGCGGGATGGGGGAAAAACCGATTATTTCCCTGCAGAACATTGCGGTTTCGTTCGACGGGGAGCAGATTTTGAAAAACCTGAACCTGAATATCAGGGACGGGGAGTTTGTCACGCTGCTGGGCCCTTCCGGCTGCGGCAAGACGACCACACTGCGGATCATAGGCGGCTTTGTCCGGCCCGACACGGGGGACGTGTATTTTGACGGCAAAAAGATTACGGACGTGCCCCCTCACAAGCGGGAGGTCAACACCATTTTTCAGAAATACGCCCTGTTTCCGCATTTGAATGTGTACGACAACGTGGCCTTCGGCATGCGCATCCATAAAAAGAGCGAAAAGGAAATTAAGAAAACGGTGCACGAAATGCTGGACCTGGTCAGCCTGGGGGGCTTTGCCCACCGGGGCGTAAACCGGCTTTCCGGCGGGCAGCAGCAGCGGGTGGCCATCGCCCGCGCCCTGGCCAACGACCCCAAGGTGCTGCTTCTGGACGAGCCCCTGGGCGCCCTGGACCTGAAGCTGCGGAAGGACATGCAGGTAGAGCTGAAAAAAATCCAGCAGGCCACCGGCATCACCTTTGTGTTCGTCACCCACGACCAGGAGGAGGCCCTTTCCATGAGCGACACCGTGGTGGTCATGGACAAGGGCGAGATCCAGCAGATCGGCACCCCGCAGGATATTTACAACGAGCCTCAGAACGCCTTTGTGGCCGACTTCATCGGCGAAAGCAATATTCTGGACGGCGTCATGCACGAGGATTACCTGTGCGAGTTTGCGGGCCGCAAATTCCGCTGTGTAGACAAGGGCTTCGCCCCCCGGGAAAGCGTGGACGTGGTTATCCGCCCGGAGGACATTGACGTGATGGAGCCGTCGGAGGAATATTTGACCGGCACCGTCACCAATGTAACCTTCAAGGGCGTGCATTATGAGATTATTGTGGACGTGAAGGGATTCAAGTGGATGATTCAATCCACTGATTTTCAGGAGGTGGGGAACGTCATCGGCCTGCGGCTGCAGCCGGACGACATCCACATTATGAAAAAGTCGGAATATTCCGGCATGTTTGGGGATTACAGCACCTTCAGCGACGAAATGGAGGAGGACCAGTCCCTGCAGGAGGAGGCGGAGAGGGAAGAATGAAATCAAAAGCCGTGTTCGCCCCCTACCTGGTGTGGATGGTAATTTTCATCCTGGTTCCCATGCTGCTGGTGGTGTACTTTGCCTTTACCGACAAAAGCGGCGCCTTCACCCTGGAAAACATCATGAAGGTGGGGCAGTATTCCAACGTGTTTGTGCGCTCCATCTGGCTGGGGGCGCTGGCCACCGCCATCTGCCTTTTGACCGGGTACCCGGTGGCCTACATCATCGCCCACAGCAGCGTAAGGCGGCAGAGCGTGCTCATTATGCTGCTCATGCTGCCTATGTGGATGAATTTCCTGCTGCGCACCTACGCCTGGATGACCCTGCTGGAGGACAGCGGCCTCATCAACAATCTGCTGGCCGCCCTGGGCCTGCCCCGGGTACACATGATCAACACTCAGGGAGCGGTGGTGCTGGGCATGGTGTACAACTATATTCCGTACATGATTTTGCCCCTGTATTCTGTGATGAGCAAAATTGACGTTTCCGTTATTGAGGCGGCCCAGGACCTGGGGGCCGACGGGAGGAAGGTTTTTTGGAAGGTGACGCTGCCCATGAGCATGCCGGGGGTAATTTCCGGCATTACCATGGTGTTTGTTCCGGCGGTGAGCACCTTCATCATTTCCAAAATGCTGGGGGGCGGCGGGAACCTGCTCATCGGCGACCTGATCGACATGCAGTTCCTGGGCAGCTCCTACAATCCCAACCTGGGCTCTGCCATTTCCCTGGTGCTCATGGTGCTCATCCTCATCTGCATGGGGATTATGAACGAGTTTGATGACGGCGAGACAGAGAAGGGGGGAATGATGCCGTGAAGAAGGCGGTTTCCCGCGTGTACATGACCCTGGTGTTCGTCTTTCTGTACGCGCCCATCCTGCTGCTCATCGTCTTTTCCTTCAACGATTCCGACACCAAAAGCCGCACCGTGTGGTCTGGCTTTTCCACCCGCTGGTACGAGCAGCTGTTTCAGGACCGCATGCTGCTGGACGCCCTGCGCAACACGCTTATCATCGCCGTGGTGGCGGCGGTGGCTTCCACCGTTTTGGGCACCCTGGCGGCCATCAGCATTGACTCTATGAAAAAGTGGAAGCGGAAGCTGGTCATGAACATTACCAACCTGCCCATGCTGAACCCCGAAATCGTCACCGGCGTTTCCCTCATGCTGCTCATGGTGTTCGCCGCCCGGTTCCTGGGGGTGGACCTGGGCATGGGCTCCATCATCCTGGCACACATCACCTTCTGCCTGCCCTACGTCATTCTTTCGGTGCTTCCCAAGCTGGGGCAGATGGATCCCCACCTGTACGAGGCGGCCCAGGACCTGGGCTGCACCCCTGTGCGCGCCTTTTTCAAGGTGGTTCTGCCTGAAATTATGCCCGGCGTGGTGACGGGCATGGTAATGGCCTTCACCCTCTCCATTGACGACTTTATCATCAGCTACTTCTGCAGCGGCACCACACAGACGCTGCCGGTGTTCATCTACTCCATGACCCGCAAGCGGGTCAGCCCGGAAATCAACGCTCTTTCCACCCTGCTGTTCGCGGTCGTGCTCCTGCTGCTGCTTGTCATCAACATCCGCCAGGGGAAGGTGGGGAAGAAGAGGGAGGTGGAAGCATGAAAAAGGCGAAAAGGCTTCTGCCCGCCCTTTTGGCCCCCCTGCTGCTGTTCCAGGCCCCGCCCGCCCAGGCGGCGGAGGCCCCCGAGGCCGTGCCCCTCACCGGGGAGACCATCTATGTGTACAACTGGGGCGAATACATCGCAGACGGCACCGACGGCACCCTGGACGTGAACGCAGAGTTCACCCGCCGCACCGGAATCCAGGTGGAGTACAGCACCTTCGACACCAACGAGTCCCTTTACTCCAAGCTGGTGGGCGGCGGGGCCAGCTACGACGTGATCATCCCCTCCGACTACATGATCTCCCGCATGATCAACGAGGGGATGCTGGAAAAGCTGGATTTTTCCAATATTCCCAATTTCCAGTACATTGATGAGGAGTACCGGAATATGGGCTACGACCCCTCCAACGAGTATTCCGTCCCCTACACCTGGGGCGTGGTGGGGATTTTCTACAACAAGGATTACGTGACAGAGCCGGTGGACAGCTGGGAAATTTTGTGGGACGAGCAGTACGCCGGGAAAATCCTCATGTTCGACAACCCGCGGGACGCCTTCGGCATTGCGCAGAAGCGGCTGGGCTTTTCCTTCAATTCCACCGACGAGGACCAGTGGATCGAGGCGGCCGCCCTGCTGAAGGAGCAGAAGCCCCTGGTGCAGGCCTACGTGATGGACCAGATTTTTGACAAAATGGAAAGCGGCGAGGCATGGCTGGCCCCCTACTACGCCGGGGACGCCGCCACCCTGGTGGCGGAAAACGACAAAATAGGCTTCGCCATTCCCACCAGGGAAGGAACCAACTTCTTTGTGGACGCCATGTGCATTCCCAAGGGCTGCCGGAACAAAAGCGGGGCGGAGGCTTACATCAACTTCCTCTGCGACCCGGAGATCGCCGCCGCCAATATGGAGTACATCGGCTATTCCACCCCAGAGACAGCGGCCAAGGAGCTTCTTCCGGAGGACGTGGTGAACAACCCCATCTTTTACCCGCCCCAGGAGATTCTGGACAACTCTGAGGTGTTTGTGGCCCTTCCGGAGGAAACCAGCGAGCTGCTGGACACCCTCTGGGCCGAGGTGAAAATGGGGGGCCCCGGCCAGACCGCCACCCTGCTGGTTACTCTGGGTGGATTTCTGGCCATTTACATTGGAATTGTAGCGTACAAGAAAATCAAGAGAAAGCGGGAGCTGTGAGAAAAGGCCCCGAAGAAAGAACAGGAGGATGAAGCATGGAAAAGGTAGTCATTGGCACAAAGGAATGCCGGGCGGAAATCGCCTTCCTGGGCGCGCAGCTGGAAAGCCTGCAGAGCCCGGACGGCCGGGAGTACCTGTGGCAGCGGGACCCCAAATGGTGGAGCGGCTGCGCCCCGGTGCTGTTCCCCATGGTGGGGGCCCTGCGCCAGGGCCGCACGGTCATAGAAGGGCGCATTTATGAAATGCCCCAGCACGGCCTCGCCCGCCGCCGGGAATTCTCGCTGCTTTCGCAGGCGGAGGATGAGGCGGTGTTCTCTCTGCGGGCGGACGACGCCACCCGGCAGCAGTACCCCTACGACTTTGAACTGCAAATCGCCTACCGGGCCGAGGGGGCTTCCCTCACCACGGAATACCGGGTGTTCAACCGCGGGGAAACGCCCATGCCCTACGCCATAGGCGGCCACCCGGCCTTCAACATCCCCCTGGCCGAAGGGGAGCGGTTCGAGGACTATTATGTGGAGTTTGAGCGGGAGGAGACGGCCTCCTGCCCGGCCATTGTGATGGGGCAGGGGCTGATCGATCCCTCCCGCATGACAGAGCGTCTGCGGGGCGAGAGGATCATCCCCCTCACCCACCAGCTGTTTTACGGGGACGCCCTGGTGTTTGAGGGCCTTTCCTCCCGCACGGTCACGCTGAAGGGGGGCAAGGCGGGCCACGGCCTCACCATGGACATTTCCCAGTTCCCCATGCTGGGCATTTGGTCTGCGGCGAACGACGGCCCCTTTGTGGCGCTGGAGCCCTGGCAGGGCTGCGCCACCCGCACCGACGAGGACGACCAGTTTGCGGGCAAGCGCTGGATGCGCCTGCTGCCGGCCGGCGCCAGCGAGCGCGTTGCTTACACCGTGACGATTTTCTGACCGCCGAAACAGCCGGGAAGGGGCTTTTTAAGGCCATCAGCTTGTCGATAACCCCCAACAAGGTGCGTAAAAGATCGCAGAATCGGGAGCGGCGCTCCCTGTCTGCTCGCCTTTTTTGGAGCCGTTTCACGGCTATTTGCGGGGCTTTGCCCCTGCACCCCACCACCTTTTGAAAAAGGTGGACGAAAACTTCAGCATTCGCTTTTTCGACAGACTGAGGGGCTTTTTTAAGGCCCCTTCCTTTTTTGCAGAAAGGAGGGAAGCCTCTTGCGCAGGCCGCAGCTGAACGCCAACCAGCTGAAGCTCATCGCCATAGCCGCCATGACGGTGGACCATGTGGCCGAGGTGCTTCTGCCGCCCAGCCTGCCCTGGTTCTGGGTCATGCGCCTGATTGGCCGCCTTACCGCCCCCATCATGTGCTTTTTCATTGCAGAGGGCTACTTTCACACCTCCAACCTGAAGCGCTATATGGGCAGGCTGCTGCTGGTGGCGGCGGTGTCCCACATTCCCTACAACCTTTGCGTGGGGTACTCATGGCAGGACATGTGGCATGTGAGCGACGTGCTCTGGACGCTTCTGCTGGGGCTGTGCGCCCTGGCCGTGTACCGCGGCACGCTGCACCCGGCGGCGAAGCTTTTTCTTGTGTTTGCCTGCTGCTGGCTGGCCCAGCCCCTGGACTGGAACTACCTGGGGGTGCTTTGGGTGCTGGCCTTCGGCGTGTTCCATGGGGAGCGAAAAAAACAGATGCTGGCCTTCTGTGCCGTAGGCTGCCTGTATTTGTTCCAGGCCCTGCTGTGGCAGTCCTCCACACCGTTCCCCAGCCGGTTCGGGGTGTTTCTGGCGGTGCCTCTGCTCCTGCTGTACAACGGCAGGCTGGGCAGGCGCAGCCGCCTTCTGCAGTGGGGCTATTACTGGTATTACCCCGCCCATCTCACCGTGCTTTTCCTGATCCGGCTGGCCCTGTACGGCGGGTGAGAATTTTCTTTTTCCGCACCAAAGTCCCCGCCCCTGCGTAGTATGGGGGAAGGAAAGGGGATGAGGCCATGAGACGGTACCGGAGAAGAGGGCTGGGCAGGGCGGCGAGGGTGCGGCTGTTTTTCCTGCTTCTGTTCCTGGCGGCCGCGGTCTTGTTTGTGGAAGCGCGGCTGGGGCCTGCGGTGGAAAGCATCACCCAGAACGAAGCCAGGATCCGGGCGGTGCAGCTGCTCAACGAATCCGTCAGCCGGGAGCTTGCCCGGCAGGACGCCTCTTATGCCAACATGGTGAACGTCCAGTACGGCCAGGCGGGGGAGATCACCTCCGTCACCACCGACATGGCCAAAATGAACAGCCTGAAGGCGGCCCTGCTGTCCGGCGTGCAGGAGGAGCTGGGGGAATATGCCCACATGGATTTCGGCGTGCCCCTGGGCACCCTGCTGGGCAGCAGCCTGATGCATGGCCGCGGGCCGGAGATCCCCGTTCGGGTGACGCTTTCCGGGAATATCACGGCAGAGTTTGACAGCCAGTTTACCTCCGCCGGGATCAATCAGACAAAGCATACCATCTGCCTCCATGTGCAAACCACCCTGTACACCTTCCTTCCGGGGGCTTCCGCCACCGCCGTAGTGGAGACGGATCTTCCCGTGGCCGAGACCATTATCGTGGGCGAGGTGCCCTGGGTGGTGGCCGGTACGCAGGGAAAATAGGAAATTCCTGCAAATTTTCCGGGAAAAATTCATGATTGGTTCACAAATTGAAATTGCGGCTTTCCTCATTTTCATGTATAATAAAAAGTAACTAATACTGTTAGAAGTGGAAAAGGCTTCAGAAGCGGCAGAGGGCTTTCCCCGCACACCGCCCGCCGCAGGAACAAGAGAGGAGAGTTTGCACCTATGGCGAAGAATGAAGAGTTTGACTTGTTTGCGATTACGCCGGAGATGGAGCAGTATGCCGGCCTGTGCGAATCCCACAGCACCATCGACACCAGCCTGTACGAGAAATACGATGTAAAGCGGGGACTGCGTGACATTAACGGCAAGGGCGTGCTTACCGGCCTGACAGAAATTTCCGAAATTCAGTCCAGCAAGGTAGTGGACGGGAAGACGGTGCCCTGCGAGGGCAAGCTGTTTTACCGGGGCTACGATGTGGAAGAGCTGGTGGCCGGTTTTATCCGCGACAGGCGCTACGGCTTTGAAGAAACCGCCTACCTTCTTCTGTTCGGCGAGCTGCCCACCCGGGAAGAGCTGGAGGATTTCCGGGGCGTGCTGAACCGTTACCGCACCCTGCCCACCAACTTTGTGCGGGACATTATCATGAAGGCCCCCACCAAGGATATGATGAATACCCTGGCCCGCAGCGTCCTGACCCTGTACGCCTACGACGAAAAGGCCAACGACACCTCCCGGGCCAACGTGCTGCGCCAGTGCCTTGAGCTCATCGCCCTGTTCCCTCAGCTGGCGGTGTACGGCTACCAGGCTTACTGCTACGACAACGACCGGCTGAACAACAGCTTTTTCATCCACGCCCCCAGGCCGGAGCTTTCCACGGCGGAAAATATTCTGCACATGCTGCGCATTGACAGCAAGTACACCGCCCTGGAGGCCCGCATTCTGGACCTGGCCCTGGTGCTGCACGCAGAGCACGGCGGCGGCAACAACTCCACCTTCACCACCCATGTGGTCACCTCCTCCGGCTCTGACGTGTACTCGGTCATTGCGGCGGCGCTGGGTTCCCTGAAGGGCCCCCGCCATGGCGGCGCCAACATCAAGGTGGTAGAGATGTTCGAGGTCATGAAGCGGGAGATTGACGACTGGACCGACGAAGAGAAGGTGGCGGAGTACCTGCGGGCCCTGTTACATAAGCAGGCCTTCGACAAGGCGGGCCTCATTTACGGCATGGGGCATGCGGTGTATTCCATTTCCGACCCCCGCGCCAACGTGTTCAAGGCTTTCGTGAAAAATCTGGCCCAGGAAAAGGGCCTGGAAAAGGAGTACGGCCTGTATTCCCTGGTGGAGCGCCTGGCGCCCCAGGTGATTGCCCAGGAACGGAAAATTTACAAGGGCGTCAGCGCCAACATCGACTTCTACAGCGGGTTTGTGTACCACATGCTGGGCCTGCCCACCGAGCTGTTCACCCCGGTGTTCGCCATGGCGCGTATTGCCGGGTGGAGCGCCCACCTGCTGGAAGAGCAGATCAATGTGGGGAAAATTATCCGCCCCGCTTACAAGAGCATTGCCGGCCGGCGGGAATACGTCAGCCTGGAGGACAGAAAATAAGCTTCAGCCGGAGGGTTTGCCGCCCTCCGGCTTTTTGCACGGCGTTTTCTCCCCGTTCCCCTGCCTGGGCGGGGCTGCAATAAAATGGGGCCCTGCTGCAATTCTATGGCAGAAGGCTTTTTTGACATTTTGACACAGGGGGGATTCCCATGCAGCCTTTCTCTTACGATATAGACCGCCAGATCCGCCTGCTGTTCCTTGGCTCTGCTCTGGCCGCCGCCGCAAACCTGGCGGTCACCTGGGCCCTGGCGCTTCCTTACCTGCCGGTATATTACGCAGCCGCGGCGGCGGCCTACCTTGCCATGGCCCGCACGGTGCGGATTCGCCGCTTTGTACCGGCGTACTGCGCCGCCTTCCTTCTGGCGGCCGGCCAGTCCTTTGTTTCCGTCTATGTACTGGGGGACGACTGCGGCATCCAGCTGTATCTTCTGGCCCTCATCATCCCCTGCCACTACGTTCGCCTCACCGGCTGCTCCCAGGCCTTTCAGCGCCGGTTTATCATAGGGGCCTGCTGCGCCTGCGTCGTGCTGTACCTGGTTTCAGACGAGCTGATTGACCAGGTTCTTACGCCCCTTTCCCGCATGGACGGCCAGGCGGAAATGTTCTTCACCTTTCTGAATGTGGCGGGCAGCCTTTCGCTTCTGGTGTTCGTTAGCAGCATCTTTGCCTCGGGCTACCAAAAAGAGCTGAACCGCCTGCGGGCGGACAACACCCTGCTGAGCGCCGCCGCTGCGTACGACGCCCTCACCGGCCTGAAAAACAGGCGCGGCATGGAGCCTGCGCTGCAGTCTGCCTACGGCGAGTGGCTGCAGAACGGCCGCCCCCTCTCCATTGCCATTGGCGACGTGGACCATTTCAAGCAGCTGAACGATGCCTACGGCCACGAAGCGGGGGATCTGGTGCTGAAAACCCTGGGGGAGCTGTTCTCCCGCTGGTCTGACGGCCCCGCCGTCAGTGTGTGCCGCTGGGGCGGGGAGGAATTCCTCTTCCTGCTGGCCGTGCCGGAGGAAGCGGCGGCCTGTATGCTGGAAGGCCTGCGCGCCCAGCTGGCGGCGCAGCCCTTTTCCTGCGGCGGCGCGGCCCTGCGCGTTTCCATGACCTTCGGCGTGGCCGGGATTCGCAGCGGGCAGACGCTTCTGGATCTGTTCCGCCAGGCGGACAGGGGCCTCTACGCAGGGAAAGAGAACGGGAGGGATCAGGTGGTGCGTGCGCAGCCTGCCTGACGGGGGCAAACCAGGCGAGCCGCAGGGCGGCTGCCCGGGGGCGCGGCCTTCAATGGGGGCCCGGCTCGGCCAGCAGATGCTCCGCCACCCGGCGCAGATCCTCCTCTGAATTTACCACCACCCCGCCCTGCACGATATTTTCCTGCACAAAGGGCGGCAGGCTTTTAAAATATTCGTTCTGCTCCATGGTTTTCATAAATTCGCTTTGCGCCATGACACATCCTCCTTGTTACAGCTGGCAGACAAAATCCCGCACGCTGGAAAGCTCGCCCATCAGCGGCACGCCGATGACCTTTTTCAGCGCCTGGTTCAGTTCCTCGTACTGGTTGCCGGTTACGTCTATCGCGTCGAATTCGTGCGCCTTCAGCAGGGCGATCCGCCGGTCCAGCTCCTCGATGATTTCCCGTTTTTCCACCATATCCTTGCTCATAGTTCGTTCCTGCCTTTCCATTAAAATTAGAAAATCCTCTGCCTGCGGCGTCCTGAAAAACGCTGCGGGCATTTTTTGCAGACGGGGCTATTTTCCCCCGCAGGCGCGGGAAATATTCCTGCCGTGCCGCTTCGCCCGCTCGGGATAGAAACCGGGATTTCTGCAGACAATTTGAACAAGAAACGATCAGGGGGTTGACACCGGCCGGGAAAAGCGGTATTATATACCCACACCCCGTGGGGGTGTCTATCGAAGAGAAAAGGAGGATATGCGGTGAAAGAACGCTTTGATGTTACCGGAATGACCTGCAGCGCCTGCAGCGCCCACGTGGAAAAGGCCGTGCGGGAATGCCCGGGCGTCAGCCAGGTTTCCGTAAACCTTTTGCAGAACAGCATGACGGTGGATTACCAGGAGGGGCAGGTAACCCCGGCGCAGATTGTGAAAGCGGTGGAGGATGCAGGCTACGGGGCGGCCCCTCACGGCGGGGCCAAAGCCGCCGCCAAGGCCAGCCTGCCCAACGAAGGGGAACAAGAGGCCAAATCCACCCGGTTCCGGCTGAAGGTTTCCATCGCCTTCCTCATTCCCCTTATGTACGTTTCCATGGGGCACATGATGGGCCTGCCCCTGCCGTCCTTTCTGCACGGCGCGGAGAACGCCCTGGCCTTCGCCTTCACCCAGTTTTTGCTGGCGCTGCCCATTTTGTACGTAAACCGGAAATTTTATGTGGTGGGCTTCAAAACGCTGTTCAAGGGAGCGCCCACCATGGACACCCTCATTGCCATTGGCTCCGGCGCGGCCATGGTGTACGGCATATTCGCCATTTACAGCATTGGCTGGGGCCTGGGCCATGGGGATTGGGAGATGGTAAACCGGTATTCCATGGATTTGTATTTTGAATCTGCCGGCACTATTTTGACGCTGATCACGGTCGGCAAATTTCTGGAGGCCCGCTCCAAGGGGCGCACCTCTGACGCCATCGCCAAGCTGATGGACCTGGCCCCCAAAACAGCCGTCCTGCTGCGGGACGGCCAGGAGGTGGAAATCCCCCTGGAGGAGGTAAAGTCCGGCGATGTGCTGATTGTGAAGGCCGGCGCCTCCGTCCCGGTGGACGGAAGAGTGCTGGAGGGTTCCGCCGCGGTGGATGAGGCCGCCTTCACCGGGGAAAGCCTTCCGGTAGAGAAAAAGGCCGGCGACCCGGTTACCGGCGGCACGGTGAGCAAGTCCGGCTGGCTGAAGATGGAGGCTTCCCGGGTAGGGGAGGACACCGCCCTGGCCCAGATCATCCGGCTGGTGGAGGACGCCAACGCCACCAAGGCGCCCATCGCCCGCCTGGCAGACAAGGTGAGCGCCGTCTTTGTGCCCGCCGTCATTGCCATTGCCGTCATTGCCGTCATCGCCTGGCTGATTGCCGGGCAGACGGTGGAATTCGCCCTTTCCATCGGCATTTCCGTGCTGGTTATCTCCTGCCCCTGCGCGCTGGGCCTGGCCACCCCCACCGCCATCATGGTGGGCACCGGCAAGGGCGCGGAAAACGGGATCCTGTTCAAGACGGCGGAAAGCCTGGAAAC
Organism: Candidatus Caccousia avistercoris; assembly: GCA_018715025.1. Classification (GTDB taxonomy): domain Bacteria; phylum Bacillota; class Clostridia; order Oscillospirales; family Acutalibacteraceae; genus Caccousia; species Caccousia avistercoris. The sequence continues at coordinate 22,929 of DVMK01000041.1, forward strand.
CATTCACAAGGTGGACACCGTGGTTATGGACAAGACGGGCACCGTCACCGAGGGCAAGCCGGTGGTGACAGAGCTTCGCCCGGCAGAGGGCGTAACGGAGGAGCAGCTTTTGCTGCTGGCGGCCTCGGTGGAGCAGCGCTCTGACCATCCTCTTTCCCTGGCGGTAACCGAGCGGGCAAAGGGGATGGCCCTGCTGGAGGCGGAGGATTTCCAAACCCTGGAGGGCCGCGGCGTTTCCGCCCTGGTGGGCGGGAAGCGCGTTCTGGCGGGCAACCGGCGCATGATGGAAGAGGGCCGCGTTCCCCTGGGCCGTTTCGCCGCCCTGGCGGACGAGCTGGCCGGGCTGGGGCAGACGCCGCTGTTTTTCGCAGAGGAAACCAGGCTGCTGGGTCTGCTTTCTGTGGCGGATGTGGTCAAGCCCACCAGCCGCCAGGCGGTGGAGGAGTTCCGCGCCCTGGGCGTCGATGTGGTGATGCTCACCGGCGACAACCGCCGCACGGCCAGGGCCATCGGCGCCCAGCTGGCCATCCCCCACGTGGTGGCGGAGGTGCTTCCCCAGGATAAGGAGCGGGAGGTGCGCCGCCTGCAGGGGCAGGGCCGGAAGGTGGCCATGATTGGCGACGGCGTGAACGACGCCCCCGCCCTGGCCCGGGCCGACGTGGGCATCGCCATCGGCGCGGGAACAGACATCGCCATCGAATCCGCCGACATTGTCCTGATGAAGAGCGACCTGCTGGACGCGGTTTCCGCTGTGCAGCTGGGCCGGGCCGTCATCCGGAATATCAAGGAAAACCTGTTCTGGGCTTTCTTTTACAACACCATCGGCATCCCGGTGGCGGCAGGCGTATTTTTCACCCTGTGGGGCCTGCGCCTGAACCCCATGCTGGGGGCCGCGGCCATGAGCCTCAGCTCTGTCTGTGTAGTGTCCAACGCCCTGCGCCTGCGCTTCTTCAAGCGGAAGCTGCACGGCGCCCCCGCCAGCGCCGCACCGGTGGAACCCGAGCTGCGGGTGCCGTCGGAGGAAGGGGCGAGGAAAATAGAAGAACCTGTACAGGAAAGAAAAGGAGAGAGTACCATGACAAAAACACTGAACATTGAAGGCATGATGTGCGCCCACTGCGTAGCCCACGTGGAAAAGGCTTTGAACGCCATAGACGGCGTTTCCGCCAAAGCGGACCTGGAAAACAAATGCGCCTATGTCACCCTGGAAAAGGACGTTGCAGACGAAGCGCTTTCCAAAGCGGTGGAGGACGCCGGCTACCAGGTTACGGGCGTCCGCTGAGGGGAAAGGACGGCCGGGAGAGAGGAAATGAGAGCGGATAAGGCAAAGGTGACCCGCCTGCTCAAAACCGCCCGGGGCCAGCTGGACGGCATCCTGAAAATGGTGGAGGAAAACCAGTACTGCATTGACGTGCTGAACCAAATGCTGGCCGCCGAGGCCGTGCTTCGCCGCGCGGAGCGGGAGGTGCTGCGGGCCCACATGGAGGGCTGCGTAGCAGAGGCCTTCGAGCGCGCGGACGAGGGCGAACGGGAGCAGAAAATCGACGAAATCATCAAGGCAGTGGAGAAGATGGAGCACAGATAACGGTTTTTCCCGCTGCCCGCGGTTGCAATACGGTGCGCATCAGACTGTGTACCGCACCCTTTTGAAACGAGAAGGAAACGGCTGCGCCGGGGAACCTCCCTGGCGCAGCCGTTTTCACTGTTTCTGCTTATGCTTTTTCTTCTTCGCTGTGTCCGCTGCTCTCGGCGGAAATTTGCCCCTGAACATCGTATTTCTTCAAAATTTCCATGAACTCCTCGCCGGTAATGGTCTCTTTTTCTATCAGGTAATGGGCCAGCTCGTGCAGGGCCTGCATATTCTCCTTCAAAATCGAAACGGCCTTCTCGTGGGCCTTACGGATGATGGAAAGGGCTTCCTCGTCGATGAGGCGGGCCGTGCCCTCAGAGCAGGCCAGGGAGGTGTCCCCGCCCAAATACTGGTTGGAGACGGTTTCCAGCGCCATCATGTCGAACTTTTCCGTCATGCCCAGGCGGGTGACCATGGAGCGGGCCAGCTTGGTGGCCTGTTCTATGTCGTTGGATGCGCCGGAGGTGCAGGTGCCAAAAATCAGCTCCTCGGCGGAACGGCCGCCGGTAAGGGTGGCGATCTTGTTGAACAGCTCCTCTCTGCTCATCAGCACCGTTTCGTCCTCGGCCACCTGCATGGTGTAGCCCAGCGCGCCGGAGGTGCGGGGAACAATGGTGATTTTTGCCACAGGGGCAGAGTCGGTCTGCCGGGCCGCCACCAGCGCGTGACCCACCTCATGGTACGCCACAATCTGCTTTTCCTTGGGGGAAATAACCGCGCCCTTGCGCTGGTACCCGGCGATGATCACCTCTACGCTCTCTTCCAGGTCGTTTTGGGTGACGGCATAGCGGCCGCAGCGCACAGCCCGCAGGGCGGCTTCGTTGATGATGTTGGCCAGCTCTGCGCCGGAAGCGCCCGCCGTAGCCCTGGCAATGGCGTTGAAGTCGATGTCCGGGCCCATCTTTACGTCCTGGGCATGCACCCGCAAAATTGCCTCGCGTCCCTTCAGGTCGGGCAGCTCTACCGGGATGCGCCGGTCGAACCGGCCGGGCCGCAGCAGGGCTTTGTCCAGGCTGTCGGGCCGGTTGGTGGCGGCCAGGATAACCACGCCCTTTTTAGCGTCGAAGCCGTCCATTTCGGTGAGCAGCTGGTTGAGGGTCTGTTCCCGCTCGTCGTTGCTGGAAAAGCCTGCGCCGTCGCGTTTTTTGCCGATGGTGTCAATCTCGTCAATAAACACAATGCAGGGCGCCTTCTCCTGGGCTTGCTTAAACAGGTCGCGCACCTTGGCGGCGCCCATGCCCACAAACATTTCCACGAATTCAGAACCGGAAATGGAGAAGAAGGGCACGTTGGCTTCGCCCGCCACCGCCTTGGCCAGCAGGGTTTTGCCTGTGCCGGGAGGGCCCACCAGCAGGGCGCCCTTGGGCATGGTAGCGCCGATGGATTCGTATTTCTTCGGGTCGTGCAGGAAGTCCACAATTTCCTTGAGGGCTTCCTTGGCCTCGTCCTCCCCGGCTACGTCGGCAAAGGTTTTTCCCGTTTGGGCAGAGACGTAAATCTTGGCGTTGCTCTTGCCGAAGGACATGGCGTTGGGGCCGCCCATACGCTTCTGCATGCTGCGGATCAAAAGCCATCCGGCGCCCCACAGCAGCGCGGTGGGAAGAATCAGGCCGAACAGCAGGGAAATCCAGGGCGATTCCTCCTTGGGAACGATGTTGGTAAATTTAACCCCCGCGTTCTGCAGCCTGTCCACCAGCTCCGGGTCGTCCCAGGCACCGGTGACATAGATGAAGGGGTCCTCCTCGTCGGTGGTAATGAAGGCAATGGTGTCCTCTTCCTTCTGCACCTCTTTGATTTGGCCGCTTTCCAGCATATCCAGAAAGGTGCCGTAGTCCACCTCCCGGGTGCTCATCCGATCCAGCTGGGGCATGAGGATGGCGTTCA
>DVMK01000042.1 GCA_018715025.1 Candidatus Caccousia avistercoris
TTCTTTTTCTGCCCGAAAACTTTACTTTAAGTAATATTCAATATGTTATATCCACTCCGGATTTCTTTCAAATTTACGCTAACACCGGGTTTGTGGTTATTGTTGGTACTTTGTGCAGCCTTCTGGCAACGCTTCTTCTGTCGTATGGGCTGACGCAGAACGTACTTGGCATTCGGGTGGTGCGCCTTCTGGTGCTGTTCACCATGCTGTTCAGCGGCGGCATGATTCCCACCTACCTGATTGTACGGGAAACCGGCCTTCTCAACAATCTGTGGTCGCTTATTCTTCCCGGCCTGGTCAGCCCCTTCAACACGTTCCTTCTGGTAAACGCACTGAAGTCCCTCCCCCCCAGCCTGAGCGAATCCGCCGAGCTGGACGGTGCAGGCACACTGCGTATCCTGTTCCGCATCATCCTCCCTCTTTCCCTGCCCACCATGGCCACACTGCTTCTCTTTTATGCGGTGGCCTACTGGAACAAATACTTTTCCGCAATCCTGTACGTGCCAAAGCGGGAAAATTGGGTGCTGCAGGTTCTGCTGCGGCAAATCCTCATCAACGACGACCAGGGCAGCGTGGGAGGCGGAACGACAGACACGCTGGTGGCGCAGATGGGCGTCACACTGAAAATGGCTACCGTAGTAACAGCCGTTATCCCCATTATGCTGGTTTACCCCTTTGTACAAAAGTATTTCATCAAAGGCGTCATGGTTGGCGCCGTAAAGGAATAAACAGAATTTTTTGAAGGAGGATTTGAAAATGAAAAAACAACTGCTAGGAATGCTGCTGACCCTCGCCATGCTGTCCGGCACGGTGTGCGGGTGCAGCAGCGGGGAAACCGGCGCCAGCGCCGCCCCCTCGGGCGGAGAAGCCTCTGCCGCTTCTGCAGCGGAAAGCGAGACGGCGTCAGAGCCGGCAGAGCCGGTGGAAATTGACATTATCGCCCGCCAGCTGGGGCAGGCGTCGCACCCGGACAACGCCATTTGGGAAGCGCTGGAGCCCAAGCTGCGGGAGCACGGCGTTATCGCCAACATCGAGTATTATCCCTCTACAGACTATGCGTCCCAATGCTCTGTATTGATCGCCAGCGGCCAATACCCAGACATGATGGAATTCTGGTCCTCCAGCTTTCCCAGAGAGCTGAACGAGCTGATTGAGGACGGCGTCATCCAGCCGCTGGATGACCTTATTGCCCAGTATGGCTCCAACATTACCACCGTGCGCACCGAAAACAACTGCACCTGGCTGAAAATGGACGGCCAGACCTACGGCATTCCCTGCCGCGCAGAGGATGTGGGCACCAACTACTGCTATGTGGTGCGGCAGGACTGGCTGGACGCTTTGGATCTTCCCGTGCCCGACACCCTTGACGATTTTTATGATATGCTGGTAGCCTTTTCCCAATATGATGCCGACGGCGACGGGGACACCTCTGACACCATCCCCTTCGGATACGGCTCTTCCACCCACTTCCAGCTTCCTGTGGCAATCGCCTGCTCCCCCAACAGCATCGTTTACGGGCAGTGGAACGTGACAGACGACGGCGTGGAATACTACGCTGTCATGGACAACTTCAAAAACGTGCTGGAATTCACCCGCAGGCTGTACCAGGAAGGGCTCATGGAACCTGAGTATGTGCTTATGGATCGGGATCAGCTGTGGACCCGCATGAACGAGGGCATGTACGGCGCCTGCGCCTGGTATGTGGACCGCCTTGACGTACAGACCAGCCCCACCGCCGAAACCTATTATGCGGCGAACCCGGACTCTCAGCTTACGGTTCTCAACATTTTCCCCGATGAAAACGGTGTGCGCCGGTACCCCCGCATGAACAGCACCCAGCAGATGATCGTCTTTTCCGAAGCTTCTCAGGAGGAAGCGGCCGCCTGTATTCGCTTCCTGGATTACCTCTATTCCGACGAGGGCGGCCTTCTGGCCGACCTGGGCGTGGAAGGCGTTCACTGGGACACTAACGAGGACGGGCAAATGGAAATCCTCATCAGCTCAGAGGAGCAGACCGAGGCAGGGTACAGCATGTACAACTGGATGGCCAAGCGCAGTTACCTTTCTCCCATTGTGGGCGACTATTCCTGGGAGGTTGCCGACATGCTGCTGGCTTCCACCGTTACCAACCCGGTCATTGGAATTGAAACCCAGGCCGGTGAGGACTACAGCTCCAGCCTGAATTCCCTCACCAGCACAGCCATTACCTCCATGATAGTGGACGAGGGCATTGATTTGGATCAGGCCTTTGAGGAATTTGTGAATTCCTGGTATTCCAGCGGCGGCCAGGAGTGGACCGACCAGCTGAACGAAGGCTACCAGAGCCAGAACCAGTAACAAAATATCTCCCATTCCCCCTCTGGCGGGGCCGGCCGTTTTTCGCGGCCGGCCCCGCCTTTTGCGCGCCTCAGAAATTTTTTAATCTGGACGGGCTGCGGCGCATAAGAATAGAGAAAGGCGGCCTGCGGGCCGCCGGAACCGGAGACAAGGAGGCGCGGCGTTGAAAACTGTTATTCTGGCGGGCGGGTTCGGCACCCGCATTGGGGAGGAAAGCGTCCTGCGGCCCAAGCCCATGATCCTCATCGGGGGCCAGCCCATCCTGTGGCATATCATGAAATATTACTCTCAGTTCGGGCACAACGAGTTCATCCTCTGCTGCGGGTACCTGGGGCACATCATCAAGGAATACTTCGCCAACTACTACCTGCATCAGTCCACCGTAACCTTCGACTTCACCGACCACAACCGCATGACCATCCACACCAACGTGGCGGAGCCCTGGCGGGTGACGCTGGTGGAGACGGGCCTGTACACCCAGACCGGCGGGCGGGTGAAGCGGGCGGCGGCCTACACCGGCGGCGAGCCCTTCTTCCTCACCTATGGCGACGGCGTGGCCGACGTGGATTTGAACGCTTTGCTGCGGCAGCACCAGGATTCCGGCATGCTGGTCACTTTGACGGCGGTGCAGCCGGGGGGCCGGTTCGGCGTGCTGGACCTGGAGTCCGGCTCCTGCCAGGTAAAGGGCTTTCGGGAGAAGAACCGGGAGGACGGCGGCTGGGTGAACGGCGGGTTCATGGCGGTGCAGCCGGAGTTCGTGGAACGCCTGCCGGACGAGGAGGGCTGCGTGCTGGAACGCGCCCCCCTGGAAGAGCTGAGCCGGGCCGGCCTGCTGGGGGCTTACCGGCACCATGGCTTCTGGAAATGTATGGACACCCAGCGGGACCGGGAGGAGCTGGAGCAGCTTTGGCGGGGCGGCAAAGCCCCCTGGCGGATTTGGGAGGGAGAACATTGAAGATCAGCGTGATTATGCTCACCTGCGACCGGGAGGCCCTGGTGGGCCGGGCCATTCAGTGCGTGCTGGATCAGGATTTTCCCAGCTTTGAGCTGATTGTGGTGGACAACGGTTCCCGGGACGGCAGCGGCCGGGTGGCGGAGCAGTACGCCGCCCGGGACAAACGGGTGCGGGTGCTGCACCGGAGCCGGGGGAACATCGGCTCCGGCCGAAACGCCGGGCTGGACGCGGCCCGGGGGGAGTACATTGCCTTTGTGGACGACGACGACACCATGGATCCGGACTATCTTTCCTTCCTGTACGGCCTGGCAGAGCATTACGGGGCGGACGCGGCGGTGTGCGGCTCCTGGAAAGAGGTGGAGGGGCGCAGGCTGCCCAACTGCGTGGATCCCACCCTGCTGGTGATGGGCCCGGAGGAGGCGGTGCGGGAGCTGCTGCGGCGGAAGCGGTACAACGCCGCCACCCCCACCAAGCTGTGGCGGCACCAGCTGTTCCGCCTCCACCGGTTCCGGGAGGAGGGAAGGTACGACGACATCACCATCGTGTACCGGCTGTTCGCCCAGGCGGAAAAAACCGTGTTCCAGGGCGTGCCCAAATACTGCTTCACCCGCCACCCGGGCAACAATTCCCGCTTTACTACCGACGACAGCCTTCTCACCCCGGAACAGCTGGAGGAATACTTCGCCGCCTTCCGGGAACGGACGGATTACCTGGCCCAAACGCTGCCGGGGATTGGGGAGTACGCCAAATACAGTGAATTTTCCTACCTGCTCTCTATGTGCCACAAGCTGGAGGAAGGGAACCTGCCCGCCTGCGCCCCTCAGCTTGCCCGCGCCCGGGGCGAGCTTCTGCGGGAGTACGGCTGGTTTTCCCGCTGCCCGTACCTGCAGGGCTTAGAGCGGGAATGGCTGGCCCGGTACGTGGCCCCCCACCTGGGGAAGGGAGGCTGACCCATGGGAAAGATCGCCTTTCTCACCCGGGTGTACAACGGGGAGCCCTACCTGCGGCAGTGCGTGGAAAGCGTGCTGCGCCAGACGGAGGGGAATCTGGCGTATTACCTGTGCGACAACGGCTCCACCGACCACACCCGGGCCATCATACAGGAATACGCCCAAAAAGACAGCCGGATCCGCCCCGTCTATTTTGAGGAAAACCTCCCCCTGGCCAGCATGAACCTGCTGCTGAAGCAGATCTACGCCGGGGACTGCGACTACCTGGCGGTGCTGGACGGGGACGACTGGTACAGCCCCTCCTTTGCCCAAAAGGGGAGGGAGGCCCTGGAACGCACCGGCGCCGGCCTGTTTCTGGCGGGCTCCGCCTTTCACCAGGCAGAAACCGGCGAGGTGCTGGGCCTGCGCTCTCTGGGAACGGAGCTTCTTCTGGGGCGGGACCAGCTGGCGGCCGCCTTCCCCAGCCTTCACGTGTTCCTGCGCACCTACTGGGGGAAGATGCTGCGCCTTTCCCTTCTGCGGGAAGGCCCCCTTCTGGTGGACGAAAGCCTGTACTACGGCAGCGACACCATCTTTCTGCTGGAATACCTGGTGCGCTGCCGGCAGGTGGCGGGCACCGGCGAAATCCTGCACCACTACCGGGTCCATCCCTCCTCCGACTCAGGCCGGTACTCCCCCGCCCGCTTCCGGGACGACGAATTCCAGCGCCGCCGCACCGAGGAGCTTCTAGCAGAGCTGGGGCCCGTCAGCGGGGAAAACCATTTCTTCCTGTCCCTGGTATTTTTAAACGCCGCCATCGACACCGGCCGCCTGTACCTGAACAGCCGCCTTCCCGCGGAAGAGCTGATCCGCCAGCTGGAGGAGATGTTCTTCTCTTCCCCGCTGGAGGAAGCCTGGCGTCTGGTGTGCGCCCAGGCCCCCGCCCAGTGGGAAATTTCCCGAATGCGGGCGGTGATGCAGGAGGCCGCCGGGGCGCTGAAGGGGATTCTCATCCCCCAGGGGGCCGGGGCGGCCCTGCCCCCCTGGGAAGCCTGCCTGCGGGGGGCGAAGCTGCTGTACCGGCTTTCCCTTTTCCTGGCGGACCCCATCCTGCGGGGCCAGGCGCTGACCCTGCGCTGCGCTTACGCCCGGCGGGCGGGCGACCGGGAGGAGGAAGCCCGGGCCGCGGCGGAGCTGTCTGCGCTTTTGCCTGCAAAAGGAGGTCTTTTTGAATGAAGCAAGAACCTGTCACCGCGAAAATCCTGGAGTTTTTCGTCACCAACCGCTGCACCCTCAACTGCAAAATGTGCCTGTGCAGCGTGCCCTACCTGCCCCACCCCCGGCACACGCCCAAGGAGGAGCTGTTCCGCCACTTCGCCCTGGCCTTTCCTCTTTACGATTCCATCGGCCGGGTGGAAATCATCGGCGGCGAGCCCCTCATGCATCCCCACATTGCCGAGATCATCGAGGAGCTGATCCAATACCGGGAAAAAATCCCGAAAATCCGCATCACCACCAACGCCACCATCGTGCCCGGCGAAAAGCTGCTGGCGGCGGTGCACAAGGCCCAGGAGGCCGGCATCGCCTTCGACTTCCTGCTGGACAACTACGGCCCCCTTTCCCGGAACCTGGAGAAAATCCAAAGGCTGCTGGAGGAACACCGCATCGACTACCGGGTAGACCAGTACACCGGCGGGAACCAGCGGGGGAACGGATGGCTCTGCTACGGGGATTTCACCCTGCATGAGGGGGAGACGGAGCAGGAGCTGTGGGAAAAATTCCAGCACTGTCTCTGCCCGAAGCTGGAATTCCACGACACCCACGAGGGAAAAATTTACAGCTGCGTGTACGCCATGACCGGGGTCGCCCTGGGAAAATTTCAGCTTGCCCCCAACGAGTACGTGGATTTGACGGACAGCACGGCAAGCGACGAGGAAAAGCGGGAGATTCTGCGCACCTTCCTGAAGCGCCCCACCACCGCCTGCCGGTACTGCGACAGCTTTTTAGAGTGCTCGCCCCGGTTCCCCGCCGCCGAACAGCTGCCCAGAAGGGAGGAAGCCCCATGCTGAGACTGCGCCGCCTGGCCCTTATTCCCACCCTGCGGTGCACCCTGAACTGCAGGCTGTGCTGCAACAGCGTGCCCCTGTACCGGAACCCGCCCTTCCTGCCCCTGGAAGAGCTGGCCCGGGATCTGCAGGCCCTGTTCGATCTGGTGGATTCCATCGAATGGATCCAGCTGGTGGGCGGGGAGATTTTCCTGTACCCGCAGCTCGCCCCCCTCCTGCGGGAGATCCGGCGCTGCGATTCCCAGTTCGACAAGCTCATCCTCATGACCAACGGCACCCTGACGCCTGGGGAGGAGGCGCTGGCGGCCCTGCAGGAATACGGCCCCCGGTGCCAGGTGCAGATCAGCGACTACGGGAAGTATTCCTTCCGCATCCGGGATCTGGAGGCCGCCCTGGCGGAACGGGCCGTTCCCAGCGTCACCAAAATCTTCCACGGGGACATGCAGCACTACGGCGGCTGGGTGGACAACACCAGCTACGCAGACCGGGGCTACTCCCAGGAGGAGCTGGAGGACCTGTTCCGCTCCTGCTGGCAGATCGGCATGAAAAACTACCACATGTACCAGGGGAAGATCCACAACTGCATTCGCTCCCTCTTCGGGCTGGACCTGGGGCTGATCCCGGTGCCGGAGGAGGAGTACGTGGACGTGCGGGACACGGGGAAGTCGCGGGAAGAAAAGCGCGCCGCGCTGGCGCGCTTCGACACCAGGCCCCTCACCGCCTGCCGGTACTGCGGCGGCTTCGACACCGCCCGCGCCAAGCGGTACCCGGCGGCCGAGCAGGCCCCGCGGCTGTGAACCGGCGGCCGCTGGGGCGAAAGGGCCCCCTTCTTCCCGCCTGCGGGGTGGGCACCACCCGCTTCCCCTCCCGGGATCTTCAGGACGAGGCAGGCTGGGAGCGATGCGCCCGGCTGCTGGCCTACGCGGTAAAGCAGGGCTGCTGCTGCGTGGACAACGCCTTCAGCTATGCGGACGGCCACAGCGGGGAAATCTGCGCCAGGCTGCTGCGCCTTGTCCCCCGGGAGGAGTTCTTCCTCTCTGTAAAATCCAACGCCCAGTCCGACCCTACGGCAGAAAGCGTGCTGCGCCGGGTGGAAAGCGGCCTGGAGCAGATTGGGACGGAGTATTTTGATTTTCTGTACATGTGGTCTATTCTGGATGGGGAGCAGTACCGGGCCGTCATGGCGCCGGGCGGGCCCTACCAGGGCGCGCTGGAGGCCCTTCGCCGGGGCTGGGTGCGGCATCTGCTCTTTTCCAGCCACGCCCCGCCGCAGACCACCATGGAAATCCTGCGGGACAAAGCCTTCGAGGGCGTGCTTCTCTCTTACAACCTGCTGAATTTCCGGCAGATGGATCCGGTGCTGGAGTGCGCCCGGGCGCAGGGCCAGGGCGTGCTGGTGATGAACCCCCTGGGCGGCGGCATGATTCCCCAGAACGAGGATCTTTTCTCCGCCGCGCGCCTGCCGGGGGACGGCCCGGCGGCGGAGGCCGCCCTGCGGTTCGTCTACGCCCACCCCCAGGTGTGCTGCGTGCTCGCCGGCGTCTCCCGCCGGGAGGACGTGGACCAGGCCCTGCGGGCGCTGGGCGGCCCGCCCGAGGGGGAGGCCCGGGCCGGGGAGCGGATCCGGGCGGCGGCGGGGGCCGTGGGGCAGGTTTCGGGCCTGTGCACCGGCTGCGGCTACTGCCTGCCCGCCTGCCCCAGGCAGCTTCCCATCCCCGCCCTCATGCAGTCCTACAACATGAAGCTGCTGCGGCAGAAGCCAGAGCTGTACCGCCGCACCGACCCGGCGCTTCTGGAGCGGATTGCCGTCCTGCAGAAGCTGGTGCAGGGGTTTCAATGTCTGCCAGAGACGGCGGCCAACCCCTGCATTGCCTGCGGCCGGTGCTGCAAGGTCTGCACCCAGCGCCTTCCCATTCCCGAAAGGATGGCGGAGCTGGCGGGCATGGTGCAGGCGGCGGGGGCCTCGTCCCAGGCCCACCGGGAACGGCTGGACCAGCTTCTGAACGGGCGCGGGTACCGGAAGGTGGCCATGTGGCCCGCCGCCGGGTACACGGCCTTCGTGTTCCGGGAATACCTGCGCTTTTTCGGGGAACCGCCCTTCCAGGTGGTTTTCCTCGACAGCTCCCCCGCCGCCCAGGGCGGTTCCCTGATGGGGCGCCCGGTGCTGCCCCCCTCCGCCATAGAGCAGGATCCCCCCGACTGCCTGCTGATTACCAGCTACCGCTACCAGGAGGAGCTTCTGCAGGCCGCCAGGCCTTACCAGGCGCTGGGCGTCCCTGTTCTCTGCCTCCACCGCTCCGGCGACGTTCCCTGGGTTTTCTAAGCGGCTTTTTCCGCAGATCCGAAAGGGAGGCGCGGCCCTTCCGCCGCGCCTCCCTTCTGCGTCAATCCCTGAAAAATCCGAATCAGCCCACCACCTGCAGGTCCTTGGGGTAGGCGTTCAGCACCTGGCAGCCCGTCTCTGTCACCAGCACCAAATCCTCCACCCGCACGCCGAACCGGCCGGGCAGGTAGACGCCGGGTTCCACCGAAAACACCATGCCGGGCTCCGCCGTCACATGGCAGGAGGCGCTGTTGTCCGGCGGCTCGTGGCATTCCAGGCCGATGCCGTGGCCCAGGCGGTGGGTGAAGCAGGGGCCGTAGCCAGCCTTCTCTATGACGGCCCGGGCCGCCCGGTCAAACTCGCTCATGGGCAGGCCGGGGCGTATGACTGCCTCGGCCGCCAGGTTGGCTTCCTTCACCGCCTCGTACACCCGGCGCTGTTCCGGGGAAACCGAGCGGTAAAAAACGGTGCGGGTCATGTCGCACCAGTACCGGGGAATGGGGATGAAAATATCGAAGGTGACGGAATCCCCCTCCTGCAGCACCGCAGAACCCGGGGCGTGGTGCGGATCGGCCCCGTTGGCCCCGAAGCACACCAGCTGGCCTTCCCCCCGGCCGGCCCCTGCCTGGCGGAACCGTTCCTCTACCAGAGCCGCCATCTCCGCCTCGGTGGCCCCCTCGTGCAGGGCCTGAACGGCGGCCTCCATCACCGCATCGTTTATGCGGGACGCCCGGCGCAGGGCCTCGATCTCCTCCGCGTCCTTGCGCATGCGGGCGTTGTCCACCGGGGCGCTGCCCAGCACCGGGGTTACGTCGCTCCGCTGCTCCAGCAGGCCGATGAGGAAACGGCTGGGCCAGCTTTTGTCCACACCCAGCTTACCGGGCTTCACCAGGGGGGCCAGGTCCCGCAGGGGGTTGTCGCTGTCCTTGTGCAGGAGCAGCTCCACCCCGGGGGCAGGCTCCAGGCTGAACAGCTCGTTGCCCAGCAGCACCCGGCGGCCGCTGTCGTCCAGGTACAGGGCCAGCATCCGCTCCAGCGGCTCCACCCACACGCCGGTCAGGTAGTACACAGACGCGGTGGAGGTGACGAGAATCTGGTGCAGCCCCTCTTTTTCCATATTGGCGAGAACCCGCTGGATGCGGGCGTTTTGCATGTGAATCATGGCAAACATCCTCCTTTGGAAATATTATACCTCCCCTTCCTGCTCCGCGCAATTCCCCGCCGGCTTTTTTGCAGAAATGTTGCCCTCCGCCCGCCGGAGGTATATAATTGAGAAGAACTTTGTAAGAGAGAGCGAATGATAAAGTTTTCGTCCACCTTTTTCAAA
>DVMK01000043.1 GCA_018715025.1 Candidatus Caccousia avistercoris
GGATTGTATTAAAATATAAGAATATTTTATGAATTTTTAGCATTCAAAAGATTTGATTGCTAAAAATGATTATTTTATTCAGAGTACAAGCCAAATATGATTATTAAGTCGAAACGGGATCGAATCTCCCCGCGGCGGGGGAAAGCCCTGGTAAAATCCACCGGTTTGTTTTATACTAATAAAAAGCGATGCGCCGGATGCGGCGTGATGTGATTGCAGGAGGCGATGTGTTATGGATCCGCTGAAACGGGTATTTTTGATTGTTCTGGACAGCTTCGGCATTGGGGAAGCGCCGGACGCCGCCGCCTTTGGCGACGAGGGAAGCAACACCCTGGCCGCCGTTGCCCAGAGCCCCTTTTTTTCCATGCCGAACCTGGGCCGGGCCGGGCTGTTCCACATAGACGGCGTTGCCTGCCGCCCCAGGGAACCAGGCCCCACCGGCGCTTTCGCCCGCATGCGGGAGGCCTCTCAGGGGAAAGACACCACCATCGGCCATTGGGAGATTGCGGGCCTGGTGTCAGAGCGGCCGCTGCCGGTGTACCCCAACGGCTTTCCGCCCCAGGTGGTGGAAGAGTTCCAGCGGCAGACGGGCCGGGGGGTGCTGTGCAACAAGCCCTACTCCGGCACCCAGGTGATTCGGGACTACGGCCGCCGCCACCTGGAAACCGGGGATCTTATCGTCTACACCTCCGCCGACAGCGTGTTCCAGGTGGCGGCCCACGAATCCATCGTCCCGCCGGAGGAGCTGTACCGGTACTGCCGCATGGCCCGCGCCATCCTCACCGGGGAGCACGGCGTGGGCCGGGTGATTGCCCGCCCCTTTGAGGGGGAGTGGCCCTTCCGGCGCACCTCCCGGCGGCATGATTTTTCCCTGGAGCCCCCAGCCCCCACCCTGCTGGACCGGATGAAGGAGGCGGGGCTTGACGTGATCGCCGTGGGGAAGATTCACGACATTTTCGCGGGCCGGGGCGACACCGCCCACTACCTCACCTCCGGCAATACAGAGGGCATCCGCCGCGCGCAGGAGCTGGCCGGGCAGGAATTCCGCGGCCTGTGCTTTGTAAACCTGGTGGATTTCGACATGCTTTACGGCCACCGGAACGACCCGGACGGCTACGCCCGCGCCCTGGCGGAATTTGACCAGGCCTTTCCCGCCCTGTGCGCGGCCATGGGGAAGGACGACCTGCTGATGATCACCGCCGACCATGGCTGCGACCCGCTCACCCCCTCTACCGATCATTCCAGAGAGTATACCCCCTGGATCATTGCCGGGCCCAGGGTTCGCGCCGGGGCCAACCTGGGCACCCTGCCCACCTTCGCCGACATCGCCGCCACCATTCTGGACGGCTTCGGGCTGGCGGGCGGCCCCTGGGGAACCTCCCGTCTGGATCGGATTTTGAAGGGGTAAATCGATTCCAAAAAGTGATATTATATTGCTTTTTTACTGTAAGAATAATTCCGATCGTAATATTTTGAATTAATATAATAAATCGTATATAGATATTGGAAAGGAGCTGCTTCTATGTCAACCCCACACAACAGCGCGCAGGAAGGTCAAATCGCCAAAACGGTCCTCATGCCCGGGGATCCCCTGCGGGCCAAATTCATTGCGGAAACCTATCTGGAAAACCCTGTCTGCTTTAATACGGTGCGTAATATGCTGGGCTATACCGGTACTTACCGGGGCAAGACGGTTTCCGTCATGGGCAGCGGCATGGGCATGCCCTCCATCGGCATTTATTCCTATGAGCTGTTCCATTTTTACGGGGTAGAGCGCATCCTGCGCATAGGCTCGGCCGGGGGCCTGGCAGACAGCGTCCGCCTGCGCGACGTGGTGGTGGGTCTGGGGGCCTGCACCGACTCCAACTACGCAGCCCAGTTCCGCCTGCCGGGCTCCTTTGCTCCCCTGGGCAGCTTCCGCCTGGCCCAGAAGGCGGTGCAGGCGGCGGAGCGCCTGGGCGTGCCGGTGAAGGTGGGGAACGTGCTTTCCTCCGACCTGTTCTACGGGGACGACGCCACAGCCCTCCCCCGCTGGAAGGAGATGGGCGTGCTGGCGGTGGAGATGGAGAGCGCCGCCCTGTACATGAACGCCGCCCGGGCGGGAAAAGAGGCCCTGTGCCTGCTCACCATTTCCGACTGTCCCCTTCGGGGCGAGTCCCTTCCGGCGGAGGAGCGGCAGACCGGCTTCCGGCAGATGATGGAGATCGCCCTGGAAACGGCGGAGTAAGGAGGAAAGCGAAATGGATACAGCGAAAATTCTCGCCGCGGTGGATCACACCCTGCTGGCCCCCACCGCCCGTTGGGAGGAGATCCGGGCCCTGTGCAGCGACGCTGTCAGGTACCGCACCGCCAGCGTGTGCATCCCTGCAGGCTATGTGCGCCGGGGGAAGGAGTATGTGGGGGAGAAAATGGCCGTGTGTACCGTCATCAGCTTCCCCAACGGGTACGACACCACCGCCGCCAAGGTGTTTCAGGCGAAGGACGCCCTGGAAAACGGCGCGGATGAGAT
>DVMK01000044.1 GCA_018715025.1 Candidatus Caccousia avistercoris
TTATTCGGAACAGAACGCCTGCATCTGCAGGAGAATATATTTTATCTGAAGTAATCAAAAAATAATCAAATCAATCTATATTGGATAAATTATCCGTACAATGAAATCGAATTTTTACAATGCGGGAGGGATTCCGTGCTTCACTGCAATACAGAGAAAAGGCTCCCGGAAATACCGGAAGCCTTTTCCAAAGAGGATAAAAGAGGGTTTATGGGAAAGTCTTGTAAGCAAATGAAAATCCGCTGGGCGCGCCTGCCGGGCAGGCGTCAGCTCCCGGTTTTGGGGAGCCTTCCGGCGGTGTTTTTGGGAATGCGCACCACATATTCAAAGTAGTCTTCGGTTTCCTGTTTCAGGCTTTGGGCCTGGATCCCGTTTTGCTTCATCATTTCAATGGCGTGGTGTATGGTGTTCAAAAAGATCCGCACGTCCCGCACAAGAATGGTGCGGCGCGGTTTTTTCAGGTCTTGGGGCTTGTCCTCCTGCAGAAGGGAGGCTATGTATTGATCGGTCTGGGCCACATTCAGGCCCCGTTCCGCAATTACCTGCAGGGCCGCCGCCCGCAGAGAGGGATCCTCCAGGCGGATGAGGGCGCGGGCGTGGCGCTCGGTAAGCCCGGCGCTGGTGATCACCTGGCGTTCCTCTGGGGAAAGGCGCAGAAGGCGCAGCTTGTTGGCTATGCTGGATTGGCTCTTCCCCAGGCGGGCGGCCGCCTCTTCCTGGGTAACGCCCCATTCCTCCACCAGACGGCGGATGCCCTCGGCTTCTTCAAACACGCCCAGATCCTTCCGCTGCAGGTTTTCCAGCATGGCGAAAATGGCGCTCTGCCTGCTGTCGCAGTCGTTGATCAGGCAGGGGACCGAGGCCAGCCCGGCCAGACGGCAGGCCCGAAGCCTGCGTTCCCCGGCAATCAGCTCATACCCGCCGGGAATCCGCCGCACCAGAATGGGCTGAAGCAGCCCGTTTTTCTGAATGCTGTCCGCCAGCTCCCGCAGCTCCTCCTCCTGAAATTCCTGCCTGGGCTGCGCCGGGTTCGGCACAATGCTGCTGGCGGGAAGCTGTACCACCCGTTTCTTTTCCTGCAAATTCCACATAGGTTCTCATCCCCATCCATCGGTTTCTTCCGCCCGCCCATTTTCCAGGGGCGGAAGGCAGGGCGGCTTGTCCCCTTTCGCCCCGCCTGCAAAGCGCAGGAAGAAAAACTCCCCCGCCGCTGTCTTTATCATAGCACAGGGCGGGGGAGCATTTTGTCAGAAGAAGAGGGAAAAATCCGATTTGTTTTCCACAGATTCCGGGAGATTTGTGGAAAATCTGCCGAAGATCGGCGGATGCCAAGGGCGGGAAGCCTCTTCCCCGCGCGTTCGCCGCAGAAAATAGTGCGTTACTCCGCCGTGCTGGAGGCCCCGGCGTTGCTTTCTGCGCTGGAGGAAGCCTCTGCGGAGGAAGCCGTCTCCTCCGGCTGGGATTCCGCCGCTTCCTCGGTTTCCTCCGGGGGCTCGGCTACCTGAACGCCCTGGCGGATGAGCGCGGCCACTGCCGCCTGCACCTGCACGTCCTCAGAGGGGAGCAGCTGCCTCCGGCTCAGCAGGGCCGCCTGGTCGCTGTCCAGCTCCTTTTCCACGTCCACGTCAATGCCCACGCCGTTGAAGGATTCGCCGCTGATGCGCAGGTATTCCCCCACAGAGATGAGCACCGCAGAGCCGTCGGAAAGGGAAATAATGTCCTGCTTTTGGCCGCTGCCCGCGGTTTTCGTCCCTACCAGAAGGCCCTTTTTGTAGTCCTGAATATCGGCGGCAAACAGTTCCGCCGCCCCGTAGGTAGACTCGTTTACAATTACGCTGATGGGCACGGCGATCTCGTTGGCCTGGCTGGTGTACTCCACCGTCACATTGCCCGAGCTGTCCGCCAGGCTGACGGTGTTCCCCGCCGGGAGAAGCGTGTCCAGAATGTTGGCCATTACCTCCATGTCGCCGCCCAGGTTGTTCCGCACGTCAATGACAATGCCCGCCACGCCGCTTTGCAGCAGCTTGGTCAGCTCGGTGTTGAACTGGCTGTCGGTGCCCTCGCTGAACTGGGAAATAGCCAGGTAGCCCACGTTCCCGTTGATGGTGGAAACCGTAAGGCTGCGCTGCGTGTACTCGGCCCGGGTGACGGTGAGGGAAATCTGCTCGGAAGCGCCTCCCTCTTCCGCAGAGGGGCGCAGAATGCCCAACTCTACCGTGGTGCCTGCCTGGCCGTCCAGCTTGTTCACCGCGTCCCCGTAGGTGAGGCGGACAATCTCTTTGCCGTCCAGGGACACGATCACGTCCCCTTTCTGGATGCCGCTGCTCTCTGCGGCAGAGCCGGGCAGCACGTCCACCACTTCCATGTTGCCGTCCTCGTCCTGCACGGTGACAACGCCCACGCCCACGCTTTTGCCGGTGAGGCCGCTTTCGTATTCCTTATATTTCTGGGCGGAATAATATTTGGCCTGGGCGTCCCCCAGACCGGCCACGTAACCGGCGCAGATGCTGTCGGAAAGAAGCTCCTCGTCGATTTCGCCCACATAGTCCTGCCGCACCTTCTGGTCAATTTCGCTCAGCTTGGTGTACATGGCCTGCCGCTCGTTCACGTCGGCCACCTTTTCGTTGAAGCTGTTCATGGCGTACACATAGGTGATTGACACCGTTACCGCGGCCGATATGGCCGCCAGGGCCAGACCGGCCCCCAGGGAAATCTTTTTGCTCAAGGTTCCATCATCTCCTAGGCGCTTCCTCCCGCCCGGCGGGAAAGGGGCGGAAAAAGCCCCGAAGCGCAGTCGCGTTTATTGAAAATAGTTCATGGGATTCTGCAGCGTGCCGTTCAGAATCACCTCAAAATGGCAGTGGGCCCCGAAGGAATCGCCTGTGTTGCCCACGTAGGCGATAGTTTGCCCCTTTGTTACCGTCTGCCCCAGGCTGACCGCCAGCCTGCTGGCGTGGGCGTAGCGGGTGACGTACCCGCCGCCGTGGTCGATGTACACACAGTAGCCGTAGGAATTGTCCCACCCGGCCCGGATTACCCTGCCCGAGTCCGCGGCCACAATGGGCGCGCCGTAAATGCTGCGCCCGCCGGTGCTGGCAATGTCAATGCCCCGGTGGCGGCCGCCGTAGGTGTTTTCCTGAAAACGGGTGGTCAGCCGGGTGAAGCCGGGCACCGGCCAGGTAAAGCTGCCGGTGCTCACGTACCCGCCGCTGCCGGAGGATCCGCTGTTTTGGGAGGCGTAGTAATCCTTCAGCCATTGGTCCACCGCGGCGTCGGCTTCCTTCTTCTGCTGGGCAACCTGCGCGTTCTGCTGCTGAATGCTGCTCTCTTTGGCAGAAAGCTCCGCCAGCACGGCGGCGGCCTCCTGTTCCAGGGCGGCAAGCTCAGACCGGCGGCTGTCCAGCGCTGTTTTCGCCTGGGAAACCTCCGCCTTCTGGCTTTCAATCTCAGTCTTTTCGGCAGAAATCTCCTCCATCTCGGTGCTCAGGCTGGCGATGAGGTTGGTGTCGTGCTCGGTGATCATGTTCATGAGCTCGATTTTTTCCGCCATGTCCATGACGCTCTCAGAGTTCAGGATGATCTCCAGGTTGCTGGCCTCCCCCGCCATGTACAGGGCGCACAGCCGCTCCTTCAAAATCTCCACATTCTGGTCAATGTTCTGCTGCTTTTCCGCAATGGCCGCGCTTTTCTCGTTGATGGAGGCGTCCAGCAGGGAGATTTGCCCGTTGAGGCCGTCAATTTGGCTTTGCAGGTTGGCCACCTGCTCGTCCAGGGCGTTTTTGTATTCCTGCTGTTTGGCCTTGTCCTCCCGCAGGGCGTCCAGCTGGGCGGCCAGTTCTTTCTGCTTCTGGGCCAGCTCTTTCTGCTCCTGCTGCAGCTCAGACAGTGTGGCTGCCTGTGCCTGCAGGGGCAGGCCCGCCTCCGGTGCTGCGGCAAAGAGGGCCAGCGCCAGCAAAAGGGCGGCTGTCCGCCTGGCTTTTTTTCCCTTCATGCCCCCATCCCTTTCTTTTCAAAATATACAAAGAGTAATAATACAGAAGGTATTATACAGATCGGGTGTAAGAATTTGCATAGAGCGCTGCCGGGAAAGTCGGGCTGCGCCGGGAATGTGTAAAAGAATAATACAAAATGAAGAATAGAAAGATTAAAATACAATAAGTATGAAGTGTGACGCAGCAAAGCCGCGTCACGCGTCGAAGCATAATTGTCGGGTTGCGTCCTCGCCAATTACGCTTCGCGCCGCTCTACTGTTCCCTGAGAGGTCAGCCTCCGCAGGCGGCGAATGGTTGCCCGCCAGCTACCGGTAAGCCGTACCCCTAAAAATGCGGAGGAACTTTCGCAATCGTAAGATTGCGAGTGTTCCTGTAAAGGGGCCGGCGTTTAGTGACCCTAAGGGCAGACAAGCATTGTGCCGCGGCAAAGCCGCGTCACGCGTCGAAGCATAATTGTCGGGTTGCGTCCCGCCAATTACGCTTCGCGCCGCTCTACTTTTCCCTGAGAGGTCAGCCTCCGCAGGCGGCGAATGGTTGCCCGCCAGCTACCGGTA
>DVMK01000045.1 GCA_018715025.1 Candidatus Caccousia avistercoris
TAGGGTCACTAAACGCCGGCCCCTTTACAGGAACACTCGCAATCTTACGATTGCGAAAGTTCCTCCGCATTTTTGGGGGTACGGCTCTCCGGGAACTGGCGGGAAACATCTGCCACCTGCGGAGGGTGAACTTCTTCGCTTAGGAGAAATATCCCAGAGAAAACGCTTTTCTCTTTTCATAATAAGATAATCGGAAATTTTTTGCAAGAGTTCCATGGCGCGAAAACAGGTTCTATGGTATAATAGCCGAAGAAAGGCTGCAGCGTGGGCTTTTCCGCCTAGGAAGGCTTCTTTGCCCGGCGACGGCAGGAGCCTGCGCGATCTGCCCGCCGCAGGCGTGGTATAATAGCCGAAGAAAGGCTGTGCCGCAGGCCTCGCGGAGCAGCCGGGAAACCTGACAGAACCGCGGCAAAAACGCGGGCGCTGCACCCACGTTCCCCGCCCGGCCCAAGGCCGCGGGACGCGGCCGGTGCGCGGCTTGCCCGCCGCAGGCGCGCGGGACGCGGCCAGTGCGCGGCTTGCCCGCCGCAGGCGCGCGACTACCCCACCGGAGGTGTGTTTTGGAGAATTTAGCAGAGATACAAGTGATACGGGAGGTTCTGGCGCGCCATGGCTTTCGGTTTTCCAAAAGCCTGGGGCAGAATTTCCTGATAAACCCCACCGTATGCCCCCGCATGGCGGAAGCCAGCGGAGCGGCGAAGGGCGTGGGGGTTCTGGAGGTAGGCCCGGGGATCGGCGTTCTTACCGCCGAGCTGGCCAAACGGGCGGAGCGCGTGGTAAGCGTAGAGCTTGACAAGCGCCTGCTGCCTGTTCTGGAGGAAACCCTGGGAGAATTTCCCCATGTGAAAATCATTCAGGGCGACATTCTGAAGCTGGACCTGCACCGGCTTCTTCAAGAGGAATTTCAGGGCCTTGAGGTGGTGGTGTGCGCCAACCTTCCCTACTACATTACCTCCCCGGTCATTATGCGGTTTCTAGAGGAAAAGCTGCCCCTCAGCGCGCTGACGGTCATGGTGCAGAAGGAAGCGGCCGAAAGGCTGTGCGCGCTGCCGGGAACGCGGGCCTGCGGGGCGGTAAGCGCCGCGGTGCGCTACTACGCAGAGCCGGAGATCCTGTTCGGGGTAAGCCGCGGCAGCTTTCTGCCGCCCCCCAATGTGGACTCGGCTGTTCTGCGCCTTCGGGTGCGGAGCGCCCCCCCGGTGCAGGTGCCGGACGAGCGGAAATTTTTCGCCCTGGTAAAGGCGGCCTTTGGGCAAAGGCGGAAAACCGTGCTCAACTCGGTTTCGGCCCTGATGGGCCTGCCCAAAAGCGCGGTGGAGGAAGCCTGCCGCGCGGCGGGGATTCCCCCCACTGCACGGGCCGAACAGCTGACGCTGGAACAGCTTGCGGCTTTTTCCCGGGCTTTCAGCGAAACGGAAAGAGGTGCTTCTTCCCATGACTGACGGAAAACTGGCTCTCATATTTTTTGAAATCGGCCTTGTGCTCACGCTGGTTTCCTGCGTGCTGGGCCCCTTCGGCATAGACGAGTGGGCCATTGCCTGCGCGGTGACAGCCGGGTTTCTGGGCTTTTTGGGAATTTTTCTGGGCATTTCCAGCTGGAACGAGCCGGACGAGCCCATTGACGCAGCAGAGACAGAGGAGGACAAAGCGGAATGAATCAGGCAAAACAGCGCAGGCACTGGGACTGGGCGAGGATTCTGTGGATTTTTATTTTCCTCACCCTGGCGGGATCGGTTGTGTTCATCTCCATCGCCATGGCGTTGGCTCCCTCTGAGCCGGACGCGGCCCAGCCACACCAGCATGTAAAGGGCGACTACGTGCTTATGCTGCTGCAGTGCGTGGTGGGCGTCGTTGTCATGCTGCTGCCCAGCCTGCTGAAAAAGAAGCTGAACCTCATCATCCCTTCCAAAATGATGGTGCTGTTCGCCCTGTTCCTGTACTGCGCCATCTACCTGGGCGAGGTGCGGGCCTTTTACTACAACGTGCCCCACTGGGACACCATCCTTCACACCTTCAGCGGGGCCATGCTGGGCGCTTTGGGCTTTTCCGTCATCAATTTTCTCAACAAGACCGACCGGGTGCCCATGAACCTGAGCCCCCTGTTCGTGGCCTTTTTCACCCTTTGCTTCGCCGTATTTCTGGGGGTGGTGTGGGAATTCTACGAATTCACCGCCGACAGCATCCTGCACACCAACATGCAGAAATTCGCCCTGGAAAGCGGCCAGCTTCTGGAAGGCCGCGCCGCCCTCATGGACACCATGAAGGACCTGATTGTAGACACCGTGGGCGCGCTGGTCATGGCCGTCGTGGGCTATATCTCTCTGAAATACAAGAAGGGCTGGGTGGAAAAGCTGCAGCTTCATATGGCAAAGAGAAAGAAAGCCGCCCAATGATAAAAAACCTTCCCGCATGGAAAAGCCCCTGTGCCGCGGCCCGCTGCCGCCGGTACAGGGGCTTTTGTCAACCCCGCAGCTCCTTCGTCAGGTACAGCACCAGGTCGTCGTCGTTGCAGCAGGGGGCGTACTGCTCCAGCCGTTTGTCCCGGTACCACACGCCGCTGCCGTCAGGCACGTAGCCCCGCTTGACATACATGCGCTGGGCCTGCCCGTACCCCCAGTGCAGGCCCACCCCCAGGCAGATGCGGGGGGAACAGACCCCGACCTCCTCCTCAATGGCATCCAAAATGGACGTCCCCACCCCCTGCCTCTGGTACTTCTGCAGCACGTTGAAGTCGTACACCGTGGGAATCCCCATGTTGGCAAAGGGGCCCGCCAGGCTTTGCGGCAGAAGCGTGGCGTAGCCCAGCAGATCGCCGCCCGAGGCCGCCACAAATACCTTCCGCACCCCTTCCCGCTGCTCCCTGTAATACTGCTGAAACTGGGAAAGAGGCTTGTTCCACCCCTGCTGCGCGAACGCCTGGGGAAATCCCTCTATGTCCTCCTCCCGCATGGCCCTTACCTGCCACTCCATAAAAACCGCCTCCCTTTGCACCTTTCTTTTTCAGGCTATAGCTGCATCATACGGCAAAACGCGGGGAAAAGCAACCGCTTTCGCAGAGAAACGGCAAAAATGAAGGATCCGTATTGACAAACCTTCCGGGTATGTTATAATAGCCTTGTCATGTGATATGAGTTCCCTCAGATGCGGCGCTGTGCCGCTCTTCTTTTCTGAGTGTAATTTACAGAGTATCCATGCAA
>DVMK01000046.1 GCA_018715025.1 Candidatus Caccousia avistercoris
TGGCCAGCATCACGTCGGACTCGTTGATGGCACCCACAGCGCAGTGGATGACCCGCACCCGAACCTCCTCGTTGGACAGCTTCTCCAGGCTGGCCTTCACCGCCTCAGCAGAGCCCTGGACGTCTGCCTTGACGATGAGGTTCAGTTCCTTCATCTCGCCGGCCTGGATCTGGCTGAACAGCTCCTCCAGCGACACCTTGGTCTTGGCCGCGCCGGTGGTGGCGTTCTTCCGCTCCGCCTTGCGCTGCTCCACCAGCTCCCGGGCCATGCGCTCATCGGCCACGGCATAAAAGTCGTCGCCGGCGCCGGGCACTTCGCCCATGCCCATGATCTCCACGGGAACAGAGGGTCCGGCCTCAAGGACCTTGCGGCCCTTGTAGTCAGTCATGGCACGTACCCGGCCCACCGCCGTGCCGGCAATGATGATGTCGCCCTGCTTCAGGGTGCCGTTCTGCACCAGCAGGGTGGCCACCGGACCCCGGGCCTTATCCAGCCGGGCCTCGATGACCGCGCCGTGGGCCGCCCGGTTGGGATTGGCCTTCAGCTCCCTCATCTCAGCGGTGAGGGTGACCATTTCCAGCAGGTTCTCAATGCCCATGCCCGTCTTGGCGGAGATGGGGCAGATAATGGTCTCGCCGCCCCACTCCTCGGGCACCAGTTCGTACTCGGTGAGTTGCTGCTTGATACGCTCGGGGTTGGCCTCCGGCTTATCCATCTTGTTGATGGCCACGATGATGGGGATGTTGGCCGCCTTGGCGTGGTTGATGGACTCCACCGTCTGGGGCATGATGCCGTCGTCGGCGGCCACCACCAGAATGGCGATGTCCGTCACCTGGGCGCCTCTGGCCCGCATGGTGGTGAAGGCGGCGTGGCCGGGGGTGTCGAGGAAGGTGATGTTGCGGCCGTTCACCTGCACCTGGTAGGCGCCGATGTGCTGGGTGATGCCGCCGGCCTCGGTGGCCGTCACATTGGCGTGGCGGATCCTGTCCAGCAGGGAGGTTTTGCCGTGGTCCACGTGGCCCATTACCACCACAACGGGGGCACGGGGCACCAGGTTGGCGTCGTCGTCCTCGCTGTCGTCGATGATCTGCTCTTCAATGGTGACCACCACCTCTTTTTCCACCTTGGCGTGGAATTCCATGGCGGCCAGGGAGGCGGTGTCGAAATCGATCACGTCGTTGATGGAGGCGAACACGCCCAGGCTCATCAGCTTTTTGATCACCTCGGCGGCGGTGGCCTTCAGCCGCAGGGCCAGCTCGCCCACGGTAATCTCGTCGGGGATCTGCACGGTGATGGGCTTCTGCTTCCGCTCCAGGGCGATGCGGCGCATGCGCTCGGCCTCCGTCTCTTTCCGGGAGTTCCGGGGCTTGCCCCGGTACTGGCTGCTGCGCTGAGTCAGCTTCTGCTTCTGAACGGTGTTGTCCACCTTCATTTTTTCAGAGGCCAGCCGGTCGTACTTCTCGTTGTATTTTTCCAGCTCCACATGGGAAGCGCGGGTGTCCACAATGCGGCCTTCCGGGCGGCGCACCACATTGTCCCCCTGCTTGGGGGCGCTGGGCGCGGCCTGCTGGGCCGGCTGCGGCCGGGCTGCCTGCCTGGGGGCGGGCTGCTGCGCCCGGGCCGGGGCGTTTTTCTGCCCCTGGCGGCCGTTGGCGTTCCCGCCGGCGGGCCTGCCGTTTTTGTCGCGGCCGTCGCGCCGGTCGCGGGCGGGGCGGCCGTTCTGGCCCTGCTGCCGGGGGGCGGCGGGCTTTTCCGCCGCCTGGGGCGCAGGGGCCGCCGCGGGGGCGGGCTGGGCCAGGGGCTCCTTCTCCTGCTCAATGGTGACGGCGGGCTCGCGGCTCACCGCAAAATAGTCGTCCAGGCTGGCCGCGGCATTTTTCTGGGTGAAGCTTTCAAACACCACATCCAGCTCATCCTCCGTCAGGGCGGTCATGTGCTTTTTCGTCTCGCCGCAGTATTTCTGCAGGGCGTCCAGCACTTCCTTGTTGGGGACGTTCAAATCCTTGGCAACCTCATGGACTCTGTATTTAATCATCAATAGAATCAACCTCCTCAGTCGTTCCTTCTGGCATGGCCTGCGCTGCCAGCATAGCCCTCAGCTTGTTGGCGAAGCCGGCGTCGTTTACCGCGAGGATCCCGGTCCGTTTCCCCAGGGCAAACCCAATTTCATCCATTGTCACACCGGCGCAGGCCGCCGGCGTGCCGTACTCTTCCGCCGTCCCGCGGGCGTTCCGCAGGGAGCGTGGGGAAAGGTCGGCCGCCGTCAGAAGCAGGCGGCACTTCCCCTTGCGCACGGCCTCCGCCGCGGCGTCGGCGCCCAGGGAAAGCTTCTGGGCCCTTCGGGCAAGCCCAAGGAGGGACAGAAGCCTCTCTTTCTCATCCATCCCGGCTCAATTCCTCCTCCATCCGCTCGTATAATTCGGCTGAAATCTGACAGGAAAAGGCGCGCTCAAGCCTGCGCGCCTTCCGCGCCGCCTTCAGGCAGTCCGCGCTCCTGCACACATAAGCGCCCCGGCCCGGCTTTTTTCCCGTCAGGTCCAGGGAAATTTCCCCTTCCGGGGATTTTACCACGCGCACCAGCTCTTTCTTCGGCTTCATCTGGCCGCAGCCGGTACACATTCGCATAGGGATTTTTTTCTGGTGCATAGGGAGGACCACCTCTTCCTTTTCCAAACTGAATCTGCGGGCTTACTCCCCGGCTTCTTCCTCCGCCTGGGGCACAGGGGCTTCCTCCTGCTCCGGATTCCCGGCGGGGGCCGGCTCAGGCTCTTCGCCGTAGAAGCCGCTTTCCGGCTTTATGTCAATTTTCCAGCCGGTGAGCTTGGCGGCCAGCCGGGCGTTCTGCCCCTTGTTGCCAATGGCCAGGCTCAGCTGGCTGTCGGGCACCGTAACCCGGCAGGAGCGGGAGCCGTCCTCCGCCACCTTCACCGAAACCACGTCCGCCGGGGAAAGGGCGGAGGCGATGAATTTCACCGGGTCGTCGCTGTACTCTACAATGTCGATTTTTTCGCCCCCCAGCTCCTCCACAATGGCGGAAACGCGGGAACCCCTGGCGCCGATGCATGCGCCGATGGCGTCCACGTCGGGGTTGTGGCTGACCACAGCCAGCTTGGTGCGGGAACCGGCCTCGCGGGAAACCGCCTTGATTTCCACCGTGCCGTCGTAAATTTCAGGAACCTCCGTCTCGAACAGGCGCTTCACCAGGTCGGGGTGGGTGCGGGAAATCATGGCCCGGGGGCCCCGCTCTGTCTCGCGCACGTCCACCACATACACCTTGATGTGCTGGCCCTCGCGCAAATCCTCGTTCCCCACCTGCTCTGACTTGGGCAGCACCGCTTCGGCCTTGCCGATGCGCAGGGTGGCCGCGCCGGTGCGGGGGTCGATGCGCTCTACCAGGGCGCTCACCAGCTCTTGGTTCTTGCTCTGGAACTCCTGCATCATCTGGCCCCGCTCCCCGTCGCGGATTCCCTGGCGGATGATGTTGCGGGCCGTCTGGGCGGCGATGCGGCCGAACTCCTTGGTGTTCATGGTGACGTACACGTCGTCGCCCACCTCCACCGTGGGGTCGATCTTCTTGGCCTTCTCAATCAGGACCTCCTTGCCCGGCTCGTACACGTCGTCCACCGCCACCATTTTCAGGCGCACCTCGAACATGCCTGTTTCCGGGTTCATGTCGATGACCGCGTCCTCGTTGCCGTAGCTGTTCTTGCAGGCGGTGAGGATGGCTTTCTTGATTTTATCGATCATAAAATCAACCGGGATTCCCCTCTCCTTTTCCAGCAGGGCAAGGGCCTCGTAAATCTCACTTTGCATAACTCTACATTCCCTCCATCAAAAATCATCGTCCAGCAGGCGCACCCTGGACGCGGCGGCTTTTTCTATGGAAACCGGGCCGCCCTCCTCCGGTTCCAGCACAATCACGCCGTCCTCATAGCTTTTCAGCAGGCCGGAAATCTCCCTCCGGCCGTCCTCCAGGGGGCGGATCAGCCGCACCCGCACCGGCGAACCCAAAAACGCGGCGAAGTGCTCCGGCCGGGTAAGCTCGCGGCCCAGGCCGGGGGAACACACCTCCAGGCAGTATTCCTGGTCAATGGGATCCAGCTCGTCCAGGGGATCGTTTACCGCCCGGCTCATGGCCACGCAGTCGTCTATGCCCACGCCGCCCGGCTTGTCAATGTAAAGGCGCAGGAACCACTCTGCGCCCTCTTTCACAAACCGCACGTCCCACAAGCTGTAGCCCAGGCTCTGGGCAATGGGCTCTGCCAGCTGGCGCACAACCGCCGCTGTGTTCCCGCCCTTTTTCTTGCTTGCCAAAACCGTCACCTCTTCTTCCACAGGGTAGGGGCAGGGGCGCCCGCGCCGGGCTTCCCTGCCATTAGGGGTAATACAAACAAAAGAGCGGGTCGCCCCACTCTTTCATCCTACACAATATCACTCTTGTAATTCTATCATATCCTTTTGAAAAAAGCAAGGCGTTTCCGGGAAAAAATGCAGGAAAAATCCCACTTTTGCCCCATTTCCGCCCTGCACGTCCTCTTCGCGGCGGCTTTCTCACCAAAGGCCCGCCGCCTCCTGCTCTTCCTCCCGGGAGAAGAGGACGGCGCGGGTGAGGGCGGCCTCCAGGCCGCGCACATAGAGGGGGAAGGCGGCCAGGGTGTACTCGCCCGGCTCCGCCCCAGAAAGATCCAGCCCTTCCAGAATGACGAGCCCCCCGTGCAGAAGCTCCTGGTGGGGGGCCGACTCGTCCCCGTAGGGGGCGATGCTCTGGGCGTCGGTGCCTACCAGGGTAAAGCCGGCCGCCGCCATGGCAAAGGCCGCGCTCTGCGAGAGGAAGGCCTGGCCGTTCCCCTTCAGAAGCAGCATTTTCCGGCACCGGGGGGCGATGCGGTCAATGTCCTCCCCGGTGACAATGCCCTGGGCCTCCACCACCGTGCAGGGGCCGAAGAACCGTTCCAGGGGGATTTGGTCGATGGTGCGGCCGTCCTCCAGAAAATGGAGAGGGGCGTCCAGGTGGGTGGCGCTGTGGCTGCCGGTGTAGAAGGCAGAAAGGTTGCAGTTGTCCCCCTGCTCCAGGCGGCGCAGGCGCTCTGCCCTGGGGGCGGGATCCCCCGGGTACACCGGGGTGGAGAACAGCTCGCGGGAAATGTCGATGATTTTCATACAGAACGCCTCCTTCCAAACATTCCGCCCGGCTTACAGGCGGGGCAGGGCTTTCATGAGGAATGTCATGCTCTTCTGGGCCGATTCCCGGGCAAACTGGGGGAAATCAATGACGGCGTGGGCGTCCGCATTGTCAGAGATAGCCCGCACCACCGCGAAGGGAACCCCGGCCAGGGCGCAGGCGTGGCCGATGCTTCCCCCCTCCATCTCGCAGGCCAGGGCGCCTGTCTCGCGGGAAATCAGGCGCAGCCGTTCGGGGGAACCGATGAACTGGTCGCCGGTGGCGACGACCCCCCGGTGAACGCCGCCGGGGTACACCTCGCGGGCGCATTCCACCAGCAGGCCGGAAACGCGCTCGTCCGCCTCCAGGCTGGTTTTGTTCAGCAGGGGCAGCAGGAATTTTTCCTCCCCCAGGTCAGAGGTGTCGAAGTCATGCTGAAGCACCGCGGTGGCCACCACCAGATCCCCAATTTTGACCTGGGGGCCGATTCCCCCGGCCACCCCCAGGTTGATGATGAGACGGGGGGCGTATTTCAGGATCATGGTCTGGGCGCACACGGCAGAGCACACCTTCCCGGCCCCGCAGCAGGCCACCACCACCGGAACCCCGGCCAGAACGCCCTGGTGAAACTGCACCATGCTGACGGTCTCGCGGGAGGTTTCCTCCATGGCCTCGATCAATTTGTCCACTTCCACAGGCATAGCGCCGATTATTCCAATCATAAAACGGATTCCCCTTTCCTCCTCTTTCTTCCCCCTCATCATACCCTGTGCCGGGCAGATTTGCAACTCTTTTTTGTTTGACAAGACGCGTCCCTCCGCTTTACAATAGAGGCAGACGGAAGGGCGGCCGGGAATTCCTGGGCGGCCGCCGTCCTTTTCCATTTTACCCTGCCAAAAGGAAGTGGTTTTCATGAAATTCGGCCTTGTGCTGGAGGGCGGCGGCCTGCGGGGCGTGTACACCGTGGGGGTTCTGGACGCTTTTCTGGAGCGCGGGCGCATGGCGGACTATGTGGTGGGCGTGTCCCCCGGGGCGGCCAACGGCGTTTCCTACGTGTCGCGGCAGAAGGGGCGCGGCCTGCGCACCAACCTCGACTACCTGAAGGATCCCCGCTACATGGGCCTGCGCAGCCTGCTGCTCCACCGTTCCCTGTTCGGCCTGGATTTTATTTTTGGAGAAATCCCCGCCAAGCTGGATCCCTTCGACTACGAGGCTTTTCAGCAGAACCCCTGCCAGTTCAAGGCCGGGGCCATCGACGTGGAAACCGGGGAAACCGTCTATTTTGACAAGAGCCACATGCGGGACAATGTGAAGGTGCTGCAGGCCTCCTCCTCCCTGCCGGTCCTCTCCCCCATTGTGGAATACGGCGGGTACAGGCTGCTGGACGGCGGCGTCTCCGACCCTATTCCGGTGCGGCAGGCCCTGGCGGACGGCTGCACCCGGGTGGCCGTGGTGCTCACCCGCGCCTGGGGCTACCGGAAAAAGCCCCAAAGCTTCCGCCCTGTGTACCGCCGCGTGTACCGGCAGTACCCCAGCCTGGTGCGCGCCCTGGAAACCCGCCACCTGGCGTACAACGAAACCCTGGATTTTCTGGCCCGGCTGCAGCGGGAGGGAAAGGCCGCCGTCATCGCCCCCGCCTCCCCGCCCCAGGTGGGCCGCGTGGAGCGGAACCGGGAAAAGCTGCTGGCCCTGTACCGGGAGGGCCGCCGGGACGGGGAGGCCTTCCTCCGCAGCGGCTTCTGGCCGGAATAGCCCGCCCTCTTCCCTGCTTTCGCCATGGGGCTGCGGCAAAGCCATCCCGCAATCCGTTTGATCTTATGAAATCTTTCGATTATTTCATATTTTCTTGCGTTTTTGTGGGAAATTTGTTAGGATAGACTTGAAATTGCGAAACCCATGGCTTGATTTTGGGAGAAGGAGGAGTTCACATGGGAAAATACGCCATCGGCGTGGATTTCGGCACCCTCTCCGGCAGGGCGCTTCTGGTGGATTTGGAATCCGGGGCGGAGGCCGCCTCCGCCGCATACGACTACCCCCACGGGGTCATGGACGAGGCCCTGCCCGGCGGCGCCAGGCTGGGGCGCGCCTGGGCCCTGCAGGACCCGCAGGACTACCTGGACGTGCTGGCCCACACCATTCCCGCCGTTTTGCGGGAGGCTGGGGTGGCCAGGGAGGAGGTGGTGGGCGTGGGCACCGACTTCACCGCCTGCACCATGCTGCCGGTCAAGGCAGACGGCACGCCCCTGTGCTTCCTGCCGGAGTACAAAAACCGCCCCCACGCCTACGTAAAGCTGTGGAAGCACCACGCCGCCCAGGACAAGGCCGACCGCCTGAACCAGACGGCGCAGGAGCGGGGCGAGCCCTGGCTGAAATATTACGGGGGGAAAACCTCCTCAGAATGGGCCATTCCCAAGCTGTGGCAGCTGCTGGAGGAGGACGAAGCCCTGTACCGCGCCATGGACAGGTGGATTGAGGCGTCGGACTGGATTGTGTGGCAGCTGTGCGGCCGCGAGGTGCGAAGCTCCTGCGCGGCAGGGTACAAGGCGCTGTACCGCAGGCAGTCGGGGTACCCCTCCCCGGAGTTTTTCCGCGCGCTGGATCCCCGCCTGGAGCATGTGGTGGACGAAAAGCTTTCCCGCCGGCTTGCGCCTTTGGGGGGCTGCGCCGGCTTTTTGACAGAAAAGGCCGCCCGGCTGACCGGGCTGGCCCCCGGCACCCCGGTGGCGGTAGGCGGGGTGGACGCCCACGCCTGCGTGCCCGCGGCCGGCATTGACGGGCCGGGCAGGCTGCTGGCCATTATGGGCACCTCTACCTGCCACATGGTCATGAGCCGGGAAGAGCTGCCGGTGCCGGGGATCTGCGGCGTGGCGCAGGACGGCATCCTGCCGGGCTTTTTCGGCTACGAGGCCGGGCAGGCCTGCGTGGGGGATCACTTCGCCTGGTTTCTGCAGAACTGCCTGCCCGCCGCCTACAGCGAAGCGGCCAAGGCCCAGGGCAAAAACCTGCACCAATACCTGCGGGAAAAGGCCCAGGGGCAGAGGCCGGGCGAAAGCGGCCTGCTGGCCCTGGACTGGTGGAACGGGAACCGCTCTGTGCTGTCGGACGGCGGCCTTACCGGCCTGCTGCTGGGCATGACCCTGCAGACAAAGCCGGAGGATATTTACCGCGCCCTCATTGAGGCCACCGCCTACGGCACCCGCCTGATTGTGGAAAATTACCGCAGCCACGGCGTCCCGGTGGAGGAGTTTATCGCCTCCGGCGGCATTGCCCGGAAGGATCCCATGACCATGCAGATTTACGCCGACGTGCTGAACATGCCGGTGAAGGCGGCTTCCTCCGCCCAGGGCCCGGCGCTGGGCTCTGCTATTTTCGCCTCGGTGGCCGCCGGAAGCGCCCGGGGCGGCTGGGACGACCTGTACCAGGCCATCCGGGCCCTGGGCAGCCGGGTGGACGCCGTGTACCGCCCCATTCCGGAGCACACCGCCGTGTACGGCAGGCTCTTCTCCGAATACCTGACCCTTCACGACTACTTCGGCCGCGGCGGCAACGACGTGATGAAGCGCCTGCACCTGCAGGGCTGAGAAAACGGGGAAGCCTTTCCCCCGGAGATCAGAAAAGAGCCCAGGCATCGTTTCGGATGTCCGGGCTCTTTTTCATTGTATGCTCAGGTTCGCCGCTCAGCAGAAGGGGTTCTCGTCCGGGTAAGGCAGAACGGCGGGGCGGTTGCAGGCGATGTCCGGCACGCCCAGGTACTGGAACACGCTGTACAGGGCCTTGCCCACATGCCGGAAGGCCACCGCGCCGTGGTGGGGGTAGTGCTTGCCCACCAGCACATGGCGGTAGAAGCGGCCCATCTCATGGATGGCGAACACGCCGATGCCGCCGAAGGAGCGGGTCGCCACCGGCAGCACCTCGCCCTGGGCGATGTAGGCCTGCAGCTTGCCGTCTGCGCTGCCGTGCAGGCGGTAGAAGGTGATGGGGCTGGCGGCGATGTCGCCCTCCAGGGTGCCGCGGGTAATGTCGGGGGTTCCGCCGTCCTCCAGCAGACGGTTCTGGATGAGCTGGTACTTCACCGCCGCGTCGCTGCACAGCTTGCACAGGGGGGTGTTGCCGCAGTGGAAGCCCATGAAGGTGTCGGTGAGCTTGTAGTCCCACTGGCCCTTGATGCTCTCCTCGTACATGTCCTTGGGCACGGTGTTGTTAATGTCCAGCAGGGTGGTGGGCTCGCCGCTGACGCACACGCCGATGTACTCGCTGAGTGCGCCGTAGATGTCCACCTCGCAGGCCACCGGAATCCCCCGGGAGGCCAGGCGGCTGTTCACGTAGCAGGGCTCAAAGCCGAACTGGCTGGGGAAGGCGGGCCAGCACTTGTTGGCGAAGGCCACGTACTGGCGGGCGCCCGCGTTCTTTTCGGCCCAATCCAGCAGGGTAAGCTCGTACTGGGCCATGCGGGGCAGCAGGTCCGGGTACTGGTTGCCGGCGCCCAGCTCTTTGGCCATGTCCTCGGTCACCGCCTGGATGCGGGGGTCGCCTGCGTGCTCTTTGTAAGACACAAGCAGATCCAGCTCCGAATTCTCCTGAATCTCCACCCCCAGGTCGTACAGGGGCTGAATGGGGGCGTTGCAGGCGAAGAAGTCCTGGGGCCGGGGGCCGAAGGTGATGATCTTCAGGCCGGAAACGCCCAGCAGGGCCCGGGCCACCGGCACGAAGTCCGCGATCATATCGGCCACGTCCTCCGCGTCGCCCACCGGGTACTCCGGCAGGTAGGCCTTGATTTTCCGCAGGCCCAGGTTGTAAGAGCAGTTCAGCATGCCGCAGTAGGCGTCGCCGCGGCCGTTGATCAGGTCCTCAGCGCTCTCCTCCGCGGCGGCGGCGTACATAACCGGGCCGCTGAATTTCTGGGCGATGAGGGTTTCCGGCGTCTCGGGGCCGAAGTTGCCCAAAAACACCACCAGGGCGTTGCAGCCCGCGGCCTTCACATCCTCCACAGCGCGGAGCATGTCCTTCTCATTTTCCACCGTCACCTTGCACTCGTAAATCTCCCCGCCCTTTTTCTGGTAGGCGGCGGCCACGGCGGCGCGGCGGCGCTCCGAGAGGGAAATGACGAAGCAGTCGCGGCTGACGGCGATGAGGCCCAGCTTTACTTCCGGAATGTTCTGAAACATGGTGAATTACCTCCCAATCATAAATATGGATTTGTATTTTATTAGAATAATGTAAATGCAGAGCGAACGTGAAAGTTTTGATCAAACTTTTTCAAAAGTTTGCGGATTCCAAAGGCAGAGCCTTGGCCGTTTTCCGCAGAAAACGGAACACCTGATGATCCGAAAACTCAGGCGGGGGAGCCAAAACAATCCAGTGAATTGTTTTGGCGTGGGGGTACCCTAGT
>DVMK01000047.1 GCA_018715025.1 Candidatus Caccousia avistercoris
AATAGTCGAAGCCGTTCTGGTTGGGGCGGCTGCCTTCCTTCAGGCCCAGGTGCCACTTGCCCACCAGGGCGGTCTGGTACCCTTCCTTCTTCAGGGCAGAGGCGATGGTGGGCGCTTCCGGCGTCAGGCCCGAGGCCTTCCGGTGGCCCGCCAGAATCGCCCGCACCCCCGCGTGGCCCGGGTACCTGCCGGTGAGCAAGGACGCCCGGGAAGGGGAGCACACCGGGCTGTTGGAGTACCAGCTGGTAAACCTGGCGCCGGAGGCCGCCAGCCCGTCGATGTTGGGGGTGCAGAAGTCCCGGCACCCCATGCAGGACAAATCGCCGTACCCCTGGTCGTCTGTCATAATTAAAATTACGTTTGGCTGTTTCAATGGCTTCTCCTCCTTATATGGTTCCATACCGGCAGCCCCGCCCATGCCGGGGCCGCCTCTTTTATCGTACCGCCGGCAGAATATTTTTGCAAGAGGAATATTTCTTCCTGCCTAAAATCCGGATTTTTATAAAATTTTGCATACCGTGTAGCATCCTCCTGCGAAATCGTAGGATATTATTGAGGGAAGCCGGAAAGGAGACGGTGAGAGGATGGACGACGAAAAGATTATCGAACTGTTTTTTGCGCGCTCTGAACAGGGCATACGGGAGCTGGACAAGAAGTACGGAGTGGTCTGCCGCAGCCTCTCTTACAACATTGTAAACAGCAGGCAGGACGCGGAGGAGTGCGTCAACGACGCTTACCTGGGGGCGTGGAAACAAAAAACAACAGAGAGGGCGCCCGCCGTTTCCGGCAGGCGCCCCATCTATTTTCCCCCTTTAATAATACCGGATGACAGCTACCACCTTTCCCAAAATCATCACGTCCTGGGCGTAGATGGGCTCGTACTCCGGGTTTTCCGGCTGAAGGCGGATGCGGCCTTCCTCCCGGTAAAAGGTTTTTACGGTGGCTTCCTCCCCCAGCAGGGCCACGGCGATTTCCCCGTCCCGCACGACGGGGGTTTTCTGGGCCACCACAATGTCGCCGTCTAAAATTCCGGCCATTTTCATGCTTTCGCCCCGCACGTTCAGGGCAAAATATTCATAGCCGCCGCCGTTGGGCGGGGAAAAGGGGATGTACCCTTCGATGTGCTGTTCCGCCAAAATGGGCTGTCCGGCAGCCACGCGGCCTACCACCGGCACCTGCAGGACGGTTTTTTCCCCCACAATGTGGATCGCCCGGTTCAACCCGGCATCCCGCACAATGTACCCCTCCCGTTCCAGGGTTTTCAGGTGGGCGTGCACGCTGGACGTGGACTTCAGCCCTGTGGCCTGGCAGATTTCCCGCACGGTGGGCGGCAGCCCGTCCTGGGCCCGGCTCTTCAAATAATCATATACCTTTTGTTGACTTTTTGTCAGCATAATCTTCTCCTCCTACCTCCCCACGCCTCCGGCGGGCACCTCCGGTGGGGGTTCCGCGCGCCTCCGGTGGGGGCTTCGCGCGCCTCCGGCGAGGACTTCACGCACTGGCCGCGCGCCTCCGGCGGGGACTTCACGCACTGGCCGCGTCCCGCGGCCTTGGGCTGGGTGCGGAACGCAGGCGCGCCGCCCGCGTTTGGGTCGCGGTTCGGTCAAGATTGTTAGCAGCCGACAGGGCGAATGGGAAAATTTCTGTTTTGGCCCGCGCTGCATCCTTTCTGGAATGATTATATCATATCCATGCAGAAAAATCAAACAAATGTTTGCAATAATTCAGACAAAAAGATCATCGAAATATTTTAAAGAATATTCATAGCATCGTAACAACTGATTTTGGCCTTTTGGGTATAATATAACCGTAGTCAAGGAAATGGAGCCGCACCATTCTTTGATTCATGTTCTACCCTCCTCAATATACCCTCAAGCAAAGGAAAAAGGCCGGGCCGCAAGGTTCGGCCTTTTTCTTTTGCTTCCGCCGCTGGGCAAAATTTATTTCCTCGGCATATTTCCGCCCGCCGCAGGCAAAAATAGGGGCGGAGGTGCAGTGAAGCATGAAAATTCAGAAACAGCATGGAAAAAATACAAAGGGCTTCTACATGGCGCTGGGAATCTGCCTTTTGGCCGTAGGGGTGGCGGCCTGGACCACCTACGACAGTGTGGTAAGCTTTACCGCCCAGGAAGATTCCTCCAGCAGCCAGACGGAGTACCAGGCCACAGAGAAAACGGTCAGCGGCGTGAAGGAGCCGGCCTCGCAGCCCAGCTACCAGGCCGAGTCCCAGGCCGTGTCGAAAATCCCCGTCGTCAGCGAGCCGGAATCACAGCCGGCGCCTTCCTCCGCCCTCTCTGAGCCGGCCCCTGAGCCAGAGTCGGAGCCAGAGCCCGCGGAGCCCGCCGCCGTGACGCCCCAGCAGCCAGAGGAAGAGGAGCCGCCCGCCCCGGACACGCCGGATTCCCTCGCCTACCCCATTGGCAAGAGCGTTTCCGAAACATTCAGCGGGGACAACCCGGTTTACTCAGAAACCATGATGGACTGGCGGGTGCACAGCGGGGTGGACATTCCCGCCCAGCCTGGCGAAACCGTGGCCGCCTCCTGTGGGGGCACCGTTTCCTCGGTGACGCAGGATGAGCTGTACGGCGGCTGCGTTACCGTGACCCAGGGCGAGCTGCAGGTTTCTTACTGCGGGCTGGACAGCATCGCGGTGAAGCAGGGCGACCTGGTGGCCCAGGGCCAGGCACTGGGCGTGCTGGGCAGCGTTCCCTGCGAAAGCGCAGACGGTTCCCACCTGCATTTCGCCGTGAAGCGTTCCGGAAAATGGATCGATCCCCTGGAGCTTTTGGAATAAGCAGCGGCTGACAGCCCGGGATTCTGCTTGCAGTGTCTCGGGCTTTTCCGCGCCCAAATTCTCCCCCGCCCCTGAAAAAAAGAGATTCCCAAAACAGGAAAATCATACTATAATAGAAAGAGCAAATTTTTTGATTCATGCCATTTGGTAAAGGGGAAACACCATGATTTACGATTCTGTTTTGGGGGCTATGGGGCACACGCCGGTCATCCGGCTGAACCGCATGGCAGACCCGGAGGGCGCGCAGGTGCTGGTGAAGTTCGAGGGCCTGAACGTGGGCGGCTCCATCAAAACGCGCACCGCCTTTCAAATGATTGAGAACGCGGAACGGGAAGGGAAAATCGGCCCTGACACGATCATTGTGGAGCCCACCAGCGGCAACCAGGGCATCGGCCTGGCGCTGATTGGGGCCGTGAAGGGCTACCGGACCATCATCATCATGCCCGATTCCGTCAGCGAGGAGCGCCGCAAGCTGGTGCGCCATTACGGCGCCCAGGTCATTTTGATCCACGACGACGGCAACATCGGCGACTGCATCCAGGCCTGCCTGGACACCGCCCTGCGCATGGAGGAAAACGACCCCAACGTGTTTGTGCCGCAGCAGTTTTCCAACCCCGGCAATTTAGAGGCCCACCGCTACCACACCGCGGCGGAAATTTTAGAGCAGGTGGCCGGGCCGATTCACGGCTTCTGCTCCGGCGTGGGAACCGGGGGCACCATCAGCGCCATTGGGGAGGTGCTCCGCTCTCAGAACCCGGGCATGCTCATCTGGGCGGTTGAGCCGGAAAACGCCGCCATTTTGTCAGGGGGCAGCGTGGGCACCCACCTGCAGATGGGCATTGGGGACGGGGTCATCCCTGAAAATCTGAACCAGCGCATCTACGACGACATCTGCATCGTCACCGACGAGGAAGCCATTGAAACCGCCAAGGACCTGGCCCGGCGTGAGGGCCTCATGTGCGGCATTTCCAGCGGGACCAACGTGGCCGCCGCCCTGAAAATGGCCAAAAAGCTGGGCAAGGGCAAAACCGTGCTCACCATTCTGCCAGACACGGCAGAGCGTTACTTCAGCACGCCCCTGTTTGGGGAGGAATAAAGCCCGCCCTGGGGAGAAGAAAGGAAGTGGACGGCAATGGGGGAACAAATTTCCATCCGTATTTACCGGTATGACGGGGAGGAGGAAGCGGCGGCGGTATTCTCCTTCTTCCCCGAGGAGGAGGGGAACGACGACGGCGGGCGGGACTACCTGCTCCCCGCCGGGTATACGATTGATTCGGCGGAGGGCGTCCCCTTCGTGCGGGGGGAAGCCCCCTGCTCCCTGCAGAGCTACAACGGCCTGCCCATGCTGGTGGACGAGGGAAAAAAGCGCGCCTTCCTGCTGGAGCGGGAGAAAAAGATTACCCGCCTGCGGGAAAAGGCGGGGCTCAGCCGGGCCCAGCTGGCAGAAGCCCTGGGCGCCACCCAGCTGGAGGTGTACCGCTGGGAAATGTACGAGGAAGAGCCCGGCACCGCTCTGCTGGGGCGCATTGCCAGGGCCCTGGGCTGCCGCACGGAGGATTTGACCTGAAAACAGAACCCGCCCTGCCCGGCGTGAAGCCATTTCACATGCCGGCAGGGCGGGATTTTTTGCATTTTTTATGAGTGATTTCAATATCTGGGCGGCGGCGGAGGGGCCAGGTTCAGCTCGGCGGGGGTGACGCAGCCGCTCTGCAGCAGGTTTTCCCGCAGGCACACATAGAGCTCGGCGCCTGTGGCCCTGTAGTAGGGGTTCACGAAGGTGGCGCCCACAAAGGGCACCAGAAAGCCCAGCAGGTACCAGCCCAAAAAGCTTAAATCCAGGGCGAAAATGCGCCCCTTCTGGCCCTGGGTCATCATGCTGCTGATTTCCCGGGCGCGCTCCCCCGTCAGATTGGGGTTGTCAGAGAGAAGGTACGGCACCATATAGTATTCATAGGACTTCACAATGCCGGGAATCAGGAACAGCAGCGACCACAGCCAGATGAACAGGTTCGTCACGAACATGGCCCCCACCGTGCGGCTGTAGCCGGCGGTAAAGCCGGTTTTTACCAGCTTCAGGTCCACGTGGCCGAACCGGTTGTGCACGAAAAACCGGCACGCGCCCACCTGCAGGGGATACACCACGAAAATGCACAGGATATAGTACAGGAACTGGGTGGCGTTCACCCGGTTGTAGACGGAGTTGAACTGCTCGATATAGCCGTAGAGCTGCGCCGGGGTGGGCTCTATCTCTTCCAGGGCCAGGCGGAACAGCTCTGTGTAGACAGGGAGTATCACCATGAGCATGGCCACGGTGGTGAGAATGGAATACAGCAGGGGGAGGGCGGTCTCTGCCAGGCTGGCCAGGTAGCCCTTCCCATACCGGCCCCGCAGGGCATATTTGGCGTTTTGTTTCAGCAGTGCGCTGGTCCACATAAATAAACTCCTCCTTTCCGCGCAGGGCGGAAGCGATGAATCCTCTTCGCCTTTCATTATAAGGCAAACCAGGCCAAATGGGAAGAAAAATTTTTCTGCCGGGCCGGTGCCGGGCCGGTACTTCCCCCGCCTTATCCGCCGATATTTTTTGAAAAGAACCATTGATTTTTCCCGTTCCATCCCCTATTCTATTTTATAGCAAGATGGATTTGCGCAGCTTGCATTCCCCGCTGCGGGGAGGATTTTTGCAAAGGGGTGGAATGGTATTATGACAACCATCAATCTGAACGAAACGGCTTTGGGAATTGAGCTTGGCTCTACCCGGATCAAGGCGGTGCTCATCGGCCCGGACCATCAGGTGGCGGCCAGCGGCGCCCACGACTGGGAAAACCGGTGGGAGGGCGGCTTCTGGACCTACCGCCTGGAGGACGTGTGGGCCGGGGTGCAGGACGCCTTCGCCAGGCTGGCCGGGGACTTCCGCGGGAAGTACGGCGTCCCCCTCACCCACGTGGGGGCTATGGGAATTTCTGGCATGATGCACGGCTACCTGCCCTTTGACCGGGAGGGGAACCAGCTGGCCGCCTTCCGCACCTGGCGCAACACCACCACGGAGGCCGCCGCCGCAGAGCTGACAGAGCTGTTCGGCTTCAACATTCCCCAGCGGTGGAGCGTGGCCCACCTGCGGCAGGCCGTGCGCAACGGGGAGGAGCATGTGGCGCGCGTCGATTTCCTCACCACCCTGGCGGGGTATGTGCACTGGAGGCTTACCGGCCGCCGGGTGCTGGGCGTGGGGGAAGCCTCCGGCATGTTCCCCATTGACAGTGCCGCCGGCACGTACCACGCCGGCATGCTGGCCCTCTTTGACCAGAAGGCCATGGGCGGCCCGCTGCCCTGTCCCCTGGGCGAGGTGCTTCCCCAGGTGCTCACCGCCGGGGAGGACGCGGGGGAGCTCACCCCGGAAGGGGCCCTTCTGCTGGACCCCACCGGCATGTTCCGGCCCGGCGTGCCCTTCTGCCCGCCGGAGGGCGACGCAGGCACCGGCATGGCGGCCACCAACAGCGTGGCAGAGCGCACCGGCAACGTGTCCGCCGGCACCAGCGTGTTCGCCATGGTGGTGCTGGAGCGGCCCCTCTCCCGGGTGTACCCGGAAATCGACCTGGTGACCACCCCCTCCGGCCGGCCGGTGGCCATGGTGCACTGCAACACCTGCACCTCAGACCTGGACGCCTGGCTGCGGCTCATGGCAGAACTGCTGGAGGCGGCGGGGGCCAGCCTGCCCAAGTCCCGCCTGTACGACCTGTTCTACCAGAAGGCTCTGGAAGCGGAGCCGGACTGCGGCGGTCTGGTAAGCTTCAACTACTATTCCGGCGAGCCGGTCACCGGGGTGGAGGACGGCCGCCCGCTGCTGGTGCGCCGCCCGGACGCCAGGCTCACCCTGGCCAACTTTGCCCGGGCCCAGCTGTACGCCGCCATGGCCACCCTGAAAATCGGCATGGATCTGCTCTTTGAGCAGGAGGATGTGCGCCTTGACACGCTTCTGGGCCACGGCGGCCTGTTCAAGACCCCCGTGGTGGGCCAGCGGCTGCTGGCCGGGGCCCTTGGCACGCCGGTTTCCGTCATGGAAACCGCAGGGGAGGGCGGCCCCTGGGGCATGGCGCTGCTGGCCGCTTACCGGAAGAACAGGGCCCCGGGGCAGAGCCTGGAGCAGTACCTGGCCGGGCAGGTGTTCGCCGGGGCCAGGGGCAGCGTGCAGCAGCCCGACCCGGCGGATCAGGAGGGCTTCGCCCGCTTTTTGGAACATTACCGGAAGGCCCTGGCGGTGGAAAAGGCTGCCGTGGCTGCATTGTAAGGAGGAATCTGGAATGCTGGAGGATTTGAAAAAGCAAGTGTATGAGGCCAATATGGAGCTGCCCCGCCGCGGCCTTGTCACCTATACCTGGGGCAACGTGTCAGGGATTGACCGGGAGCGCGGGCTCATGGTGATCAAGCCCTCCGGGGTGGAATACGACGAGCTGCGCCCGGAGGATCTGGTGGTGCTGGATTTGGAGGGCAACCGTGTGGAGGGGGAGCTGAACCCCTCCTCTGACACGAAAACCCACCTGGAGCTGTACCGCGCCTTCCCCCAGCTGGGGGGGATTGTGCACACCCACAGCGCCCATGCGGTGGCGTGGGCGCAGGCAGGCGAGGGCATCCCCTGCTTCGGCACCACCCACGCGGATTATTTCTACGGCCCCATCCCCTGCGCCCGCGCCCTCACCCCCCAGGAGGTGGAGGAGGACTACGAGGGGAACACCGGCAGGGTCATTGTGGAAACCTTCCGGGAACGGGGCCTGAACCCGGTGTACGTGCCCGCGGTGGTGTGCCGCAGCCACGGCCCCTTCACCTGGGGCAAAGACGCGGCCCAGGCGGTGTACCACGCGGTTGTTCTGGAGGAGGTGGCCAAAATGGCCCTGTTCACCCGGCAGGTGAACCCGGCGGCCGCCCCGGCCCCCCAGCACGTGCTGGACAAGCATTTTCTGCGGAAGCACGGCCCCAACGCCTACTACGGACAGGGGAAATGAGAACGCCCGGGCGAAAATCCTGCCGCATGGTTATTGATGGAAGGGCCGCCTTTGTGGTATGATAGAGGCAAAAGAAAATTTCAACCACGCTGCGGCCTGCCGCAGGAAAAGACAGGGTGACAAATTTGGCATTTGCAAAGGATCATATTCGGAATTTCAGTATTATCGCGCATATTGACCACGGCAAAAGCACGCTGGCCGACCGTATTCTGGAACAGACCCAGGCGGTGGCCCTGCGTGACATGGAGGATCAGCTGCTGGACAATATGGATTTGGAGCGGGAGCGGGGCATTACCATCAAGGCCCACGCGGTGACGCTGGTGTACCACGCCCAAAACGGCGAGGACTACATGTTCAACCTGATCGACACCCCCGGCCATGTGGACTTCAACTACGAGGTTTCCCGCAGCCTGGCCGCCTGCGAGGGCGCCGTGCTGGTGGTGGACGCCTCCCAGGGGATCGAGGCCCAGACCCTGGCCAACACCTACCTGGCGGTGGACGCCGGGCTGGAGATTGTGCCGGTGATCAACAAGATTGACCTGCCCAGCGCAGATCCGGACCGGGTGCGCAAAGAGATTGAGGACGTGATCGGCATCCCGGCAGACGACGCGCCCGCCATCTCTGCCAAGCAGGGCATCCACATCGACCAGGTGATGGAGCAGGTGGTCAAGCTGGTGCCGCCGCCCTCCGGCGACGACGAGGCCCCGCTGAAGGCCCTTATTTTCGATTCCTACTACGACGCCTACCGGGGCGTCATCGCCCATGTGCGGGTGAAAGACGGCTGCGTCCACCCGGGGGACACCATCCGCATGATGAGCGTGGGCAGCGAATTCACCGTGGTGGAATGCGGCTACATGCGCGCCACCAGCTTCGAGCCCGCCCAGCAGCTTTCTGCCGGCGAGGTGGGCTACATTACCGCCTCCATCAAGGCGGTGAAAGAGGCGCGGGTGGGCGACACCATCACCAGGGCGGACAACCCGGCCCAGGAGCCGCTGCCCGGCTACCGGG
This sequence comes from Candidatus Caccousia avistercoris, assembly GCA_018715025.1. Lineage (GTDB taxonomy): Bacteria > Bacillota > Clostridia > Oscillospirales > Acutalibacteraceae > Caccousia > Caccousia avistercoris. The sequence goes on from DVMK01000047.1 coordinate 8,797, forward strand.
CCGTGCAGCCTATGGTGTACTGCGGCATCTACCCGGCAGACGGGGCCAAGTACCCCGACCTGCGGGAGGCCCTGGAAAAGCTTCAGCTCAACGACGCCGCCCTTTCCTTCGAGCCGGAAACCTCGGTGGCCCTGGGCTTCGGCTTCCGCTGCGGGTTCCTGGGCCTGCTTCACATGGAGGTGATTCAGGAACGGCTGGAGCGGGAATACAACCTGGATCTGGTGACCACCGCCCCCAGCGTGGTGTACCGCATCACCAAAACGGACGGCGAGGTGGTGTTCATCGACAACCCCACCAATTACCCGGACCCCTCCCTCATCGCCAAGGCGGAAGAGCCCATGACGAACGCCCACATCTACACCCCCACCGAATACGTGGGGAATATTATGGATCTGTGCCAGGACCGGCGGGGCGTATTCAAGGATATGACCTACATCGACTCCGACCGGGTGGACATCCACTACGAGCTGCCCCTGAACGAAATCGTCTACGATTTCTTCGACGCGCTCAAATCCCGCACCAGGGGCTACGCCAGCTTTGACTACGAGCTCAGCGGCTACCAGCAGAGCAGGCTGGTAAAGCTGGACATTATGCTCAACGGCGAAATTGTGGACGCCCTCTCCTTCATTATCCACGAGGACAAGGCGTACCCCCGCGCCAGGAAGATGGCGGAAAAGCTCAAGGAGAAAATCCCCCGCCAGCTGTTCGAGGTGCCCATTCAGGCCTGCATCGGCGGCCGCATCATTGCCCGCGAGACGGTGAAGGCCCTGCGGAAGGACGTGCTGGCCAAGTGCTACGGCGGCGACATTACCCGGAAGAAAAAGCTGCTGGAAAAGCAGAAGGAAGGCAAGAAGCGCATGCGCCAGCTGGGCACGGTGGAGGTGCCCCAGGAGGCCTTCATGTCTGTGCTGAAGCTGGACGAATAAACCCCGCCGCGACGGCTTCCCCCAGGGAACAGGGCTGCGCCCCTGCCCCCTGGGGGCTTTTTTTCGCCCGCCGCCCAGCTGAAATGAGAGCGCCCGCCGGAAAAGCGGGCGCCGGCGTCAGGGGAGTTGCCGGGAACCGGGAACCCGTGTATAATGAGGACAGTACCGCCTGACAGCAGCCCGGCGCGCCCGGCGGCAAAACAGGCGGGGCAGGGAGGAGATTACCGTGAGCAGAATTTATACGTCGGCAGACCAGTTGATTGGCGAGACCCCTTTGCTGGAGCTTTCCCGCCTGGAGCAGGCCTTCGGGCTGCAGGCCAGGCTGCTGGCAAAGCTGGAATTCCTCAACCCGGCGGGCTCGGTGAAAGACCGGGTGGCAAAGGCCATGATTGAGGATGCGGAGGCCCGTGGCCTTCTGCGGCCCGGCTCTGTGATCATTGAGCCCACCTCGGGGAACACCGGCATCGGGCTTGCTTCTGTGGCGGCGGCCCGGGGGTACCGGGTGGTCATCGTCATGCCGGAAACCATGAGCGTGGAGCGCCGCCAGCTGATGAAGGCCTACGGCGCTGAGCTGGTGCTCACAGAGGGCGCTTTGGGGATGAAGGGGGCCATTGCCAGGGCGGAGGAACTGGCGGCCCAGACCCCCGGCAGCTTTTTGCCCGGCCAGTTTGACAACCCCGCCAACCCGGCGGCCCACCGGGCCTCTACCGGGCCGGAAATCTGGCGCGATACCGGCGGCTGCGTGGACATTTTTGTGGCGGGCGTGGGCACCGGCGGCACCATCACCGGGGTGAGCGGCTACCTGAAGGAGCGGAACCCTGCCCTGTGGACGGCGGCGGTGGAACCGGCTTCCTCCCCGGTGCTCAGCGGCGGCAAGGCCGGGCCGCACCAGCTGCAGGGCATTGGAGCAGGCTTTGTGCCGGGCGCGCTGGACACCAGCGTTTACGACGAGGTAATCCCGGTGGAGGACGAGGCGGCCTTTGCCATGGGCCGGGTCATCGGCCAAAGGGAGGGAATCCTGGTGGGGATCTCCTCCGGGGCGGCAGCCTGGGCGGCGGTGCAGTTGGCCCAGCGCCCGGAAAACCAGGGGAAAACCATTGTCACCCTTTTCCCGGACACCGGCGACCGTTACCTTTCCACCCCCCTGTTTGCGTAAGGCTCCCTTTCGGAGGGGCAGCGGGGGAAGCGTCCGGTAAAAAAAGCGCCCGGTTGACAGGATGCGCCTGGGCGTTGACAAACTTCCCGCTGCGGTTGGTGGCGTTCCGAAGGCCGTTTTGTTATGCTGAGGATGCCCTTCACAGGACAGGAGCCCAAACGGCCCCGGCTCCGTTTTCCTCCTTTCCGGGAACCCGCCCTTCCCTGGAAAACTCCCAGGAACCGGACGGGTGAGAAAAACCGGGGCTGAGAAGGCCGCGGGGCGAAGGCAGGCTGCCGCCTGCCAAGGACGAGAACACACCCAGCACCTGCTTTTTCGCCCCGTCCGTCGTTTCCTTCCTTTGTCCACGAAGGGTATGAAAGGGGGATACCACAATGAATATGGCAGACAGAATCCAGCATTTGCGAAAAGCGAAAGGGCTTTCCCAGGAGGAGCTGGCGGATAAAATCGGAGTTTCGCGCCAGTCCGTTTCCAAGTGGGAGAGCGAGCAAACCTCGCCAGACCTGGAAAAAATTATTCTTATGAGCGATTTTTTTGAGGTCACCACAGATTATTTGCTGAAGGGGATTGAACCAGCCGCTGACAGCCCCGCAGGGGAAAAAGAAAAGCCGGACGCTATGGTTTTTGCCATAATCGCCACGGCACTCCATTTGCTGGGCCTGGCGGCGGCCGCCCTGGTGTGGTACGACCGGCAGACGGCGGCGGCGGCCCTGGCGGGGCTGGGCCTGATGGTCGCCGGGTGCGCAGTCTACGGCATCGGCATGACGGTGGCGGACGGCAGGTCAAAGGGCAGGGCCAGGCGGGCCTTCTGGTCTGTCAACATTTGGATCCTCCCCTTTCTTCCCCTGTCCATGATTCATAACATCCTGGCAGGCCAGCCTGGCACAGCCCCTTACCCCCTGCCAGCCTCCTGGGCGGGCTTCCTTCTGTTTTGGGCGGTGTATCTGGCTCTTGGCACAACGGTCAGCTGGATCCTCTTCAAAACCGGAAAGCGGGAATAATCTGCCTGTGGAAGGTATG
>DVMK01000048.1 GCA_018715025.1 Candidatus Caccousia avistercoris
GGCGATATCCTGCTGGATTTTTATGGCCGCATGGTTCCTCCCTGCAGCAACGACCTGAACTTTACGTTCCGCGCCAAAGGGTGGGACTATGAGAAGAACGATGCCGCCCTCAGCTACATTGGCGGCTTGAACGGCTGGTGGACGAACCAGCTTGGCATAGAAAAGTACCCCTCCAACAGCCCCCAGGCGCTGACCCATGGCTTTTTGGCCGAAACCGGGCGGGAATACCACATTCAGGCAGGGATCTGCCAGAACCGCTGCTTTGTAGCGGTAGATGGCCGTGTGTTATTGGAGCTGGAGGACCCCAGCCCGATTCAGGAACCAGACTGCTGCCGGGTGGGGTTGGGCGTTTACGCCGGGCAGATTGCCTTCCGCCAGTTCCGCTTGTACCGCATTCACTGGACAGAGCTCCCCTTCGCTTACGTCTCAGAGGGAGACATCTAGTCCAGAACACCTGGATGAGATAGCAGCAATATTTTATTGCTATTATAGCACGATGAAGAAAATTGCACAATTTATTTTTTACATCTCTCTTTTTATTTAACAAATATGGAAAGTCAAGAATGAGAGTTGTTTTTTGCATTCTTCGGCATTCGTCTTTTCTGCAGCCACTCGCTCAGCGGGTGGCTTTTACTTTGCAAAAACCACCTCAAGGCGGCTTCCCTGGAACTCAGCAAAGTCAAAATTTCTGCTGACACCGGCGCCCTTCTCTCAGGGAGGGCATTCGATTTAACCGCAGCTCCTCTTACACAGAAAAGCCGCCTCCCGCTTTTGCAAAAGCGGGAGGCAGCCGGGGCGGCTGCCGAAAAAGCTTGCTGCAGCGCGGGGCGCGCAGAACCAAGAGCCGCGCGCCCCGCTTTGGAAAAGGCGGGCGAAAGCCTTCCCTTTGCTTTTCGCCACGCTGCTTGAAAAAACATTCCCCTTCCCCTAGTCTGTGATTTCCAGCACCAGATGCTCAATCGCCGTGTGGCGGTTCATGTAGATCACGTTCAGGCGGCCGTCCCTGTCCCTGCACATGGCGGGCTGACACTTGTTGCCCGGGGCGGGGGCCAGCTCGATCAGGTTTTTCCAGGTCATGCCTTCGTCCTTGGAATAAGCCAGCGTCAAGGGGCTGCGCTCGTGCCAGTCGGCTACAGGGGTGTCGTTGTAGGCCATGAGAATGGTGCTGCTGTCCCAGCTGATCACGTCAATTTTTGACTCGTTGTTGAGGATGGAGGTGGGCACGGGCTTCGTCCAGGTTCTGCCGCCGTCCCGGCTTTCCGCTGTGTAGGACACCAGCGACTGAACGCCCGCGCCCCAGCCTGTGCTGCCGGGGCAGGTGCGGGTAAACATGCGGATGACCCCGCCCGGCCGCAGGCAGAGCGCCGGCTCCCGGATCAGGTTGCCGTCCTCCGCCCACAGGATGGGGCCTTTTTCCCAGGTTTCGCCGTCGTCGTGAGAAAGGTAGATGCGCACGGCGCCGAAATATTTGTCAGGCAGCTCGCTGCTGGTGGAGGCGAACACGATGGTGCCGTCCTCCAGCAGAACGCTGTCGTTGGAGGCATGGCCGCTCTGGATCCCCGCAGGCCTGGCGGGCTCCCATGTGCGTCCTCCATCCTTTGTCTTGCGCGTCCACAGCTCGTCGCGGCCGTTGCACCAGGTGGTAAAATTCACTTCCGTGTCCAGAAATTTGGCGAACAGAAGGATAATTTCCCCCTGCTTGTTTTTGATGAATATGGGGTCGTGGCAGCAGTAGCGGATGTCGCAGCCTACGGCGTCCGGGTTTGACCACTTCTCTGCGCCGGGCTCCAGCACAGACACCCAGTCTTTCGCATCGCGCCCCATGGGGTCGCCGTTCCACTGCAGGAAGCCGCCGTTCCACACAGCCAGCAGATTGCCGTTGTCCGCCAGGGTCAGGCTGGGCATGTGGTAGCACTGGCGCTCGTCAAACCATTCCACCACCCATTTTCTGTCTATGATCTTTGCCTGCATCGTCGTTCTCCTTTCACGTATGGATCCACTATTCCTGCGGGGACTGCCGCCCGGAAGAAAAGCGCAGCAGAACCGCCTCCATGCTGGGGACCGCCGCGGGCACACAGACGGCGGCGTCCGCCGCCTGGCAGGAAACAGCCTGCGGCGCAGGGGCCTCCTCCCAGGAAGGCCAGGCCTGCGCTGCGGCCGGCGCAGCCCCCGGCGGGAACGCCAGCGTCACCGCTTCCACGCTATCCGTACTTCCGTTGACCAGGTAAAGGTCAACCCCGCCCTCCCCCGCGAAGCAGTAAGGCTCCAGGTAAGGCGCGCCGCATACCAGGGGGAAGGGCGCGCCCGCCGTCCGCAGCACGTCGTGAAGCACCTCCTGCCGCACACGGTTCAGGAGCATGGGCGGCAGAGAGACAGGGCTTTCAAAGCCCCCGAAGGGATAAATGAGCACGCGCCCGTTCACCACCACCTGGCCGGAGGCGGTGCGGCGGCGGAAGGAGTCGTACAGCGCGGTATATTCCTCCTTCTGTGCGTCCTCCGCATAGGTGACATCCACCGCGTCGCTGCAGGAAATGACGGCGGAAGCCCGGGCGTTTCTGCGCCCGCCGTATTCCTTCCCGTTGGAAACCTGTTCGTAGGCGTAAGCGCCGCTGTTCTGGCGCAGCCAGGCCACCCGTTCCAGCCCGGCCAGGCGGCCCAGGCCCATCTCCCACAGGGTGTAGGAGGCGTCACCGTTTAAAATGACGAAATTGTCTGCAAACAGCCGCGTCAGCGTCTCTGCGTCCCAGTTCCGCAAAACTTGGCCGGACACCGCCACCAACTGCCTCTTCATGCGGGGATTGCCGGTGTACGCATAGGGCACGCCCATGGCGGGCAGCAGCCCGGCGAAGAACACCTCCTGGGGGTACAGCTCCTCCATAGACTCCCCCTTGCTGGTGTGGAGCGTATAAGAGGAACGAGGGCTGTACAGCACCTGGACGCCCAGCCGTTCCTCCTGGAACACGCCGGTGCGGGCCATGGCGTTCAGGTAAGGCTTTGTGCGGCGCAGCATTTGCTCGTAGCCGTCCTGCCAGACGATGCCGTTCCCGTTGAGATCATACAGATCAATCGTGATGCCGGACAAATTCATCGGCAGGGCGCTTAACAGCTGAAAGCGGGTAAACCGGCGGGACTTGGAAAACAGGGAAAAGGGGAAATTTTCCAATTCCGGGTACACCTCGGTCTCTTCCGGAAGCATGGCGCGGGTGAGCATAGAGACCATGTTGAAGCCGTGCAGGTAGGCCGACGGGGAATTTTCCTGGTAGCCCGGCAGGTGTATCCTGTCCACAGGCGGGCGGCCTGCCGCTAGCGTATGAAGCAGCGCATGCCAGTCACGCCCTTCCGCCGCGTGAACGTGAGGGGCAGAGCTCATAAGCCCCACCTTTGCCTGTTCCGACACGCCGCGCACCGCCCGGGCAATGGCCCCGGCGGCGCTGAGCATCGTCTCGCGGCTTACATCCAGCCAGATTTTCCGGTAAGGGTGCGGTTCCCCGGGGCGGAGCACGCCCGCCACAAATTCTTCCCGGGTTAATTCTTTCCCCGCAAGGGCGCTGTACAGCTTCATGTGCTCGCTGCAAAAGCATCCGCCCCACGCAAGGGGATCGTGGTTGTGCAGGCGGAAGTCGTCCTCCACCCAGAGGATGGAGGGCTCCAGCGCGGCGTAACGGGCGTACAGCTGGGCGATGTACGCCTGCCATTCCTGGCACAGGGGGCAGACGCAGAGGCTTGCCTCGCTGCCCTGCGGGTCTACCATCAGGCGAAAGTTCTGCCCCGGCCGCAGCGTTTTTCCCAGGTCTGCGTGCATCACGCTGTGCCACTGGTTGACAGACATGGTCACCCCCTTTTCCGCCAGCAGCGCGCGTATTTTTTCCATCATGGCAAGATAGACATCCTGCTCCTTGAAATCCATGTGCCCGGTGTTGATCTCCTCCACATTGGCAAACACCGCCACATCGTCAATATCCGCTTCCTCCACATAGCGAAGCAGCGCCGGGATCTCTTCGCCGTCATTAAAACCCGGGTCGCAGCAGAAACGGAAAATATACTGGAACGGCCCCTTCACAGGACGCCCCCCTTCCTTGTGTCAATAGAATGATGGGCAGAAGGACTATTCCTGCCCGATTGGCACGCCGTAAAACGAAAGCATCGGCATGCGCATGCAGTCGCTGGGAATGGCAGCGCCCGGGTTCATGCGCCAAGCGCCGTGCAGGCGCGCGCCCGCGCCCAGGGGGCGCTCAAAGGTAATGGTCAGGCTGTCGCGGCCCGTTTCATACGCCTTGGGCGCCGCAAGGCCCTGCGCATCCTCCGCCTCAAAGGGCAGCAGGGAGGCTGGTACCTCGAAGGGGTTCAGCCAGTTGCGGATACGGGAAAAGCGCACCTCCACCGTGTCGGGGGCCGTCTGCACCGCCGACTCCGGTTCCGGGGCCATCCAGTCCACCGGGCGGCCGTAGCATTCGGCCAGGGCGGCGCGGGCGCAGCGTTCGCCCACCACCAGGTTTCCCTCGGCGGAATTGTGGATGAAATCATACAGGGCAAGGTCGGCCGACGGCACCACCGTCACATGGGGCAGCTTGTGCCACGCCTGGCGCTGGGCCTCGCGCACCATGCCCCACTGGCGGTCCAGCTTTTCGCTGGGGTTTTCCAGGCACCGGTTGAGCTGCACTGTGAGGAAGGGAAGCTCCGGCTGCCCCAGCGCCTGGCGGGTATGCCGCACCAGGGCGGAAAAGCGCTGAAAATATGTTTCCGCACTGTCCTCATAGCCCTCGGCCTCCCCCTGGTACCAGAGAACCGCCTTGGGGTGGATGTCATAGTCGGCCAGCATCTCCAGCATATTGGTAAAAAGCGCGCCGTTTTCCTCCGGGTTCCACCAGCGCAGCGGCGCGCCGCCGTAGGCGCAGGGCACCAGGCCAATGGGGAAGCCCAGCTCGTGCTTGAGCCGTTTTGCAAAATGAAGCCAGGGGCTGTGGCCCGGGTTGTGGTTTTCGTAATGGCCCACATGTACCGCCTGGGTCGTTTCCCCCAACGGGTGGGTGGCAAGCTCCCACCTGGCGCTGGAGCGCAGCACATGCACGCCCAGCTCGGGGTCGTCTGCCACCGGGTTTTTGGCGCGGCCCGCCGCGTTGCTCTGCCCGGCAATGACAAACACATCGCCCACGCCTATGCTGTGCACCATGTCGCCCCGCGTGCAGGAAAGGCCGTCCCAGCCCTCGTAATCCATGTAGGTTTCAATGCGGTACAGGCCGCCGGCAGGCACATGCGGAAAAACCGTTTCCCAGCGCCCGTCCTCCAGCACCGTGCACTCTGTCCACGGAACCACAGACTCGCCGGTGCTCTCCAGCGCTATGCGGGCCTTTACTGTCGTTTTGGCGCAAGGCACATCAGAAAACTGCAGCGGCAGCTCCTGCGAAAGGCGCGTCAGGCGGTACCTTCCCTCCAGCCGGATGCACGCCGTGCCGTCCTCCCCCTGCTGAAAAATCTGCCAGGGAGACGCGCCCCGCGTAATCGTCACGCCATAGTCCATCTCTGCATCCCTCTTTCCCTGTCCATTCTGTTTCCGCCCCGCCGTCAGCCTTTATCCCTTGTGAGGTAATAGGGGTTCATCCAGGCCTTTCTGCCCTGCCCGTCCGTCAGCTGCACCCAGAGGAACCGGGCCGCCTCCGGCACCTTTTCCAGGTTTACCTCAATGTGCGTCAGGCTGTTGTCCTGGGAAAAGCCGCAGTAAACCGGGTCGATCATCTGCGTCGTCACATGGGCGCGCCGCACGGGGGAACACTCTACCACCAGCTTCCCGCCCTCAATATAGCTTTCCAAAATCTCGGGGCCTGTGGAGGCATAGAACCGCATTTCGTCGTACGCCTGTATAATGGCGGGGTAGCTCAGTTCTGGCGCCTTGAACACCACCCAGCCCCCGCAGGAGTCGTCCTCGCAGCCACGGCTCTGGTGGTTGTCGTCTGCGGCGATGCAGCGGATAGGGCGCCGCAGCATCCGCAGCGCCATGGCGTATTCGTTGTGGCTGTCGCCGTTGTTGTTGCTCACTTCACAGCTGTAATTGTAAATTTCCAGGCCGTCGAAGCCGCCGTACCCCAGAAACTCGTCCGGCCCTTCGCAGGACCACGCGGGGTGGTTGTAATTCACAAGATAGCCTGCCTGGTGGAACTCGTCAATCTTAGCGCGGATCGCCTCGCCGGTGTAGCTTTCTGCCCGGAAAACCGGCAGCGCACAGGCAGGGTCCCGCGCAATGGCGCACAGGTGGCAGGTCTGGTTAAACTCGTTCTTTTTTCCGTAGACAAAGCTGTCGGTGTCCACCTCCAGGCCTGCCAGCGCCAGGAATTCCCCGTCGTTCAAATCGCTGTGGTCGAGAAAAATATTGTGGTCGGTGAACGCCACAATGCTGTACCCGTTTTTCTTGTAATGCTCCTTCGCCTGCCCCGGGGTGAACCGGCCGTCTGAGCAGGTGGTGTGGCTGTGCAGGTTGGCCTTGTAGGAATGGTAGTCCCTTGGCAAAAGTTCAATGCGCCCCATGATGATACACTCCTTCCGTTTTTCTGCCGCGGTGCGCGGAAAACCGGCGCGCCCGCCAATAAGGCGGCGCCGCCCTCTGAAAACATCCTTATCCGGTTCTCAGAGGAACGGCGCCGCTTTGACTGCCCGGCCGGAAGGCCGCCGGAGGCAGGCGGCCAGGCCCTTCTATACTTCCCGGCGTTTCCCGCCGGTTCTCAGGTACACAAAGCGAAAGGCAAAAGCCTTACGCGTAGGTTTCGCGGGCCTCGGCAATGGCCTCGTTTACCGCGGCTTCCAGGTCGGAACCGCCGGCAACTTCGTACTCGGCCCGGTACTGCTCCCAGCCGGTTTCCACGTCAAGCTGCCCGCCCAGCATCTGAGACAGGTAGCGGTTAGAAATTTCTACCAGCTTCGTCTGCACGTCGCCCCACTCAGCGTCAAGGGCTGCCAGCCCGTAGTAGGAGGGGAGCTCTACATACACATTATCAATGAAACTTTCCACCGTGTCAATGGCGTACTGGTAGCATTCCCTGGTCTCGCCTTCCGCCCAGTCCAGCGTGTTGTCGTAGGGGGTGGTGACAGCTTCCCACCAATCGTTGTTTTCCAGGTCCAGCATCATCTCGCTGGCGCAGAACAGGTAAGAGAACCACATGTAGCGGCAGCGGTCCGGGTTGGGGTAGCCGTAGGACTTGTTGATGTTCACGAACTCATCTATGTTATACACCACTTCGTCGCCGTCCATGGTGTAGGTGAGCCCCTCAATGCCGCGGAACAGCAGCGACTGGCCCTCGTTGCTGGCGAGGAATTCCACCAGGTCAAGCACGCGCTCCGGGTATTCGCAGCTGGTGGGGATGAAATAGTGGGCGCCCACATAGGTGGGAACGTCGTAAACGCGCATCCAGTTGCCCTCGTCGTCTGTCAGGGCGGTGCCCAGCGTCAGGTCTGCCAGGGAACCGTCGTCCGGGTGGGCGTTCATCCAGGTGTCGTACAGCTTTTTGAACTGGGTGTAGTAGCCGTACCCATAGCCGTAGGAGGCCAACGTCCCGTTGTCGAAGGCGGCGTAGCCGTCGTCCTCATCCACCAGGGTTCCCACGCCGTTGTGAATGCCGTTGTTGGCGTACATTTCCGCCAGGGTTTTCACAACCTCTTTGCTCTCGTCAGAGACGGTCATCAGCGTCCAGTGCTCTTCCGCAGTGCCGATTTTGGATTCGTCGTCCGGGAGGAAGCCCGTCCACAGCCAGTCGTAGCTGGCGGGGGAACGGATGGACGTCCCCTGCGGCAGAGCCATGGTGCCATCGATTTCAGCCCAGTTGGTGAGCTTGGCGTTGTAGGGCCACCAGCCGGAATAGCCGGCGTCCACCGCCTTCTGGGTGAACTCTACAAATTCGCTTACCGTAGAGGGCACCTCGCCGCCGTTCACCTCTTCCAGAATGGCCGTGTTGTACGCGGGGACGCCGCTGAAGGCGGGGTAAGCCCGCGCAGAGAAGGAGTAGATGGCGTAGGCCGCGTTCTCATCCCCCGTGTACATCTTGTTGTACATCTTGTACTCGTCGCTGTTGATGATCTTATATAAAATAGGGTAACGCTCCGGATCGTTGTTGATGAACTCCGCAATGTTGTAGACGGCCTCCTCCTCGGCGTACTGCCGCAGCTTGGTTGCCTCGCCCCAGGTGGGGAACAGGTCGGGGGCGGCGCCTACCGCCAGCTCTGTGGCGATGCGGTCGTCATAGCCCTCGATGCCGGTGTCGTACTCCAGCGTGATATTGACCGTGTCCTCAATCGCTTTTTTGATGGGGTCGTTCGCCATGCCCTCCTGATCATCCGTATTGTTTGCGTACTGGGAAAAACGGATGTTCACCTTTTCGCGGCTCGCGTTCGCCTCTGCGCCTGTGGCGGGGGTTTCCCCTCCTGCGGCAGAGTCCGTCCCCTCCGCAGAAGCTCCTGCGGAGGGCGTGCTGTCTGCAGGCTGGGAAGACGGCGTATTCCCGCTGCAGCCAGCCGCCATTGTCAGCATCATGGCTATGCTGGCCGCCAGGGCCAGACCTTTTCTGACTTTGCTCAATTTAACCATGGTTCTCCTCCTTTTTGTTGACATGAATATATTCTTCAAGGCCGGCAGAAAGCGCAGCCCGAACCCACATATTCCCCGCTTATTCCTTTACCGCGCCAATGAGAATCCCCTTGGCGAAATGCTTCTGCAGGAAGGGGTACACGCACATGATGGGCAGCATGGCGCAGATGATGGTGGCCATCCGCAGCGCCATAGGCGGCGGAAGCTGCGCGCCCATGTCCATGGCGCCTGTGCGAACCTGCGCCATCATGGAAGAATCCGTCAGCACCCGGCGCAGCACCCACGCAAAGGGCTGCAGCGTCGGCTTGTTGGCAATATACATCATGTAGCTGTAGTAATCGTTCCAAAAGCTCACCGCCAGGAACAGGCCCACAGCGGCCAGCATCGGCTTCGACAGAGGAAGCAGGATGCGGAAAAACACGCTGATGTCGTTGCATCCGTCAATCCGCGCCGCATCCTCCAGCTCTTTGGGGACGGAGTACGAGAAGTAATTGCGCATGATGATGAAATAGGTAATGTTGAAGCCATAGGGCAGCACCATGACCCAGTAGCTGCGGATCAGGTTCAAATCCATATACAGAATATAGGTGGGGATCAGGCCGCCGGTAAAGAACATGGTGACAACCGCCAGCACGTTCAGGGCCTTCATGCCCGGCACATACACCTTGCTCACCGCATAGGCCATGGTGGAGGTGACCGTCAGGCTCAAAAGGGTGCCGATCACCGTTTTGGAGGCGGAGATCCACAGGCTTGACACGAAGGAGGAATTGTTGAAAATCGTCCTGTAATACTGGAAGTCCACCCCGCTGGAGGGCCACAGCATCAGGCCGCCCTGGACAAACTCCTCATAGGGCGTAATCGACGCCACAAACACATACCACATCGGGTAAAAACAGATAAACGCGAAAATCACGCAAAACAGAAGCACGAAAACATCGTAAAAGTTGAACCCCAGGTGCTGGCGCATGTCCCAGCGCCCAGAGCCCACCGAACCTCTGAACCGTTTCATTTGCCTTCCCCCCTTAAAAGATGCCCATGACATCCAGCTTTTTCACAAATTTGTTGGAAGCCACGAGGGCGATGAGCCCCAAAACATTCAGCAGCAGGTTGGCCGCTGTGGAAAGCTCGAACTCCGCCCCGCCGCCCAGGCTGATGCGGTAAATATAAGTGGAAAGCACATCGCCTGTGGAAAGCACAAAGTTGTTGTAAAGGTTGTATACCTGGTCGAAATTCGACAGAAAAAGCTGCGACACCTGCAGCAGGAACATGACCGCCACGCTGGGCAGAATGCGGGGAAAGGTAATATGTACCAGCATATCTTTCCGGTTACCCCCGTCTATCGTGGTGGCCTCGTACAGCGTGGGGTCGATTCCCGCAATGGCGGCCAGGTAAATGATGGAGGAATACCCCGCCGTCTTGATGATGTTTGTAATCACCAAAATGCCGCGGAACATGGAAGGAGTGCGCATAAAATCGATGGCCTCGCCGCCCAGCGCCACAATGACCTGATTCACCAGCCCGCCCACGTCGCCCGGCACAGGCGCCTGCAGGAACACCTGCACCAGGCCTGCGAAAATAACCCACGACAGAAAATAGGGAAGGTACACGCAGGTCTGAACCACGCTTTTGACGCGGCGCAGCTGAAGCTCGTTGATCATCAGCGCCAAAAACACATTAAAGGAAAAACCGAAAATCAGATTATAGATGTTAATGATAATGGTGTTC
>DVMK01000049.1 GCA_018715025.1 Candidatus Caccousia avistercoris
ACATCAACGGCTCCGCCTCCCCTGTGGCGGTGGCCTCTATCGGGTAAGCCTGCAAGCGTTATTTTTCTTTATACAAAGCGCAGCCTCAACACAGAATCCCCCGCCGGCGGCCCTGCCGCGGCGGGGGATTCCCTTTTTTCTTTTGGCGGCAGGCGGCAGAAAGCCCCGGCCGGGAGCAATTTCCCGGCCGGGGCAAGGTTTTCCTTTGCGCCGTTCCCAAAAAACGGGGCGAAACGACGCGGTATGTTTAGCTGTTGGCGGCTTCGCGCCGGAGGCGCTCAGTCCCTGGGCAGGCTTGCCACCGCCTTCTTAATGGCTTCCACCACCTTGGCGTCCTTCTCAATCCCCAGACGGTAGCGCAGGTGCGCGTCTGCGTGGCTGTTCTTCAAAACCCCCAGCGCGTCGGCGCTGGCCGCGCGGATGTCCGCGTCGTCGTCGCTGAGCATGGTGACAAGATTATTGAAGGAATCGTCCCGGCCAATCTTGCCCATGCCCTCAATCGCCGCCAGGCGAACGCTTTTATCCTTATCGTGGATCAGCTTCAGAAGCCCGGCTTCCTTTCCCTTTTCCACATATTTTTGTACCTTGTCAAGCTTGCTCATAACAGACACCCTTTCCTGCATATCCAACCTCTGCCCCATGTGCGGCGAAATTGGTATATTTAATATTATAGTAAATAAAATATTACTTTATAAAGAGTATAACATACCCAGGGGTGATTGTCAATCATGCGGAAAAATATTTATAATTTATTCATTTTTATCATATGAATTGCTGAAACGCATCCGGGGAGGTTCCTTGATTTTTGATTTTAAAAGTTTTATACTGGTAAAAGGAGAATGAGGGGATTCAGGCGGAGGAATGAACCATGAATACAAGAGATCTGCAGGAAAAGCTGCTGGCGGTGCTTCCGGTGTGGAACTATTGGATCGCCCGGCCGTTCAAGCAGCTGCTGAACGACGGGGTCAGCATTAACATGTATTACTGCGTGGAGGTGCTTCGCTGGCGCGGGCACGGCATGGCCATGTCTGAGCTGGCGCGGTACATGCGGCTGCCCAAGCAGCGCATGACCAAGCTGGCCGACCAGCTGACAGAGCGTGGCTTTGTGGAGCGGGTTCCCAGCCGGGAGGACAGGCGCAGCATCCTTCTTCAGCTGACAGAGAAGGGCCTGGGCTATGTGGACCGGTTTCTGGAGGAGGACGCCAGCTGCTTCCGGGAGCTTTTGGAACGGATGAGCCCGGAGGATCGCCAGGCGCTGGACGGCGCGCTGGAAACCCTCATGCAGGTGCTTTCCAAGCTGCCGGTGCAGGAAGCGGCCCAAAGGGGCGAGGGGGAATAACCGGGCGCAAGTTTGCCTGCCGCGGGGAATAAAATGAAGATGCCGCCGGAACGGGCGGGCGGGGGACAAGACGTAACCTTTCCCCCTGCCCGCCCGTGTTTTTAGTGAAGCGCAACTTACACAGCGGGAGGTTATGGGACGATGGAACGGTATCGGTATTTGGATCCGGAGCAGAGAAGGCGGATGATGCAAAGGGAACGGCGCAGGCGGCGCCGGGTTTTTCTCGTTTCGCTGGGGGCCGGGCTGGCGGTGGCCCTGGGTGCGCTGGCCTGGCTGGCGCAGGGCGGCGCGGGGCTTGCCCCCCAGGGCGGGCCGCCGGAAGGGCAGGTGTTCCCCCTTGGCGCCGCCTCGCAGCGAGAAGGGGAGCCCGGCGGGGAAACCTCCCTTTCTGCCATAGAGATTCCCTCCTGGGTGGAAGAAGCCCTGCTTGACCTGGGCGGCAGCCGCACAGGGGAAAAGCTGGAGGAGGTCAACGCCATCGCCGTCCACTATGTGGGCAACCCGGGCACCTCCGCCGCGGGGAACCGGAATTACTTCAACACCCCGGGGGTGGAGGTAAACGCCCATTTCGTCATAGGGCTGGAGGGGGAAATTCTTCAATGCGTGCCGCTGGATGAAAAATCCGCCGCCACCAACGAGCGCAACCGGGACACCATCTCTATTGAAGTGTGCCACCCGGACGAAACGGGAGAATTCACCAGCGCCTCCTACGAATCCCTGGTGAAGCTGTGCGCCTGGCTGTGCCGGCAGCTCGGCCTGGACGAGGGGGATCTCATCCGGCATTACGACGTGACAGGCAAAGAGTGCCCCCTTTATTTTGTCCAGCACGAGGACGCCTGGGAGCGGTTCAAGGCGGACGTAGGCGCCGCCCTGGCCCAGGGCTGACCCGGAGAAAAGACGAAAACGCGCAGGAACGCCCGGAACAGCTTTCACCGCCCCGGGCGTTCCCGCGTTTAGAGGAAGAATTTTATGAAAAAGAGTCTTGTAAGCGTAAGGAAGAATTTATTCGCCGGTGGACTGCTCCAGCGTCACCTGGGCCGTGGTGGTCTGGCCGGTAAGGCCGTTGTACCACTCAAGCGTCACGGTGTCGCCCGGCTTTTTCTGGGTCAGGTACGAGGTGATGGCCGTCTGGCTGTTTACCGTCACATCGTCAATCTTGGTAATCATGCAGCCCTGGGTGATGCCCGCCGCAGAGACGGAACTGTTGGTAATGCTGGCCACGTACATGCCGCTGGTGGGGAACCCGTAAAAGCGGGCGGTCATGCTGTCAATGTACTGGCCGGTAATGCCCAGCACAGCACGGTCGCGCACATAGCCGTATTCCTTCAGGCTGCTGATGACGGGCTGGGCGTCGTCGATGGGGATGGCGAAGCCAAGGCCCTCGTAGCCGGTGGCGGCGATTTTCGAGGAGTTGATGCCAACCACCTGGCCGTATTTGTTCACAAGCGCGCCGCCGGAGTTGCCGGGGTTGATGGCGGCGTCGGTCTGGATGCAGTTCATGGTGTAGCCGTCCTCTGAGGTGACAGGCCGGTCAAGGGCGGAAACGTAGCCCACCGTCACGCTGGAGCTGAACTGCAGGCCGCCCGGGTTGCCTACGGCCATTACCTGGTCGGCTACCTGCAGGTCGCTGGAGGAGCCGAAGGTGGCGGGCACCAGGTTGGCGGCTTCAATCTTGACAACCGCCAGGTCGGTGACGCTGTCGCTGCCGATGAGCTCTGCCTCGTAGGTGGAACCGTCGTACAGAATCACCTTCAGGCTGTCGGCCCCCTCCACCACGTGGGCGTTGGTGATGATGTACCCGTCAGAGGTGGCGATGATGCCGGAGCCCTCGCCCGCGTCCTGTTCCTCGCTGCTGGGCTGCTGGGTGTATCCAAAATAAAACTGCTGGTTGGTGCGCTGGAAGTTCTGAATGCACACCACCGAGGGAATCACCTTCTGGGCAATTTCATTCAACGTGAGCTCGCCGCTGGTGGTGGTCTGGGTGGGGGTGTTGCCGTCCTCGTCCACCATCTTGTTGATGGTGAAGGCGGGGGCGGTGGAGGTGGTGTTCACCGAAATGTACCCGCCGTTGATGAGGGCCGCAAACCCGGCGATGGAGCCGGCCGAGACCATCAGGCAGGCCAGCACGCCGGCGGTAATTTTCACCGCAAGCTTCTTGCCCCGGCTCATGGGCTTTTTCTCCTTCTTCGGCTTCTGGGGCGGCTGGGGGGCCTGGGCGCTGTAATGGTACATGCTGCCGTCCCACTCGGTCTGCCCGCCCTGCCAGCTTTGCTGGCTGTAGCCGTTCTGGTAGCCAGTATTGCCGTAATTGGGGGCGTTATACCCGTTCGGCTGGGAATAATTCTGCGAATAGCTCTGAGAGTAGTACGGGCTGCCCGGGGTTTCCTGGGAAGCGGTGCTGTTCTGGTTCACGCTGGCCTGGCCCGCGTCCTGCTTCTCCGTATCTTGATTCTGATTGTTTTGATTTTGATTCATGAAGGGATCATACATAATCTGTCATCCTTTCCTCCGCCTGCCCTCTTCCTCTTGGGCTTGCCGGTGTTCTGTATTTCTTTTCCCTTGCTGTGATTTTATTATGGGGCCCCAATGTGAAAACTATGTGATGATCCGCTCATACTTTCATGACATTTTTGCGAATAAATTATGAATCCGCCCTGCGGGGGAAGAGAAAGAGGCCGCCGCGCCATGACAAACCGCCCCGGGCGGTGTATAATAGGGGCGAAAGGAGGCGGCGTTTTTGGAACGGAAATATCTGAGCGCTGTCGCGCTGAAGCGGGAACCGGAGGAGGAGTACCTGCGGCAGCTTCCCGCGGTGCGCTGGCTGGCAAAGGGGGGGCAGCTCCGCTTTTCCAGCGACGTGGCCTTCCTGGTGGGGGAAAACGGCACCGGGAAATCCACCCTGCTGGAAGCCGTTGCGGTGGCCTGCGGCTTTAACCCGGAGGGAGGCTCCAAAAACTTTTCCTTTTCCACCCGCGAAACGCACTCCAGCCTGCACCGGTGCATCTCGGTGGTGCGCCAGTCCTTTCCCAGGGACGGCTACTTCCTCCGGGCAGAAAGCTTCTACAATGTGGCCAGCAACCTGGACGACCTGGACGGCTACCCCGCCCTTTCTCCCAAGCTTCTCAACAGCTACGGCGGGGTTTCCCTGCACAAGCAGTCCCACGGGGAAAGCTTCATGGCCCTGGTAGAGCACCGCTTCGGCGGCCGCGGCCTGTACCTGCTGGACGAGCCCGAGGCCGCCCTTTCCCCCAGAAAACAGCTGGAGCTTCTTGCCTGGATCGATCTGCTGGTGCAGCGGGATTCCCAGTTCCTCATCGCCACCCATTCCCCCATGCTCATGGCGTTTCCCGGCGCGCAGGTGTTTCAGCTTTCGGAATTGGGCATAGAGGAGGTTCCGTACCAGGAAACCGACCACTTCCAGCTTATGCGCGCCTTCCTCAACTGCCCCGACCGCCTGCTCCACCTGCTGCGCTAACCCCTACGGGGAGAAGAACGCGCCCCTCCGGGGAGGAGGACGCGCGCCCGCCGCCTGCGGCGGCTCTCTCTGGGTGGGGAAGGATACTTCGGCGCCCGCGGTTTTACCACGGGGGAAGAGGGCTTCTCAGCTGCTCCGCGAAGCCGGAGCACGGGTTTGTGTTCGCCCGCCTGCGGCCTGGGGGCAAATGGAAGAATTTCCTCTACCGCCGCGTTGGGGGGTGCCCGCCAGCCGCCGGCATGCCCCACCCTTTTGACAAAGGGGAAACGAAAACTTCAACATTCGCTCGATACTTAAAACTATAATATAATAAATGATTGGGAGGAATCTTGATATGATGGAAAAATTCTATGTGGCGCTGCTGCAGATGGTTTCTACCCCCGGGGCCGCAGGTAACCGGGAAAAAGGGGAGGCGTACTGCCGGCGGGCGAAGGCCATGGGGGCCGACCTGGCCCTTTTCCCGGAAATGTGGAGCAACGGCTACCATGTGCCGAAGGATCCGGCCCAGCTGGCCGCGGAGGCGGTTCCGGCAGACGGGGAATTCGTGTCGTTTTTCGCCGGGCTTGCCAAAGAGCTGGAAATGGCCATAGGCATCACCTTCCTGGAGCAGTGGGAGGGCGGCCCCCGGAATACCCTGCATGTGTACGACCGCACAGGGCGCCTGGCGCTGGCCTACTCTAAGGTACATACCTGCGACTTTGACGCAGAGCGCCTGCTCACCCCCGGGGATGGTTTCCCTGTGGAAGAGCTGGAGACGGGCCGCGGCACGGTAAGGATTGGCGCTATGATCTGCTATGACCGGGAATTCCCGGAAAGCGCCCGGCTTTTGATGCTGAACGGGGCCGAGATCATCCTGACCCCCAACGCCTGCCCCATGGAGCTGAACCGCCTGGCCCAGCTGCGCGCCCGCGCCTTCGAGAATATGGTGGGCATCGCCACCGCCAACTACGCCTACGGCCAGCCGGACTGCAACGGCCATTCCACCGCTTTCGACGGCATGGCCTACCGCGAGGGGGAGGACTGCTCCCGCGATATGCTGGTGCTGGAAGCCGGTGAAGCGGAGGGGGTGTACCTGGCCTCGTTCCCCCTGGAGGAGCTGCGCCGCTACCGGCAGATCGAGATGCACGGCAACACCTTCCGCCGCCCGGCCCTGTACGGCCCGCTGGTTTCGCGGGAGCGGAAAGAGCCCTTCCTGCGGCCGGAATACCGCTGGTAAGGTTTTCTGCACAGAACCGCAGAAAAATTTGGCCGGATCCGCAAAGATTCTGTTGGATCCTGTCTGCAGCTATGGTATAATATCCGAAGGAAGGGTGCAGTGTGGCGCGGCTATGCCGCGCCACGCGTCGAAGCATTCTTTTGCGGGGTAGCGTCCTCGCAAAAGAACCCTTCGCGCAGCACTGCTTTTCCCTGGGTGAAACACACAGCGCGCGGAGTCCCCGCCGGAGGCCTTGCGGAGCAGCTAAGAAAATATGCAGCACCGTGAGAAAACCGCGGGAGCTCTGCCAGCGTTCCGCCCCCAGCCCAAGGCCGCCGGAGGCGGCCAGTGCGCGGAGTCCCCGCCGAAGGCGCGCGGGGGATTGAGGAGGTAAAAAAGAATGAAATGTCAAAATTGCAACGCCGAGTTTGAGGGCAACTTCTGCCCGTATTGCGGAAGCCCGGCTGGAACCATGCCCGCTGCCGGACAGGCGCAGGAAAACGCAGCGCCCCCTCTGCAGGATCCCACGCAGATCCAGCAGGCGCCGCCTGCCCAGATTCAGGGGAACCAGCCCTCTGCGCCCCAGTACCAGGCTCCCTCGCAGCAATACCAGCAGCAGAACTACCAATACCAGCAGCCCTACCAGCAGCAGCCGTACCAACAGCCTTATCAGCAGCCCTATCAGCAGCCCACCATCATCATTAACAACGCCAATACAAACCAGAATGTAAACGGCGCTATGGGCCCCATGGTAAGCCAGAAAAGCTGGATTGCCACCCTGCTGCTGTGCATTTTCCTGGGCGGCCTGGGCGTGCACCGCTTCTATGTGGGGAAGGTGGGCACCGGCCTTCTGTACCTGTTCACCGGCAGCCTGTGCGGCATTGGCTACCTTTACGATCTGATTAAAATCATCACCGGTACGTTTACCGACGGCAACGGTTTCCCCATCCATAACTGACCGCGGCATCTTCCACAGGGCGCGTCATGGCGCCTGAGAGATAAAAAGCCGCCGCCGGGCTGCTGCAAAGCCCGGCGGCGGCTTTCTTTCTGCGCGCTGCGTTTACACTATATCCCGTCCCCGCCCAGCAGCCACTCAAGACAGGAGGCGGTGCGCTCGATTCCGCAGACGAAGTGATTGCCGGGATTGAGCCGGAACACCGTGCGGATCCCCTTGCTTTGACAGAAGGCGTGCATCTCTTCCGTTTTTTCCTGTACGGTCCTCAGTGTGGGGTTCCGGGTCTTGGCCTCCCTGTCTCCCAAAGAAAAATAGATGCAGTCCGGGCGGCGCTGGGGCGCATGAGAGAAAAAATACTCCTGAAACCCCGGAAACCACAGGGAACCGGACACGCTGCCCGCCCGGGAAAACACCCCGGCCCGGCAGACGGCGTACAGGGCGAACAGCCCGGCCAGGGAATACCCGGCAATCCCACGCCATTGCGGCGGCGCGGGCAGAAGCCGCTCCGCTTCCGGCAGAATCGTTTCTGTGAGAAGCTTCAGGTAACCGTCCGCTCCTCCGGTGAAGGGCTCCCCGTTTTGAAAGGCCGCCGGGCTGTTCCAGGGGGCCATGTCGCGGTTCCAGTCCAGGCCGCTGACGGCAACCAATGTGAACGGCGGACATCCGGCGTTCTGCGCGGCCTCAAACACCTGCTGCCCCTCGCCGGAAAAGGTGTTCAGGTACATGATCGGGGCGCCCGGCTGGGCGCTGGGAAAAACGGACACGGCTTTGCCGCCTGCGCGGAAGGCGTACATGCAGCATCACCTGCTTTCTATGGAAAGATTGCCTCTGCTGCTCCGGGGGCGGAACACAGTTCAGCAGTTCCGGATGCTCCAGAATCAGACGCCGGAACGAATTTTCATCCTGATATTGCGCTTTCCGCAGTTCTACAGCCCTTGCCTGCCCGTCCAAAAGAAAAATGTTGCCGCCCATTGCGCCCGTCTTTTCTCAGCAGCGGTTTCTATTCTCATTATACTGTGTACAAACGCTTTTCGCAATCTGCCCCGCGCCGGATCCGCCAAATCGGCTGTTCTTTCAAAAACACGATGCCAAATCAAATTGTTCGACTTTTGTTCGAATTTTCTCTTGCAAAAACCGAACGTATGTGTTATGATAGAAACATGAAATCGAACAAAGAATCGATTTGAAAGATGAGGGATAAGAATATGATTTGGCTTGGGGTTATCATGACGCTGTTTGCCGGCATTGCCGGCCTGTATTACCGGCCCAGGTGGGGGGAAGGGGCAAAGCTGTGCCTGCTGTGCGCTTTCATGGGGCTGGCCGCCTTTCCTGCCGGGGAGGGGAACGCTTTCTTTCTTGTTTTGGAGTCGGCCCTTTCGCTGTTTGTGGCGCTTTGCTGCCTGTTCCGCCTGCACCGGGAAAAGCTGCTGTGCAGGCGCGGGCAGCGGCGGGCGAAGCAGCAGCCCCAGCGCGGGGGGAGGCTCGTCCTGCTGAAGGGGGGCCGGAACGCGCCGGAGGGGCGCGGCTGCGCCTGACAGCTTGACAGGGAAGGCCGGCCGGGGTATACTGGACGTATTCTGGATGAGGAAAGAGGGGTTCCGGATTGGATTACGTCTATGCAGCGCTCTGGTTTCTGGCGGGGCTGATTCTTTTGTTCCGGTTTGGCAAGGAAAATAAGATCTTCTACCTGCTGGGCGGCTTTTTCCTTCTTTTGGGCGCTTGGTGGCTGGCAAACGCCCTGATGGGCGGCGTGCTGTTCGCCGGGGTGTGGAACTGGGTCATGCGGGGCGTCACCGCCGTGGTTTTGGTGTTGGCCTGCGTTGCCTATTATAAGGAAATCAAAAAATCCAAGGAAGAAAACGAGAAAAAGGGCAGCGGTTCCTGAACAGGGCCGCTGCCTTTTGGCTTGGCTCTGTCCCCGCTTTTCCGAGGGGGCTGCCGCCGCGGCACGGCAGCGAAGCCCCCATTTTTGCCCTGTTTGCCGGGGTGAAAAAGCAAAATGAAGAAAGAAAAATCTATTTTTATGACAAAAAAGAATATCATAGTTCATATATTTTTGCAAAATCGCTCTTTCTTTCTTGACAAGCGAAAAAAAGAGTGCTATATTTTGTGTATCGATACACACGGAGGATGTCATGGCAAGCTTATACGATGTAGCAAAAAGGGCCGGGGTTTCCAAAACCCTGGTGTCCCGTGTGATCGGGAACAAAAGCGGCGTGAGCGAGAAGTCCCGGGCAAGGATCCTCGCCGCCATGGAAGAATTGAACTACACCCCCAACGCGCTGGCCCAGTCGCTGGTGCTGAAAAAGACGAACACCATCGGCGTGGTGCTGGACAGCCTGAGCGACCCCTTCTTCTCAGAGCTGATCAACGGCATTGAGCATGAGGTGGCCAAAACCGAGTACAATGTGATTTTCTGCAGCGGCCACGACCACATGAATCTGAAAAACCGCTACATTACTTATATGATGCAGGGTCGTGTGGACGGCATTATTATTTTCGGCAGCTACTACGACGACGAAGAGCTCATCCGCCAGATAGAGCAGTCCCGTTTCCCCGCGGTGGTGGCGGAAAACGACCTGGCCGGTACGGGGATTGCCATCAACAATATTGTGGTGGACAACGAATACGGTTCCCAGCTGGCGGTGGACTACCTGTTTTCCCGCGGGTGCCGGAGCATTTACCACCTGGTGGGTGAAACCAGGGTAAAGGCGGCCATGGACCGCCTGAAGGGCTACCGGAAGGCGATGGCGGCGCACGGCGTGCAGGTGGACGGCAGCATGCTGCTGGACGGCGGCTTCGACGTGCAGCCCGGCTACCAGGCCATGGCCCAGTGGCTGGAAGAGCACGGCCCCCAGGCCCTGCCGGACGCCTTCTACTGCGGGGCGGACAAGGCCGCCTTCGGCGCCATGATGGCCCTGGAGGACGCCGGGATCCCGGTGCCGGAGCGCGTCATGCTGGTGGGCTTTGACGACGACAAGCCCCTGAGCGTGGACCGGCCCCTGAAAAAGCTGACCACCCTTTCCCAGCCGCTGTACCAGATCGGCGTCACCGCCGTGAAGCTGCTGCTGGGCGAAATGGAGAACCGGGGCGGGGCGAAGCAGCGCCTTGTTTTCTCCCCCAAGCTGATTATCCGCGACACAACCAGGAATTGAAATCCGGTTGGAAAAAAGCCGCCTGCGGGAAGGCGCTCTTCCTGCTGCGGGGCGGCGGGGTTCCTCCTCCTTTCCCTGGAAAGGGAGGATTTTCCCTCAAATGTGTACCGATACACATGAGAGGTGTTTTTATCAGCCAAAATGTGTATCGATACACACGGTTTTCGACATAAATGTGTATCGATACACACAGAAATACAAAAGGAGAATGTGCTATGAAATTCACAATCGTAGGCGCAGGCAGCTCTTACACACCGGAGCTTTTGGAAGAGATGGCGGCCCGTAAGGAGCAGCTTCCTGTCAAGGAGATCGTTCTTTACGACATCAACGAAAAGCGGCTGGACATTATGACCGGCTTCTGCAGAAGATACGCCAAGCACCTGGGGCTGGATGTGACCATCACCTCCACCCTTGACCTGGACACCGCCCTGTACGGGGCCGCTTTTGTGGACACGCAGATTCGGGTGGGCGGCAACAAGCAGCGCGTGGTGGATGAAAAGATCCCTCTGAAGTACGGCCTGGTAGGGCAGGAAACCACCGGCGCCGGCGGTATGATGAAGGCCTTCCGCACCATTCCCGTTATGCTGAACGTGGCCAGAAGGATGGAGGAGCTCTCCCCCGACGGGTGGATCATCAACTACACCAACCCCACCGGCCTTGTCACCGAGGCGGTTACGAAAAATACCAAGGCGCACATTGCCGGCTTCTGCTCCGGCGGCATCTTCCCGAAGATGTGGGCGAAGGAGTCAATGGGGATTTCTTACGACCGGGTGCAGTACGACTATGTGGGCCTGAACCACATGAATTTCATCAGCAACATTACCATTGACGGCCGGCCCATCACCGAGGAGGAGTTCAACAAGCTGGCAGAGGCCAACGACTCGGTGAACCCGGAGATTTCCCGCCTGCTGGGCGTGCTTACCAGCCCCTACCTGCAGTGGTACTACCAGACCACCGAACGGGTGCAGGGCGTGCTGAACGCCCCCCAGACCCGCGGCGAGTATGTGCAGGAGCTGGAGAAAGAGGTGTACGCCGCCTACGCCGACGAGAACAACTGCGAAAAGCCGGCGGCCCTGGCCAAGCGCGGCGGCGGCGGGTACTCGGAAGTTGCCATGAATTTTGTCAACGCCGTTTACAACAACACAGACACCGAAATGGTGGTGAACGTGCCCAACCAGGGGGCGGTCAGCTTCCTGCCGGATCAGGCCGTGGTGGAAATCCCCTGCCTGGTGAACAAGAGGGGCATGGCGCCCATCCATGTGGCCCATGTGCCGCCCATGTGCTGGGGCCTCATTTCTGCGGTGAAGAATTACGAGATGCTGGCGGTGGACGCCGCCGTGGAAGGCGACGTGCGGAAGATGAAGTGGGCGCTGCTGGCCCATCCCCTGGTGCGGGAGTACGACCTGGTGGAAAAACTGGTACCGGAGCTGCTGGAAGCTAACAAGGAGTTCCTTCCCCAGTTCCATTTGAAATAACGGGAGGAAGGCTTTGTGAGGTATGTTCTGGGAATTGACCAGGGCGCCAGCAAAACCCACGCCATGGTGGCGGATGAGTCTGGCGTTGTTCTGGGAATGGGCCAGAGCGGAGGGGCATGCCATTCCAGCCACGGGATGGAGCGGGCCATGGGGGAGCTGCAGGAGGCAGCCCGCCAGGCCCTGGCCCAGAGCGGGCTGGAG
The DNA here is from genome assembly GCA_018715025.1 of Candidatus Caccousia avistercoris. Classification (GTDB taxonomy): domain Bacteria; phylum Bacillota; class Clostridia; order Oscillospirales; family Acutalibacteraceae; genus Caccousia; species Caccousia avistercoris. The sequence continues at coordinate 11,796 of DVMK01000049.1, forward strand.
GCCGGGCAGCTTTCTGCGGTGACCGCCGGAATGACCGGGCTGGACTGGGACTTTGAGAAGGAGCTGCTCACCAAGGAGCTGCAGGCCCGCTTCCCCGGCAAACGGGTCAGCGTGGTGAACGACTGCATCATCGCCCTGCGGGCCGGCACCAGCAAGGAAAGCGGCTGCGTGCTGTGCGCCGGTTCCGGCCTGAACTGCGCCGTGAGGAAAAACCGGGAGCAGGAGTATGTGTTCGGCTTTTACATTGCCGACAAGGATCAGGGCGGCACGGCGCTGGGCCAGCGGGCGGTGCAGGCCGTGCTGGACGCGGAGTGCGGGCTGGGCGAACCCACCGCCCTCACCGGCATGCTGCTGGAGTACTTCGGCCTTTCCTCTGTAGACGAGCTTTTGTACCAAACCGTCGTCAGGCGCATCGGCCCTGGCGAAACCATTAAGCTGCCGCCCTTGCTGGAGCAGGCGGCGGCGCAGAACGACCCGGTGGCGCTTCACATTTTCAGCCGCTACGGGTACGACATCGCCCGCTACGCCGTGGCCGGCATGCGCCGCCTGGGCATGCTGGGCGACCCGGTGGACGTGGTCCTTTCCGGCAGCATTTTCAAGTGCAAGCTGCCGATCCTGCAAGAGGCGGTTGCCTCGGAAATCCACCGCTGGGCGGCCCGCGCCGTGGTGGTGAACTGCCGCTACGAGCCCATTGTGGGCGCGGTGCTGCTGGCGCTGGAAGAACTGCAAAATCCCCTTTCTCCCCTGGTTTACCGCAATATGGAGGCTGCCTCGCAGCAGTTTCCCATTGTTCGATAACATATACAGAAAAAGAGAGGAGTATTTTTCATGAAACAGGTTACCAAGAAAATCCTTTGCGCACTTCTGGCCGGGGCTATGGCGGCTTCTGTTGCGGCCTGCAGCAGCCCTGCATCCTCCGGCGGCGGCGACGCCGCTTCCACCGGCGGCAGCGACGCTGCCAGCACAGCCGATGACGGGGGCGAAGCCGCCAGCGACGAGCCCATAGAGCTGACCTTCTGGCACATTTGGCCCGACGACCAGATGGCCGACATTGTGGACTCTTACCTGGCCCAGTACAAGGAAGAGCACCCCAACATCACCATTGAGTCGGTCGCCACCCAGGAGGTGGAGTACCAGAACAACAAGCTGAAGATCGCCGCGGCCACCGGTTCCCAGGGCGACGTGTTCATGTGCTGGGGCGGCGGCTACGCCCAGTCTTATGTGGAGGCCGGCGTGGTGCTCCCTCTGGACGAGTACTTCGAGTCCAGCGGGGCCCTTGACGACATGCTGGACGGCGCCCTCACCTACTGCACCTACGACGGCCAGGCCTACGGCCTGCCCCTGAAGCAGTGGGCCGGCACCCTGTTCTGCAACCAGGACCTGTTCGACCAGTACAACGTGGAAATTCCCAAAACCTGGGACCAGCTGATGACCGCGGTGGAAACCTTCCGCGCCAACGGCGTGACCCCCATGGTGCTGGGCGCCAAGGACGCCTGGCACATCGGCATGATCCAGAACGCCCTGGCGGTGCGCACCGCCGGCCCCGACTACATGAACCAGGCGCTTATGGGCGAGGCCACCTTTGACACCCCCGAAATCGTACAGTCCGCCCAGCTTACCGTAGACCTGATGAACGCCGGCGCGTTTGTGGACGGCACCCTGGGCATTGGCTCTGAGGAAGCCCAGGAAGAGTTCTACATGGGCATGGTGCCCATGTACTACGGCGGCAGCTGGTGCGCCGCAGGCTGCGACAACCCTGACAACGCCATCAGCCAGTGCGAGGTGACGGTCACCCAAATGCCCACTGTGGAAGGCGGCAAGGGCGACGAGAACACCTACTCCGGCGGCGTAATCGACTTCTTCATGATCAACGCCAACACCGAACACCCTGACGAGGCCTTCGACTTTGCCCTGGGCATGACCAAGTATATGTCGGAGGAGTGCTACAAGATCGGCGATTCCCTGCCCGCCTGGGACCTGGATATTGACGAGTCTGAGGTAAGCCCCACCCTCATCAAGATCCGCGAGATGATCCAGCCCGCCACCGGTTACGTGCTGGCCTGGGACACCTTCCTCACCGGCGCCGCCATTGACGCCCATTACCAGCTGCTGCAGGGCCTCATTGCCGGCACCACCACCCCCGAGGAGTTTGCTTCCGGCATGCAGGAGGCTATGGAGGCCGAGCTGGCCGACTCCGCCGCGGCGGAATAACCCGGGGGAAATACCAGGCGAAATCCGGAAATAGCGCTTTCCGCTGTCAACAGGAACATGGAGCAAAAACCGCCGCCTGTTTCCCCCGGCAAACAGGCGGCGGCCTATTTCCCGGCCATGGGGCGTATTTTCGGTTTCAGAAAGAGAGGCAAATATGGAACGTGCATTGCGGGACAAAAAGGCGATTTGCTTTTTTGTCGTACCAGGGCTTGTATGGTTCTGCTTAATCGCGCTGATCCCGGTTTTCCAATCTGCCTACTACAGCACTTTGGATTGGGACGGCGTTACCCAGGCGACCTTCCTTGGAATAGACAACTACGTGAACCTGTTCCAGGACGAGCTGTTCTACCAGGCGACGCTGAATTCCCTGATTCTGGCGGCGGCCTCCGTCTTTATCCAGCTTCCCATCTCCATGGCCCTGGCCCTGATTCTGGCCAACGGGGTAAAGGGCGAAAACGTCTACCGCAACATCTTCTTTGTCCCCGTCATCATCTCCACCACCGTAATCGCCCACCTGTGGATGAAGATTTACCACCCCAACTACGGCCTGCTGAACATGCTGCTGGGGGCCATAGGACTGGAAAGCTGGCAGCGCCAGTGGCTGGGCGACACCTCTACGGCGCTGGCCGCCTGCTTCGTGCCCATGGTGTGGCAGTACATCGGCTACCACATGCTGCTGTTTTACTCCGCGGCCAAGTCTATTTCCCAGGATATTTTTGAGGCGGCCCGGGTGGACGGCGCCAACAAATGGCAGATTTCCATGCGGATCGTGATTCCGCAGATTGTCCCCATGATTAAGGCCTGCGTGATTTTCGCCATCATCGGCTCGCTGAAATCCTTCGACCTGATTTACATTCTCACCCGCGGCGGCCCGGTGCACGCCTCTGAGGTGACCTCGCTGATGATGTACACCAAGATCTTCACCACCAACGAGTACGGCTACGCCAGCGCCATTGCGATTTTCATTATTGTAGAGTGCCTGGTGTTCACCCTTCTGGTGCAGGGGATCTTCGGCAGAATTCAAAAGGAGTAAGGAGGGATACGGCGTTGAAACACAGAAAAAAGGTGACGGTGTCCAGCGTGATTGTCACGGCCATCCTGCTGGTGGTGGCGTTCATTCAGCTGTTCCCCCTGTACTGGATGTTCACCTTCTCGCTGAAGAGCAACGCGGAAATTTTCGGCGGCAACATTGTGGGCCTGCCCCAGAACTGGGAGTGGGAAAACTACGTGGAGATTTTCTCCCGCGCCAATATGGGCCGCTACATGCTGAACAGCGTCATCGTCACCGCCCTCACCATCTTCTTTACGGCGCTGCTCTCTACCATGGCGACCTACGCCATTGTGCGGCTGAAGTGGAAGCTGAGCCGGCTGGTGTACCTGGTTTTCCTGGTGGGCATGATGCTCTCCATCCACGCGGTGCTGCTGCCGCTGTTCGTCAACCTGAAGCCGGTGCTGGACACCTACGCCGCGCTGGTGCTTCCCTATGTGGCCTTCAACATGCCCACGGCCATTCTGCTCATGGTGGGCTCGCTGGAGGGGCTGCCCAAGGAAATGGAGGAGGCCGCCTTCATTGACGGGGCCAGCATCTACCGCATTTTCTTCCAAATCATTATGCCCATGATGATGCCCATCCTTTCCACGGTGGCGATCCTCACCTTCCTTTCCGCCTGGAACGAGCTGATGCTGGCCATCGCCTTCGTCAGCGGCGAGGACGCCAAGACCATGACGGTGGGCGTCAACGACATGGTGGGCAAATACTCCACCAAGTGGGGGCTCATCGGCGCGGGCCTTACCGTGGCCACCATCCCCACCCTGGTGATGTTCGCCTTCTTCAGCAACAATGTGCAGAAGAGCCTGACCATGGGCGCCATCAAAGGCTGAGAAAGGAGCCGGAACTGCTTTGAAATTACCCTGCAATTGTCCTTATGTGATCTGCCCCGTTTACGGGGACTGCGAGGCCTGCATCCAGAAAAACCGGGCTGCCGGGGACCTGGCCCACTGCATGGAGGAAAAAGCCATGCAGCTGGGGGCCGTCCTTCCGGAAAAGCGCCCTGTCACCTACATAGAGCCTGACTTTGAGGGCATGTCTCAAAAAAGCGCCCAGCTCATTGCAGACTGCGTGCGGGCAAAGCCCGACGCCCTGCTGAGCCTGGCCGCGGGCAGCACCGCCGCCCGCACCTTTGAAATCCTGCATGAAATGGCCCAGCGGGGCGAGGTGGATTTTTCCCAGGCCCGGTTTGTGGCCCTGGACGAATGGCTGGACCTGGAGGACGAGTCGGAAAACTGCCAGGCCTTCCTGCGGAAGCACTTTTACGGGCCCATGGGCATTCCGGACGAGCGCATCACCTTCTTTGACGTACACGCCAAAGACCTGGAGCAGGAGTGCAAACGGGTGGATCAGGTGATTTTTGACCACGGCGGCATCGACTGCATGCTGCTGGGCATCGGCATGAACGGCCACCTGGGCCTGAACGAGCCGGGCCGCACCTTCAACTCCTACGCCAAGGTGGTAGAGCTGGACCCCATCACCACCCAGGTGGGGCAGAAATATTTTTCCGCCGGGATGAAGCTGACCCGGGGGATTACGCTGGGCGTGCGCCACATGTATGAATCCAAGCTGGTGATTCTGCAGGCCGGGGGCGCGCATAAAAA
>DVMK01000050.1 GCA_018715025.1 Candidatus Caccousia avistercoris
TGGCGCGGCCCTCTCTCAGGCGGGGCCGCCCGTTTTTTCTTCGTAAACGCCGTACCGGCGCCACAGCTCGTTCATGCGCTCGTAGCGGGCAAGCGGAAGCCCGGTGTAGGCGCAGTTGGAGGTGGAAAAGACGTACCCGCGCCCCGCGGCCATGCCCTCCCGCAGGGCACGCATCACATCCTCGTCGCACTCCTCGTCGGTTCCCGTCTGCAGCAGGCCGCAGTTCACATTGCCCACCAGGCAGATGTCAGGGCCCACCGCCTCGCGCACCTTCGGCAGGCTGACCCCGCCCTGGGGATCCAGAGAATGGATGGCGTCCGGCCTGCAGGCGGCAATCTGGTCCAGAATCGGCATAATATTCCCGTCGGTGTGCTTGATGGAATAATACCCCATTTTCCGGTATTCGCTGATAACCTCCTTCAAATAGGGGGCGATGAGCTCTGCGAAAAGCTCCGGCGTGTAGAAGGGGTTCACGTTGAAGCAATAGTCCGAGCAAAGGCCGAACCCGTCCAGCAGGTGCCCGTGCCGGTCAAGCTCCGCCGCCACCCGCAGGGCGTTGTCCAGCCTGCGCTTGGACTGCTCGTGCAGCTTTTCCGGCTCCTCGTACATCATGGTGGAAAACTCCATCATGTTGGCGCCGTCCGGCATGGCCCACGTGGGGTCGCCGTGAAGCATGAGGAAGTATTCGTCCCCGCTCTGCTCCCGAATCTCTTCCAAAAGCCAGAGGGTTACGCTGAGATCGTCCGGATCCTGGGGATCCACGTTGGGCTGCACGAAAATGGCGCTGTGGCCGTAGCGCTTGGCGGTTTGTATGTACAGATCCGCCATATCCTTGATGTGAAGCGTCTGCTCCGCGCGGGTCATCTGGTTCCACTGGCCGTAATGGCGCTGGGAAAAATGGATGCGGCCAAAGGCCTCCATGGTGAGGAAAAACACCAGTTCAAAGGTGGGAACCCTGCCGCCGATCGGCTCGCAGCGCAGGGTCCGGATAAATCTCTCCCTGTTTGTCATACAACCGTCCGCCCTTCTTTTCAGAATAAAGGGGAAGCCGCAGCGCCCTGGCCGGGCCTGCCCTTTTCCTTCATTATAACAATCCGGCGGGGAAAAAAGAATGAAAAAAACCTCCCGTTTTCCCCTGTTTATGTACTTTTGCAACCTTCTGCGGCAGGGCAGGCCGGGCTATTCGCCCCGAAGCCTGCGCAGGGTTTCCACCGCCTTGACGTATTTCCGGGGGCTCACGTAATCCGGGATGGAATTGCCGCTTCCTATGGCGATTCCATGCCCCTTCTGCTCGCAGACCCGGTACACCGCCGTGGTATACTCCACAATGTCGCAGGGGTTCACGTCGCACAGGGCGTCTGTGTCAAGCCCGCCGAAATTGCCAATCCTGTCCCCATACCGTTCGATCCACACCTGGTAAGGGGCGATGGCGTCCTCGTTGGAATGCTTCGCATCAATCCCCGCTGTGGAAATCAGGTCGTCCATCACGTCGAAAATACAGCCGCAGGAGTGAAGGAGGAAGGGCTTCCCCTGCCGGTGGACGGCGTCCACCACCCGTTTGTACTGGGGAACAATGAGCCCGCGCACGTCGTCCACATGCAGAAGCGTGGCGCTGCGGAAGCCCAGGTCGTCGCCGAAGCGGCAGACGCAGTACACGTCGCCGAACTCCTGCAAAAACTGCTCCCAAATTTCCAGCAGAACGTCCCCCACCTTTGCGAACATGTCCCGGTAAAGCTCCTCGTCGTCCACCCGCATGTAGCAAAGGTCCTCCAGGCCCACCAGGTCCTGCACGCATTCAAACACGCCGTTCCCCACGCCGCCCACCGCCTTCATGCCGGCGGGCATGGTCTCGCGCAGCGCCTTAAAGTCAGGGGCGAAGGCGGAAAAATACCGGTCGCAGAGGGTGTCCCAGGGGTAGCGCTCAAAATCCTCCCTGGTTTGAATCACGCCCTTTTTGTGCCCGCCCAGGGCGCCGCCCCCCGGCAGGATGCTGGTGACGCAGCCCTCAAAGGTGACGGCGTCGTACCCCATGTCCCGCTGGAAGCCGCTGTACTGGCGGAAAAATTCCAGCTTGTCCTGGTACGTCCCTCCCTGAAGGCCGGCAAACTGCGTGCCGGTGAGCCCTTCCATAAAGGTGGGGGAAATATTGTGCTCATAAAGGGGAATCCGATCGGTGGGAAGGTTCCGCGCCGCGTTTTCCAGATTTTTGTAGTTTGGGACAAAGCCCATGGCAATCCGTCCTTCCTGCGCCCGCCGACGGCGGGGGTTCCAGTGTCAGTTCCGGCCGCACAGGTCAACCGTGCGGTTGGCCAGGTCGGAAATTTTCACAATGCCGAAGCCGTCCACGCCGGACTTCAGCGTGTCGTTCAGGGGACCGGTCCAGCATTCCGGCAGCGCCTTGGCCCCCAGCAGGATGCCCACGATGGAGCCGATGGTGGCCGAGTTGCAGTCGGTGTCGAAGCCGGCCACCGTGCCCACCGAAATTGCCTTGGTGTAGTCGTGGCCGCCGTACAGCAGGCCAATGGTCACCAGCATGGCGTTGGGAATGGTGTGGCACCAGTCGTAGCCGTTCTTCTCATCCCACTGGCTGTGCACCAGGTCGACGGCCTCTTCCAGGCTGACGCCGCCCTCATACCAGCCTATGACCTTCCGCACCGCTTCGGTCAGACGGGATTTTGCGGGGATTTGGGCAAGGCCGGCCTCCACCAAATCGCGGGGATTGTCCAGAACAAAGGCGGCCGCCAGCATGGCCGCTATGTACATTTCCCCGTAAATGCCGTTCTTCACATGAGAGATGGAAGCGTCCCGCCAGGCCAGGGCGGCCGCTTTCTCAGGCTGGCCCGGGCACACATAGCCGAACATGTCCCCGCGGATCTGGGCGCCGATCCACTCCCGGTAAGGGTTGTGAAGGGTAGCGGAATCCGGCGGAAGCACCAGGTTCGCCAGGTTGATGTAGGCGGCCCGCTCTGCCGTGCAGGTGTGCAGCAGGGGCAGGCAGGCCAGCCAGCACTCTGCCACGTCGGCGGGGGTGAAGTCGGGGCCGTAGTCCTCCAGCAGCTTCAGGGCGATGACGGTGTAGTTGGTGTCGTCGTCCTCCGGCATGTGGGGCACGTTGTTGATCCAGCCCTTCAGCTTGGCGCCGTAAGGGCCGCCCTCGTCCACTACGCCGTAACGCTCGCGTACCTCCTGGGGAATGTCAGAGGACAGGTACCCCTTCGGGGGGAAATTCCCGCTTTCCCGCATCAGGCCGGTAATCCGTTCCCGGTGCCAGCCCTCCACAGGCTGGCCCAGCAGGCAGCCGCCGCAGCGCCCCAGCCAGCCCCCGTAAATCCGGTTGTACAGTTCTTCCCTGGTCAGGGTGCATTCCGGCAGCGGCACGGGCGCGGGGCGCTCCGCCTGAATTTCTTCCAGGGCGTCCGGCTCCCGGTAGGGATACTCCGCCCGCAGGGGCAGCTTCTGCACCTGCGCGTAAATTTCGTCGGCCTCCGCCACCGCCTGGGCGTCGGTCACCGGGCGGCCTTCCAGAGCCTTCGCCCTGGCGGCCAGCTCTTCGGGCACCGCGCGGCCCTCGTCCTCCGCCTGGCGAAGCTCAAAGCCAATGCAGGAAAGACCCTTCATCCAAGGTTGATCCAACAGCATAAAAAATGTAACCCCTTTCCAAATACAATTCCAGGCCGTCCCTTCCAAGAGGAAGAGGCGGCGCGCCCAGCCGGGCCGAGCGCCCGGCGGCAGGCCCCGCCCGGGCAGGCAGCCGCCTTTGCCCCGGGAAGGAACAGCCCTAAGCTATTTTACCCTTTTACAGAGCCCATGACCAGCCCTGTTACAAAATATTTTTGCAAAAACGGATAAACCAGCAAAATGGGGATCATAGAGACAAACACCTTGGCGGCGTTGAAGTTTTTGCTGGGAGGAATAACCCCCTCGCCCCCAAAGGGGAAACTGCACAAAACGCGCCGCGCCCGGCCGCCGGGGTTCCGCCTCTTCCCTGAAAGCAGGAGGGGGGCTTGACAGCGGGCCGGGGCGGATGATATGATAAGGTCAAAGAAAAAGGGCTTCATTACTGACGGGAACCGGCCGCCGGCCGGAAGGTGGAGTACCACCGGGGAATGGGGCCTGTTTGAAAGCCGACCGTCTGGGCAGCATCCTGTGTGATGCTGCCCTTTTCTGTTTTTCGGGAAAGGGCAGCGGGGGATGTTTGAGTATGAAGGAAAGGCGTGATTCTTGTGACAGCAGCATGGAAGGGCTTTGCCCCTGGAAATTGGCAGGATTCGATTGACGTGAGGGATTTCATCCAGAGGAATTACACTCCCTACCAGGGGGACGGCGCGTTCCTGGCCGGCCCCACCGCCCGCACCCTGGCCCTGCGGGAAAAAATGGACAGCCTGTTCCGCCAGGAGCATGAGAACGGCGGCGTGCTGAAAATCGACACCGAAACCGTCATCACCCCCACCGCCTTCGCCCCCGGCTACCTGGACCGGGAGAACGAGGTGATTGTGGGCTTTCAGACAGACGAGCCCCTGAAGCGGGCCTGCAACCCCTTCGGCGGCATGCGCATGGTGCGGGACGCCTGCAAGGCCTACGGCTACACCGTTTCTGAAAAAGTGGAGCAGGAGTTCCGCCACCACCGCACCCACAACGACGGCGTGTTCTCCGCCTACACCCCTGAAATCCGCGCCGCCCGCCACTGCGGGCTCATCACCGGCCTGCCGGACGCCTACGGCCGCGGCCGCATCATCGGCGACTACCGCCGTGTGGCCCTGTACGGGGTGGACCGGCTGATTGAGGAAAAGAAGAAGGACAAGCTGGCCCGCGGCGAAGAGGTCATGCTGGAGCGCACCATCCGCGCCCTGGAGGAGCTTTCGATGCAGCTGGAAGCCCTGGAGGACATGAAGAAAATGGCCGCCGCCTACGGCTTCGACATCTCCCGCCCGGCGGAAAACGCCCGGGAAGCGGTGCAGTGGACCTACTTCGGCTACCTGGCCTCCATTAAAGAGCAGAACGGCGCGGCCATGAGCCTGGGCCGCGTCTCCACCTTCCTCGACATCTATTTTGAGCGGGATCTGCAGGCGGGCCTGCTGGACGAAACCGCCGCCCAGGAAATTATGGACGACTTCGTCATGAAGCTGCGCATGGCCCGGCATCTGCGCACCCCCGACTACAACGAGCTGTTCGGCGGCGACCCCATGTGGATCACCGAGTCCCTGGGCGGCATGGGCGAGGACGGCCGGCCCCTGGTGACCAAAAACTGCTTCCGCATGCTGCAGACCCTGTACAACCTGAACCCCTCTGCCGAACCGAACCTGACCATCCTCTGGTCAGAGCAGCTGCCGGAAAACTGGAAGCGCTTCACCGCCAAGGTTTCCTGCGACACCGACGCCCTGCAGTACGAAAACGACGACGTGATGCGCCCCATTTACGGCGACGACTACGCCATTGCCTGCTGCGTTTCCGCCATGAAGGTGGGCAAGCAGATGCAGTTCTTCGGCGCCCGGGCCAACCTGGCCAAGCTGCTGCTGCTGGCCCTCAACGGCGGCCGGGACGAGCGGAAAAACATGCAGGTGGGCCCGGCGCACGAGCCCTACCAGGGCGACGTGCTGGACTACGGCAAGGTGGTGGAGCTGCTGGACTTCTACCGCCCCTGGCTGGCCAAAACCTACGTGAGCGCCATGAACATCATTCACTATATGCACGACAAGTACTGCTACGAAAAAACCCAGATGGCCCTGCACGACTCTCACGTACACCGGTTCATGGCCTTCGGCATTGCGGGCATGAGCTGCATGGCCGACTCCCTCTCCGCCATCAAATACGCCAGGGTCCGCTGCCTGCGTGACCCGGAAACCGGCCTCATCACCGACTTTGAAATCGAGGGCGAGTACCCGGCCTTCGGCAACGACGACGACCGGGTGGACTCCATCGCCAAGGAGCAGGTGGAGCTGTTCTGCCGCGAGTTGAAAAAGAACCCCCTCTACCGGGGCGCGGAGCACACCCTCTCCATTCTCACCATCACCTCCAACGTGATGTACGGCAAAAAGACCGGCAGCACCCCCGACGGGCGCAAGGCCGGCGTGCCCCTGGCCCCCGGCGCCAACCCCATGGCCGGGCGCGACCGCTCCGGCGCGCTGGCCTCGCTGAACTCGGTGGCCAAGCTGAGCTATGACGTGTGCCGGGACGGCATCTCCAACACCTTTTCCATTGTGCCCCAGGCCCTGGGCAAAACGGAGGAGGAGCGGGTGGACAACCTGGTGTGCATTTTGAGCGGGTACTTCCTGCAGAAGGCCCACCACCTGAATGTGAACGTGCTGAACCGGGAAACCCTCATGGCCGCCTACGAGCACCCGGAGCAGTACCCCAACCTGACCATCCGGGTGTCCGGCTATGCGGTGAACTTCTACAAGCTCTCCCGGGAGCAGCAGCGCGAGGTCATCGCCCGCACCTTCCATGTGAGCGTATGACGGGGCGAATCCATTCCATCCAATCCCTGGGGGCGGTGGACGGCCCCGGCCTGCGGGCGGTAGCCTTTCTGCAGGGCTGCCCCCTCCGCTGCGCTTACTGCCACAACCCCGACACCTGGGACTTTTCCGGCGGCACGGAAATTACCCCGCAGGAGCTGGCCCAGAAGCTGCTGCGCTACCGGCCCTACTTCCGGGGAAAGGGCGGCGTCACCCTCACCGGGGGCGAGCCCCTGGCCCAGGCCCCCTTTGTGGAGGAGGTGTTCCGCCTGCTGCGGGCCCAGGGCGTACACACCGCCCTGGACACCTCCTGCATGGGGGATTTGGACGATGCCGCCCGGGTGCTGGCCCACACCAGCCTGGTGCTGGCGGACGTGAAGTTCCTCACCCGGGAGGATTACCGCCGGTACTGCGGCGGCAGCCTGGACCGGGTATGGGATTTTCTGCGCCTGACCGGGCAGATGGGCGTGCCCCTCTGGATCCGCCACGTGGTGGTTCCTGGCCTCACCGACGGGGAGGCGCACATCCGCGCCCTTGGCCGGGAACTGCGCCGCTTCCCCAATGTGGAAAAGGTGGAGCTTCTCCCCTTCCGAAAGCTGTGCCTGGAAAAGTACCAGGCCATGGGCCTGCCCTTCCCTCTGGAGCAGGTTCCGGAAATGGACGAGGCCGCCTGCCGGGGCCTGGAGCGGTTTTTGCAGGAATAATTCTTTAAAAGAAATTTCCTTTTGCGAATTACAGAGTATATTCGTATATTTTGTAAAAAATTGATCTTTTTTAAAATTCATAATTTGTTCACTTATTATACACCCAGTGTTCGCCAATCCGGCGGGAAAATCTCCTATACTAAAAACAGAAAGAGGGCGGGA
>DVMK01000051.1 GCA_018715025.1 Candidatus Caccousia avistercoris
CAATCTTAGGATTGCGAAAGTTCCTCCGCATTTTTGGGGGTACGGCGCGCCGGTAGCTGGCGGGCGAACACAAACTATCACCCTGACTTCGCGGAGCAGCTGAGAAACTCTCTTTTCCCGTGAAACAACCGCGGGCGGCGAAGCCTCCTTTGCGCGGCTGCGCCCGCAAAGGAGGCTTCGTTCTCCCCCACCCCGCCCAGGGAGAGCCGCCGTAGGCGGCGGGTGCGCGTCCTAGTGCATTTCGCGGACGACGCGGCGGAGCTCCAGAACGGAGGAGGGGGCCACCGAGAGGGCGTTCACCCCCAGGTTCAGGTAAAAGTCCAGCATGAGGGGGTCGGCGGCGGCGTCGCCGCACACAGAAACGGGGATCCCGGCGTTTTTGGCGGCGAATACCGCCTCCCGCACCAGCTGCAGCACCGCCGGGTGGCGGAAATCGTACAGCGTGGAGAGGGAGGGGTTGGAACGGTCCGCCGCCAGGGTGTACTGGGTAAGGGTGTTGGTGCCTATGCTGAAAAAGTCGGCCACCTTGGCCAGGTCGCCCGCGATGACGGCAGAGGCTGGGGTTTCAATCATAACCCCAAGCGGGACGCTTTCCCGGCAGGGCGTTCCCTCGGCCTGCAGGGCGCGGGCAGCCTCACGCAGGCAGGCGCGGGCCTGGCGCACCTCCTCCTCGCTGGTGACCATGGGCAGAAGCAGGCCCAGCTTGCCGTACAGGGCGGCCCGCAGCGCCGCCCTGAGCTGGGTTTCCAGAATATCCGGGTGCTCCAGGGAATACCGGATCCCCCGCAGGCCCATGGCCGGGTTATCCTCTTCTGCGAAAGCCAGGCAGGAAATCTGCCGGTGCGAGCCCAGGCTGGCGGTGCGCAGCGTCACCGGCCGCCCCTTCATTTTTTCCAGAATGGACCGGTACACGGCGAACTGCTCCTCCTCCCCGGGGAGGGAGGTGCGGTCCCGGTACAGGGATTCGGTGCGGAACAGGCCGATCCCCTCCGCATCGCTGGCCAGCACAATGGGCAGATCCGACTGCTTCCAGATGTTGGCGTAAATATGCAGCCGCCGCCCGCCCAGGGTTTGGGCAGGCTTGCCCCGCAGCTTTTCCAGCTCTTCCCGGCTGCTCTGCAGCTGCTTTTTCCCACGGTACAGGGAAAGGGTCTTTTCGTCCGGATCAATGACCACGTCGCCGGTAAAGCCGTCCACAATGACGGCGGCCTCGTTTTTCAGCTGGCTGTACTCCACCCCGATGGCCGTCACCGCAGGGATGCCCAGGGCCCTGGCCAGGATGGCGGAATGGGAGCTGCGGGAGCCCCCCTGGGTGAGCACGGCAATGACCGTGCTGCGGTCCATGGCCAGCACCTGGCTGGGGGTGACAAAGGGGGCCGCCACCACCGCCCGTTTTTCCGGGCCCCTGGGCATGGCCCCCAGCGCCGGATTCAGCAGATGCAGCATGCGCTTGCCAATGTCTTCCACATCGGCCATGCGGGCGCGCATGTACTCGTCCTCCATGCCGGCGAACATGGCGGCAAACTGCCTGCCTGCCTTCCACACCGCGTATTCCGCGCAGGCCCCCTGCTTCTGAATGATGCGGCAGATGGCATCGTAATAATCGTCGTCCTCCAGCATCATGATATGTATCTGGAAAATCATAGAGCATTCCCTGCCCACCCGTTCCATGGTCTGGGCGGAAAGGGCGCTCAGCTGTTCCTCGGCCTGTTCTCTGGCCTGGTTTACCCGGCGCAGCTCTTCCCCGGCGCTTTTCCCCGCCCGCAGGGGGATCTGGTCGGGCTTCTCCTCCGCCAAAAACAGCGGGCCCACCGCCACGCCGCCGGAGGTCGCAATCCCTCGGATTTTCTTCATAGGAAAAGCATCTCCTCTCAGAGGGAAACGCCGTTTCCGCAGAACTTCTGCAGGGCCTCGCAGGCCTCCTCCTCATCGGGCCCCTCCACCGTCACCGCGACGGTTTCATCCTGGCGCACGCACAGGGCCATCACCGCGAACAGGCGGGAAGCGTCCGCTTCCTTGCCGGCCTTTTCCAGCGTCACCCGGCTGGAAAATCCGTTCACCAGCTTTACCAGCTCCCCGGCCGTGCGGGCGTGCAGGCCCAGCTCATCCTTCATTGTCCATAAAAAACGTTTCATATACCTTCCTCCCCTTTTCCCGCCGGCGGCAAAGCCCGGCCTGCCCGGCCAGACCTTCTTAGGGCGGTGTTTCTTGTTTGCCTCCCCTTTTTCAGCGGGGCGTACTGCGCCGGGGCATAGAGATGCGCCCCGGCTGTCTGACCTTTCCAGAAATCCTTATTTGGCATTTTATTGCCGGGGCCGGTGCGGTATGCCGCCTTTTCCCGGGCTTACCGCACCATCAGCTTTCCGGCGATGTTGATTTCGCAGAGCTGCTTGATGCTGTAGATGGCGGCCGCCTCCGTAATCCCGTTTTCCTCCATATAATCATATACGTTCTGGCTGTAATAGCGCAGATCAATCAGGTGGATTTCAGAAAAATTGGTGATGAGGAAGGGGATCATGCTGTTGGCGTAGGAATCCTTCAGCAGAAGGAGCTTGCGGCCGTTGGTCACGCTGCCGTTTTTCACCACATCCACCCCGTGGTTGCCCCCCAGGTACACGGAGTATTTGTCCTTCGCTTCCAGGTACTCTTCCCAGTACAGGCCCTGGTGCTCCTGGGTGCCGTTCACATACTGCACAATCTCCTGGGGCTCCTTCAGCTCCGGCAGGTACATCTGGTCCGGCTCCTGGAAGAAGGACACCGCCTTGGAGTAAAGGGTGCCGTAGAAGGGCTGCGGCACCGTGCGCAGGTTGTAGCTGTCGAAGGAAACGGGCGAAAGGCCCATTTCACTGCAGAGTACCTGGTAGGCGGCGTAGGCCCCGAAGGTGTTCCAGTGGTGGTCTGTTTTGTAGTAGTAGTCGCCGTAAAAGCTGCTGAGGGCGTCGAACACGTCCACCACGGCGGCCTCCTGGCCTACCGCGTCACGCAGGTACTGCAGCTCTTCCCTCTGGTTGTGGTTGGGGGCGAACAGGGGCAGCTTTTCGCTCTGCTCCTGGCTGCCTGAGGGGGCGGCCAGCAGGTACACCGGCACGTCCACCGCTTCGGCAAAGCCTGCCAGCGCCTGGGCGTTGCGGGCGAAGGTGCCGGTGCGGTCGGGCAGAAGCACCTCGTACAGGTGCCCCTCCCTGCCGAAATAGACCCCGCCCTCCGCGGGGGAGACGGAATAGTTGCTGCCCACGTCGCGCCTGCCAATGCCGTACTGGAAGGCGTTGTACAGGGAGATAAACTCCTTCCGCAGCATAAAGTGGTCGCCCACATAAGCCTCGGCGTCGTCCATGAAAGAGCCGTCCAGCAGGTCTTCTGCGCTCAACTCGGGGGCGGCCTGCAGGGCGCGGTTTTCATCCTCCGAAAAATCCTGCTTGGGGGCGAAAATCAGGTACCCGGCCCCCGCCAGAAAGAACGCCAGCAGCAGGGCCGTCACAAACACATATTCCGGCTGGCACCTGCGCAGGCCCCGCCTTATTTTCCGCATGTTTTTCATGGCAAATCTCCTTTGCGCCGTTTACGCCGGTTCAGAACTGGGCGTACAGGAAGGGATTGTATGAATTGTCTACCAAATGGGTCATGGCGGCGGTGAACAGCAGCAGGAAGCCCGCCGTCCACACAACCTTGCCCACCTTGCCCGAGGTACGCAGCCGCTCGGCCAGGCGGCCCACCAAAGGCGTGCTGCACACCGCAGCCGCCGCCAGCAGGGGGCCGAAGGTGAGAAGCCCGTACTCCCCCAGGGTCCCGGCGCCTGCCGCTGGGAAGCCGAACATGGCCCGCAGCATGGCAAAGGCGGCGCTCAGGTCGGTGTAGGAGAAGAACACCCAGCCGATGACGGCGGCCAGGAAGCTGTACAGCCACTGGAAAAACACAGGCAGCTTTTCCAGCAGGCGGCCCAGAAACAGCTTTTCACAGATGATCAGAACGCCGTAATAGATTCCCCACAGGGCAAAGTTCCAGCTGGCCCCGTGCCACATGCCGGTGAGCAGCCACACCACCGCCAGGTTCCGCACGGTGCGCAGGGTGCCGGCCCGGTTGCCCCCCAGGGGGATATACACATATTCCCGGAACCAGCGGCCCAGGGTCATGTGCCAGCGCCGCCAGAATTCAGACACGCTGCGGGAAACATAGGGGTGGTCGAAATTTTCCGGCAGGTCGAAGCCGAACATTTTTCCCAGGCCGATGGCCATGTCGGAATAGCCCGAAAAATCAAAATAGATTTGGAACGTAAAGGCCAGAATCCCCAGCCAGGCGGCCAGGGTGGAAGGGTCGCCCAGGTACTGCACCCGGTCTGCAAACGAGGCCAGGTTGTTGGAAAGCAGCACCTTCTTAAACAGGCCCTGGCAGAAGCGCGTCATGCCCGAGGTGAATTTTTCCATGGTTTCCTGCCGTTCCAGCACCTGGGCCTGCAGGTACTCGTACCGCACAATGGGCCCTGCCACCAGGTGGGGGAAGAAGGACAGGTAGGCGGCGAAATTCACAATGTTTTTCATGGGCGGCGCCTTGCGGCGGTACACGTCCACCGCGTAGGAGATGCTCTCGAAGGTGTAAAAGGAGATGCCGATGGGCAGGGCCACCTCCGGCACCGGGATGGAAAGCCCGGTGAGGCTGTCCAGGGTGCTTACCAGCAGCCCCGCGTACTTGAACCAGCCCAGCAGCCCCAGGTTGATGAGGATATTCCCCACAATGACAGCCTTCGCCCGGCCCGGCCGTTCCAAAAACCGGCCGATGAGCAGGCCGCAGCAGTAGTCCACCAGAATGGTGAGCACCATCAGCAGAACGTACACCGGTTCGCCCCAGGCGTAAAAGGCCAGGCTGAACACCACCAGGCAGAAGTTTTTCAGCCTGCGCGGCACCAGGTAGTAGGCCGCCAGGACCAGGGGCAGGAAAAAGAAAAGAAACAATAAGCTGCTGAAAATCATTCCGTTAAACCATACCTTCCCAAAAGTTCTCGCATATATTTTTCCCCGCTTCTTGATTGCTATTTTATCATAAATTACCGGCAAGACCAATATCTATTCCCC
>DVMK01000052.1 GCA_018715025.1 Candidatus Caccousia avistercoris
GCGGTGTACCGGCCCATTCAGCCGGAGCACGCGGGCACGGCGGAGGACCCCATCCCCTGGGTGTACGGCATAGACTGCCGGGCCGGGCAGTATTTCCGCTATGAGGGCCATGTGTACCAGGTGGCGGAGGGTGGGGACATGGTCCCCTGCATCTGGGCGCCCGGCACGGCAGGGCTGTGGCAGTGGGTGCGAGTGGAAGGAAAGGGGGACGGCGGTGAAGGGAATTGATGTTTCCAGCCACCAGGGAACCATTGACTGGAGGAAGGTCGGGGCGGCGGGCGTGGAGTTTGCCATTGTGCGGGCGGGCTACGGACGCTTTGCGAATCAAGCGGACAAGCAGTTCCGGAAAAATGTGGAGGGGGCCCTGGCCGCAGGGCTCCATGCTGGCGCTTACTGGTTCAGCTACGCCATGAGCCCGGATGAGGCCAGAGAGGAGGCCGCCCTGTGCGCCTCCGCCCTGGAGCCGTACCGGGGAAGGCTGGAATTCCCGGTATATTTCGATTATGAGTACGACTCGGAGCGGTATTCCAGGGCGCACGGCGTAACCCCCACCAAGGCCCTGCGGGAACAGCTGGCGGCGGCCTTCTGCATGGAGCTGGAGCGCCGCGGCTGGCGGGCCGGGGTGTATACCAATAAGGATTATTTGAATAACCGGTGGAGCCTGGCCGCCCTCTCCGCCTGGGAGATCTGGCTGGCGGACTACACCGGCGGGCCGAATGTTTCCTGCGGCATGCAGCAGACGGGCTCCAAGGGCCGCGTGGACGGGATTTCCGGCAATGTGGACACAGACGCCGCCTTTGCCGATTACCCGGCCCTCATCCGCGCCGGCGGCTGGAACGGGTTCGGCAAAGGGGCCACAGGGAAGGGCTGGACAAGCGACACCACCAACGGTGCGGACAACCCGGTGCTGATTGCGCCGGACTCCCACTACACCGTAAAGATTACCGGGGAGGACATCGGCCTGGTGTGCGGCCAGAGCGGCGGGCAGCCCGCGGCCTTCCGGCTGGTGCGCTGCCGCCGGGAGAACGGGTACACGCTTTGGCATGTGGTGCCGGTGGGCCGGCCCGGCCAGAAGGCGGGAATTTACCCGGCGGCCGGGGGCGGGCTGGTGTTTGCCGCTGAAATAGCGGAGAAAGAGGGGAGGAAGGCGGAATGACGAAGGGGCAGGCAGGCTATTATTCCCTGCTGGCGGGGCTGGCGGCAGCCGGGGCCGCGGCGGCGGAGCTGCTGGGGGGCTGGGACTCCCTTCTGCAGATTTTGGTGACGGTAATGGGGGCGGATTTCCTCTTGGGAACGGCGCTGGCGCTGGTGTGGAAGCGTTCCCCCAAAACGGCGGACGGGCGCTTTGAAAGCCGGGCCGGGGCCAAGGGGCTGTTCCGGAAATGCGGCGTGCTGCTGTGCGTGCTGGTGGCCGCCCGGCTGGACGTGCTGTTCGGCGGGGAGGGCTATGTGCGCACCTTGGTGATTTTGTTTTTTCTGGCCAACGAGGGCTTCAGCGTGCTGGAAAATCTGGGCGCCATGGGCCTGCCCCTGCCCCCGGCGCTGAAAAACGCCTTCGCCGCCCTGGCAGAAAAAAGCGGCGCTTTGGGCGGGGAGCAGCCGCCTGCGCAAAAGAAGTAGAAATTTTGCCCCGTTTGTGATATAATAGCCGCAGCACGGCTTTCCCCAGGGCGAAACACACAGTACGCGATTTGCCCGCCGGAGGCGCGCGAGGAGTCCTCACCGCAGGCCTCGCGGAGCAGCCGGGAAGCCGTACAGAACCACGGCAGAATCGCGAGCGGTGCGGTTGCGTTTTGAACCCAGTCCAAGGCCGCGGGACGCGGCCAGCGCGCGACGTCCCCGCCGGAGGCGTCCCACCGGAGGTGAAAGAAATGGCAGAGTTACAGGAATGGATGGAGGACTGCCCGGTGATTGCGGCAGTCAAGGACAGGGAAGGGCTGGCGCAGTGCCTGCAGTCAGAGATCAAAGTGGTGTTTATCCTGTTCGGCACCGTGTGCAATATTGGGGAACTGGTACACCAGGTGAAGGCGGCGGGCCGCTGCGCCATTGTGCACATCGACCTGGTTTCCGGGCTGAGCGCCAAGGAGATCAGCGTGGACTTTATCCGAAAATACACGGAGGCGGACGGAATCATCAGCACAAAGCCGGCGCTCATCAGCCGCGCGGCAGAGCTGGGCCTGTATACGGTGCAGCGCTTTTTTGTGATCGACTCCATGGCGCTGGCCAACGTGACCCGCCACCAGGGGGCCTGCAAGCCGGATTTTATTGAGATCCTTCCGGGAACCATGCCGAAGATCTTCCGGAAAATCTGCCGGGAAACGGCCGTGCCTGTCATTGCCGGGGGCCTTATTTCCGACAAGGAGGACATTATGGCGGCCCTGAACGCCGGGGCCTGCGCCATCTCTACCACCAACCCCCAGGTCTGGTTTATGTGAGGGCGGTTTCGGAACAGCGGGAAGGAAGTAAAAATCAAAAGTAAGAGTATTTCTTATCTTTCAAATTTCCTTGCAATTTGAAACCGGTTGTGGTATGATAATCAGGCAGACAATAAAATACTTTATTTTTGCAAGAGATTTTGAGCCAAGCAAAAAGAGCGCCCGGGGATCGGGCCTGCTTTTGCTTGGCTTTTTTTGCGTGTTCCGCAAAATCTCGCCCGCGCTCACAAATTATGGACAGGAGGAAGTTCAATGGTTGATGTCATTATCATCGGCGGCGGCATCTGCGGCTGCTCGCTCCTTTACGAGCTGAGCAAATACAAGGTGAACGCCCTGCTGGTGGAAAAGGAAAACGACGTTTCCGTAGGGACCACGAAGGCCAACAGCGCCATTGTACACGCCGGGTACGACCCGCACCCGGGCACCAAAATGGCAAGGTACAACGTGGAGGGGAACGCCTACATCAAAGAGCTTTGCGCCAAGCTGGACGTGCCCTACAAGCAGATCGGCAGCCTGGTGCTGGCCTTTGACGGCGAGCAGGACGCCTTGGTGCAGGAGCTTTGCCGCCGCGGCCAGGCCAACGGGGTGCCTGGGGTCAGGGTGCTTTCTGCCCAGGAGGTGCGGGAGATGGAGCCCAACGTGAGCGAAAAGGCGACCAGCGCCCTGTACGCCCCCTCCGCCGGGATTGTAAGCCCCTGGGAGCTGGCCATTGCCCTGGCCGAAACCGCGGTGAAAAACGGGGCGAAGGTTTCTTTGAACAGCGAAGTGACCGGCATAGAAAAGGCGGGGGACGGCTACCGGGTTTCTCTGGCGGACGGCCGCACTCTGGAAGGCCGTTTTGTGGTGAACGCCGCCGGCGTTTACTGCGACAAAATCAACGATATGGTGAACCCTCACCGCTTCACGGTGCAGGCCAACAAGGGCGAATATTACCTGCTGGACAAAAGCCAGGGCGAGCTGGTCAGCCATGTGATTTTCCAGTGCCCCAGCAAGGTGGGCAAGGGCGTGCTGGTTTCCCCCACCGTGCACGGCAACCTGATTGTGGGCCCCAACGCGGAGGATGCGGAAAAGGGCGACCTGGGCACCACCGGCGGCGGCCTGGCCTTTGTGCGGGAAAAAGCCGCCCTCTCTGTGCCGGGGGTGAACTACCGGGAGTCCATCCGGAATTTTGCCGGGCTGCGGGCTGTGACGGAAATTGACGATTTCATAGTGGAGGAAAGCGAGAGCAAGGGCTTTTTCAATATTGCGGGCATCAAGTCCCCCGGGCTTACCTCCGCCCCCGCCATTGCCCTGGACATGGTGCGCATGCTGGGCGCGGCCGGGCTTGCGCTGGAAAAGAAGGAGACGTACGAGGACGAACGCCATGTGGTGCGCTTCAAGCACCTTTCCCACGAGGAGCGGGCCAAAGCCATCGCCCAAAACCCGCTGTACGGGCAGATTGTCTGCCGGTGCGAAACCATCACCGAAGGCGAGATTGTAGACGCCCTTCACCGGCCCCTGCCCCCCTGCTCTGTTGACGGCGTGAAGCGCCGGTGCGGCTCTGGCATGGGGCGCTGCCAGGGCGGCTTCTGCGGCCCCCGCGTGCAGGAGATTATCGCCCGGGAGCTGGGCGTGCCGCAGACAGAGGTTATGCTTGACCGTGCCGGGATGGCCATCATCACCGGGGAAACCAAGATGGGAGGGGACGCGGAATGAACGAAACCTTGTATGACGTAATTGTGGTGGGCGGCGGCCCCGCCGGCCTGGCCGCCGCGCTGGAGGCCTGGAAGAACGGCGCGGAAAGCGTGCTGATTCTGGAACGGAACAACGAGCTGGGCGGCATCCTGAACCAGTGCATCCACAACGGGTTCGGCCTCCACTATTTTAAAGAGGAGCTCACCGGCCCCGAGTACGCGGGCCGCTTTATCCAGCAGCTGGAGGGCACTGGCATTCAGGTGATGCTGGGGGCCATGGTGCTGGATATTTCTCCCGACAAGACGGTGCACGCCATGAGCCGGAAGAACGGCTACATGATGCTCAAGGCCAAATCCATTGTGCTGAACATGGGCTGCCGTGAGCGCACCCGCGGCGCCATCGCCATCCCCGGCGACCGGCCCGCCGGCATCTTCACCGCCGGCGCCGCCCAGCTTTATGTGAACATGGAGGGCTACATGGTGGGCAAGCGGGTGCTCATCCTGGGCTCCGGCGACATTGGGCTTATTATGGCCCGCCGCATGACGCTGGAGGGCGCCAAGGTGCTGGGCTGCGTAGAGCTCATGCCCTACTCCAACGGCCTGAACCGGAACATCGTCCAGTGCCTGAACGACTACAACATCCCCCTGTACCTTTCCCACACCATTGTGGACATCAAGGGCGACAAGCGGGTGGAGCAGGTGGTGGTGGCCAAGGTGGACGACAAGCGCACGCCCATCCCCGGCACAGAGATTACCTTCGACTGCGACACCGTGCTGCTCTCGGTAGGGCTTATCCCCGAAAATGAGCTTTCCCGCCAGGCCGGCATCGAAATCGACCGGCGCACCAACGGCCCGGTGGTGTACGAAAATATGGAAACCTCCATCCCCGGCGTGTTCGCCAGCGGCAACGTGGTGCATGTGCACGACCTGGTGGACTTCGTCACGGCAGAAAGCCAGCGGGCCGGCAGGGCCGCCGCCCTGTACGCCAAAAACGGAGAACCCGGGGGCCCCTGCGTGCAGGTGGAAAACGGCAGCGCGGTAAATTACACCGTGCCCCAGAAGATCCGCACCGATAACGTGGAGAAGTTTGTAGAGATTTTCTTCCGGGTGAATTTTGTGTACACCAATATGGTCATCCAGATCTCCTCCGGGGACGAGGTGCTGGCCAGCTTCAAGCGGGAGCACATGGCCCCCGGCGAAATGGAGAAGGTCGTGTTCCCGAAGGCGCTGTTCTCCAAAATTAAGGACGGCAAAATCAAGGTTTCCGTGGTGAAGGAGGCAGATGCGCAATGACAGAGCTGATTTGTATTGTATGCCCCAAGGGCTGCCACCTGAAGGTGGATGAGGAAAACGGCTACACCGTCACCGGGAACGGCTGCCCCAGAGGGGCGGCGTACGGCCAGAAGGAGCTGACCAACCCCACCCGGGTGATCACCTCCACCGTTCGGGTGGAGGGCGGCACGCTGAAGCGGGCTTCGGTGAAAACCAGCAGCGACATTCCCAAAAAGGATATTTTCGCCGCCATGCGCCTGCTGGACAGCGTTACCCTGCAGGCCCCGGTAGCCATTGGAGATGTGGTCCTGGAAAATATCCTGGGCCTTGGGGTGGATTTTGTCGCCACCAAAAACGTCCCTCAAAAAGCATAAAAGCTCCCTGGCCCCGCTTCCCGCGGGGCGCGGACAGGGTTACCTCCTAAACTTCCATACCTGTGGCCGGCACCTGGCGCAAGCGCTGGGCCGGCCCGGCGCCCGGCCCGGCAAAGGCGGCACATTGTGCAGCCCGCGCCTGCGGCCGGGCGTTTTTTTGTTTCCGGCCGGTCTGCAGGCGGGCTCCATGACGAAAATTTTCTTAATAGGAAACTATTTTCTTTCCTATCTTTCCAATCAGTACCTTTACAGCGGGAAGGAGAATCGATATACTGGAGGAGAAAGAAAGGGGAGAGGGCTTTGGAGGCCAGACTTTCACAAACCATACGCGCCCTGCGGCGGGAACGCCGGCTGACCCAGGAACAGCTGGCAGAGGCCATGGGTGTTACCGTAGGCGCCGTTTCCAAATGGGAATCCGGCGCATGTACGCCGGAGATTTCTCTTCTGATGGAACTGGCGGATTTCTTTGAAACCTCTGTGGACGCCCTGCTGGGCTTTCAGCAGCAGAGCGGCGGCCTGAAGGGCAGCATAGAGCGGCTTCACCGCCTGCGGGACGCCAGGGACTACAATGCGGCCAGGCATGAGGCGGAAAAAACGCTGCAAAAATACCCCAACAGCTTTGAGGCGGTTTACGAGTGCGCCTTTTTCTTCCATGTCATGGGCATGGAGCAGCAGGACAAGGCGGCCCTGCGCCGCTGCCAGCAGCTGTACCGAAGGGCTCTGGAGCTGTTCCCGCAGAACCAGAAGGCGGGCGTGAGCCGGGATTCCCTGTACAGCGCCATCGCCTCCGCCTTCCTTTCCCTGGGGGAGGAGGAGCAGGGGCTGGAGCTGCTGCGGCAGAACAATGTGGAGGGCAGGAACGACGGGCTGATCGGCAGCACGCTGGCTTGCCACCTGCGGCGTTACGACGAGGCCCTTCCCAGCCTGAGCAACGCCATGCTCCGCATGCTGGCAGGCCTTATTCAGGTAAGCTTTGGGTACGCCAACGCCTTTCTGGGGAAGGGCGAGCCGGGGCAGGCTCTGGCGCTGACAACGCTTGTCATGGATTTTCTGCAGGGCTTCCAAAAGCCCGGGCGCATTTCTCTTCTGGATAAAATGAGCGCCGCCCTGTGGGGGGCCTGCGCCCTGTGCTGCGAGAAGCTGGGGCGGCGGGAGAGCATGCGGGAATACCTGCGCCGCGCCGCCGCGCAGGCCAGAAGGTTCGACGCCGCCCCCAACAGCAGCGTGTCAGAGCTGCGGTTCATTTTTGTGGAGGGAGAGGCCACCGGCTTTGACGATTTCGGCCGCACCGCCTGGGAAGGGGTAGACCGGCTGGTGCGGGAAAACGCGGAGGAATACCCGGCCGCCGCGGCATATTGGGAGGAAATGAAGCATGAAGAAGAGGGATGACAGCCGGGCGGCCTGCCGCCCGTTTCTCAAACAGTTTTACCGGAATAACCGGGTGAATTTTGCCGTTTCCCTGCTGGCGGCCATGGCAATGGCGGGGATAAACCTGTACCTTTCCCAGCTGCTGCAGCAGCTGCTTGACCTGGCGGCGGGCGCGCCCGGCACGCCGGGCCTGGCCCAGCTGGGGGTGGGGGTGCTGGCGGTCCTTCTGGCGGTGGCGGCCGCCGGCGGGCTTCAGTGCCTGTTTCGTTCCCGATTCCTGGCCAGGGCCATGGGCCAGTACAAGGACTATGCCTATGGGGAGCTGATGAAAAAGAGCATTTCCGCCTTTTATGGGGAAAACACCTCCACCTATATTTCCGCCCTCACCAACGACGCCAACAGCATCGAAACCAACTACCTGGCGAATATCTTCACCCTGGTAGAGCAGGTGATTCTCTTTTTTGGGGCCTTCGCCCTCATGCTCTGGTACAGCCCGGTGCTGACCCTGGGGGCTTTTGCCATGTCATTCCTGCCGGTGCTGGCCTCGCTGGCGGCGGGCAAGCGGCTGGCCGTGGCGGAGGAGAAGATCTCCCGCCGGAACGACAGCTTTGTTTCGACCCTGAAGGACAGCCTCAGCGGGTTTTCTGTGGTGAAGAGCTTCCAGGCAGAGCGGGAGCTGTTCCGCCTGTTTTCCAAAGAAAACGGCCAGGTGCAGGAGGCCAAGCGCCAGCGTATGCGGCTTGACGTCATCATCAGCACCATCGGCTCGGTGGCGGGGGCGGGGGCCCAGCTGGGGGTGTTCCTGCTGGGCGCGTACCTGGCCCTTTCCGGGCAGGGGGTTACCCCCGGCGTGGTGATCGTGTTCGTTCAGCTGATGAATTTCGTGATTCAGCCCATTGCCAGCCTGCCCGGCCTGCTGGCCAACCGGAAGGCCGCCAGGGCCCTTGTTGCCAAGCTGGCTGGGGCGCTGACCTCTCACGTGCGGCAGGAGGGGCGGGCCATCCCCAAGCGCCTGGAGCAGGGGATTGAGCTGCGGAACCTTTCCTTCGCCTATGAGGAGGGCGGCCGGCCGGTGCTGCAGCATGTTTCCGCCCGGCTGCAGGCAGGGAAAAGTTACGCCCTGGTGGGGGCCTCCGGTTCTGGAAAATCCACCCTGCTGAACCTGCTGATGGCGGGGCACAGCGGCTACGAGGGGCAAATCCTCTACGACGGCGCCGAGCTGCGGGACGTGAGCACAGAGTCCCTGTACGAGCTGGTGTCCCTCATTCAGCAGAACGTGTTTGTGTTCAACAGCACCATTCGGGACAACATTACCATGTTCCGGGAATTCCCCTCCTCCCAGGTAGACCGGGCCGCCGCCCTTTCCGGCCTGCAGGAGCTCATCCAGGCCAAGGGGGAAGGCTACCTGTGCGGCGAAGGCGGCTCCGGCCTTTCGGGCGGCGAGCGGCAGCGCATTTCCATCGCCCGCAGCCTGCTTCGCCGCAGCCCGGTGCTTCTGGTGGACGAGGCCACCGCCGCTCTGGACAAAGAAACGGCCTTCCGGGTTTCCAGCTCTATTTTGGATTTGGAGGG
Source organism: Candidatus Caccousia avistercoris (assembly GCA_018715025.1). Classification (GTDB taxonomy): domain Bacteria; phylum Bacillota; class Clostridia; order Oscillospirales; family Acutalibacteraceae; genus Caccousia; species Caccousia avistercoris. Next base: position 8,695 of record DVMK01000052.1, read on the forward strand.
GCTGACCCGCATTGTGGTGACCCATTCACTGGAGGAAGCCCTCCTGCGCCGGTACGACGGCATTCTGGTGCTGAAGAACGGCGTTCTGGAGGAGTGCGGCCGCTTTGAAGAGCTGATGGAGCGGAAGGGATATTTCTATTCGCTGTATACGGTGTCGCAGTAAAAATTTCAGGACTTTCTCCTTAAATTCCCCTCTACCATTCTTCCAATTCTTCTGTATAATGAGAGAAAAGGGCTTCGGAGGGGCTGCTTCGGCAGAGCTTCGGGGCCGGAATGGGGAAATGGAAAAAAAGGAGAGAAACGGATGGAAAAACAGCTGTTGCAAACTGGCTGGCGGCTTCTGTGGAAGGGGAGGGAGCTGGAAACGCAGGTTCCCTGCTCGGTGTACAGCGATCTGCTGGCTTATGGAGAGATGGAGGATCCCTTTTACCGGGACAACGAGGGCAAGGCGCTTGCCCTGGCCGAGGAGGATTACACCTACCGGCTGACCTTCGACGCGGAGGAAGCGGTGCTTCGCTGCGGCAGGCAGTGGCTTCGCATGGAAGGGGTGGACACCCTGGCAGACATTGTGCTGAACGGCGAAGTCCTGGGCAGCACCTTTAATATGCACCGGGAGTGGGAATTCCCGGTGGAGGGCATTTTGCGGGAAAAGGGGAACCAGCTGGAGGTGCGTCTGCACTCCCCGGTGAAATTCCTGCGGGAGCAGGTGGCCCTGCATGGCTCCATCCCCTGCAATGCCGACACGCTGGACGGCTTCCCCTACCTGAGAAAGTCCAGCTGCATGATGGGCTGGGACTGGGGCCCCCGCCTGCCTGACCTGGGCATCTTCCGCCCGGTGTCCCTGGTGGGCATGGAGAAGGTCCGCTTCACCGATGTGCGGGTGCGCCAGCGCCACCAGGGGGGCAGGGTCTGGCTTTTGGTGGGCTTTTCCACAGAGGGCGTGTGGGACGCCTGCCGGGTGCGGGTCACCTCCCCCACCGGGGAAGAATTCCAGTTTGAAGGCCCCCTGGGAGAGCTGGAGATCCCCCGCCCCATGCTGTGGTGGCCCAGAGGCTACGGGGAGCAGCCCCTGTACACCGTGCGGGTGGAGGTTTCTGCCGGCGGCGTCTGCCAGGATGTGTGGGAGCGGCGCATCGGCCTGCGCACCATGCGCATGCGCCGTGAGAAAGACCAGTGGGGCGAAAGCTTTGCCCATGAGGTGAACGGCGTGGCGGTGTTCGCCATGGGGGCCGACTACATTCCCGAGGACTGCCTGCTGCCCCGGGTCACCCCTCAGACCACCCGGCGGCTGCTGGAGCAGTGCGCCCTGGCCAACTACAACGCCGTGCGGGTGTGGGGCGGGGCCTATTATCCGGACGACTGGTTCTACGACATCTGCGACGAGTTGGGCCTGCTGGTGTGGCAGGATTTGATGTTCGCCTGCTCCACCTACCTGCTCACGGAGGAGTTTGAGGAAAATATTGCGGAGGAGATTGCCCAGAACGTGCGGCGCATCCGCCACCATGCCTGCCTGGGCCTGTGGTGCGGCAACAACGAGATGGAGGGCTTCCTTTATGAGGGATTCGGCGAGACGCCGCGCCTTCGCGGGGATTATACCAGAATGTACAGTTATATTATCCCCAAAATCATCCAGCGGGAGGATCCGGACGCCTTCTACTGGCCCTCCAGCCCCTCCTCCGGCGGCGATTTCGACGATCCCCAGGACGAAAACAGGGGAGACGCCCACTACTGGGCGGTGTGGCACGGGTACCTGCCCTTCCCCGACTACCGGAAGCACTCCTTCCGCTACGCCTCTGAGTTTGGGTTCGAGTCCCTTCCCTCTGAGCGGCTCATCGAGAGCTTTACCCTCCCGGAGGATCGGAACCTGTTTTCGTATGTGATGGAAAAGCACCAGCGCAGCCGGAACGGCTACGCCAAAATGATGGTGTACATGTCCCAGTATTTCAAATATCCCACCAGCTTTTCCGCGCTGGTTTACGCCTCTCAGCTGATGCAGGCCCAGGCCATGCGCTATGGGGTGGAGCACTGGCGCAGGAACCGGGGCCGGTGCATGGGGGCGATTGTGTGGCAGCTGAACGACTGCTGGCCGGTGGCCTCCTGGTCCTCCATCGACTATTCCGGCCGATGGAAGGCGCTGCACTATTTTGAGAAGCGGTTTTTCGCCCCGGTGCTTCTCTCCTGCTGCGAGGAGGGCCTCCTTTCCCAGGACCCCTTTGTGAACGCCCGCCCCTATGAGGTGGAAAAGAGCATCCGGCTGAACGTGGCCAACGAAACCAGGCAGGAGCGGCAGCTTACCGTGTGCTGGAGCCTGCGGGACGCTTCCTCCCGGGTGATTGGGGAAGAGCACCGGCAGCAGGTGACGGTGCCCGCCCTCTCTGCCCTGTGGCTGGAGAAGGTGGAACTGCCCCAGGCGGATCTGTTCGCCCATCATGTGTATTACAGCTGCTGTGAGGGGGAGCGCCTCCTCTCAGAGGGAACGGTTCTCTTCTCCATGCCGAAATTTTACCAGTACCAGGATCCCCGCCTGACGGTGCGGGCCGAGGGGGACGAGTTGGTGGTTTCCGCCGCCGCCTACGCCGCTTCGGTGGAGGTTCAGAACGAAAACCAGGATCTGCTGCTGTCTGACAACTATTTCGACATGGAAGCGGGGGAAAAGCGGGTGAAGATCCTCTCCGGCTCCCCGGAGGGCCTGCGCATCCGCAGCGTGTACGACATCCGGTAAAAACGGAAGAAAAAACAGGCGGCGCGGTGGAGCCTTTTCGGTTCCGCCGCGCCGCCGTTTTTCTGTTTTCCGGGTATGTTACAGATAAAATTGATTTTCCTTTCGGCCCTCGCAGGCCTTGCCCACCCGCTGTACCAGGGCGGCTACCGCCTCTTCCCGCAGGCTGCGGCAATGCCGGGGGCAGATTTTTATGCACCGCATACATCCGATGCAGCGCTCCCTGTTTGCGGAAAGGCCGTCCCCTGCAATGGCCTGCACCGGGCAGCCTTCCGCACATGCGCCGCAGCCGGTGCAGGCTTTTTTGTCCACCAGAATTTCCATGGCGGCGGCGTGGTATTCCTTATAGGGGTGGCTGCCCGGCAGCTCCGGCCTGCTGCGGCCGCCCTGCTTCCACTTTTGGGCGGCCTCGCCGGAAAACTGCTCCAGCTCCTTTTGGTCGAGGGCGTCCGGCCGCCCCGCCCCGTACTGGGGCATAATGTTGTGCTCCCCCGCCACAGCGGCCCCGGCGATCACCCGGAACCCATTGGCCTCCACACAGTCCGCCAGCTCCAGCAGCGCGTCCTCAAAGGCGCGGTTCCCGTAGGTGACGCAGACGACGGCGGGCGTCCCCCTGCCGTGGATGCGGGCCAGGCGTTCCGCCGCCGTGGGGGGAATCCTGCCCCCGTAGCAGGGGACGGAAACGATGCACACGCTTTCCGGCTCCGCCTGTATTTCCTCCCCTTCCTCCCTGCACAGGTCAACGGCGATGAGCTCGCCGCCGAAGGCCTGCGCGATTTTTTCCGCGGCAAACCGGCTGGTCCCAGTTGGGCTGAATGTGACGCTGTACCGTTTTTCCATACCAGAACGCCCCTTTCGTTCCCACAAAATATGGTTTCATTATAGCATGGGCGGCCACCCGCCGCAAGGCGCGCCCTGCCCGAAAGATGGGAAACTCCCTGTTTCTATGCCTTTGGAATTGTGGTAGAATGAGAAGTACAGAATGACAAAAAGTAATTTGAAAAGGAAGGATAAATTTATGAAACATTGCGGAACGCAAAGGTTAGAGACAAATCGATTGGTTTTAAGAAGGTACGAGGAGGAAGATGCTGCAGCGATGTATAGAAATTGGGCGTCCGATAAAGAGGTCACAAAATTTCTGATGT
>DVMK01000053.1 GCA_018715025.1 Candidatus Caccousia avistercoris
GATTTCAGGCAACAATTCCTGCACATGCGTGTAATTCCTTTTTCCCATAGTAATACCCCCTGATGTAGTACTTCCATTTTCCTACATCAGGGGGTACTTTGTCTATTGTCCGTTTTTACTGGACCTGTTCACAGCCATGCCGGGGGAATTTTTTATGGGATCTGGTTCCCGGCGGCGGCGTACAGGCCGTACCATTCCTGCCGGGTAAGGGGGATTTGGGAACCGGCGCATTCCTCTGCAATCCGGTCGTCCCGGGTGCTGCCCAGCACCACCTGCATGCCGGCCGGGTGGCGGGTCAGCCATGCCACCGCAATGGCCGCCGGGGTAACGGAATACTTTTCCGCCAGGGCGGACAGCTTTTCATTCAGCTCTGGGTAATTCAGGCTGTCCCCCAGGAAGGTGCCCTCGAAAAAGCCCCGCTGGAAGGGCGACCAGGCCTGCACGGTAATCTCCTTCAGGCGGCAATATTCCAGCGTGCTGCCGGTGCGGTCTACGCTTTGGTCGGTGTTCATGTTCACCGCCATGCCGCTGTCCACCAGGGGCGTGTGGGCCACGCTGAGCTGCAGCTGGTTGAACAAAAGCCGCTGGCCAAAATGCCTCTGCAGCAGCTCTATCTGCATGGGGTTATGGTTGGAAACGCCGAAATACCGCACCTTCCCCGCATCCAGCAGGGATTGAAGGGCCTCTGCCGTTTCCTCCGGCTCCATCAGGGCGTCGGGGCGGTGCAGCAGCAAAACGTCCAGGTACTCTGTTTTCAGGCGGCGCAGAATGCCCTCTGCCGCCTCTATAATATGACGGCGGGAAAAATCGTAGTACCCCTGGCAGATGCCGCACTTGCTTTGCAGCACCATTTTCTCCCGCAGGGTGCTGTTCATGCCCATCGCCTGGGCAAACAGCTCCTCGCACTCGCCGCCGCCGTAAATGTCGGCGTGGTCGAACATGTTGATCCCCGCCTCCATGGCGGCCTTCACGTGGCGCTCCGCCCCCTCCCGGCTCAGCCGGTTTAGGCGCATGCACCCCAGCACAAGGTTGCTTACGTGTAAATCTGTCCCCTTAATGTCAAGATATTTCATCCGATGCTTCCCCTTCCTTCATCAGCAGTTTTTCCCAGTGTACCACAGGCAGGGGGGCAAATACAATTGCCCCCCTGGAAAAATTTTTCTGCCCCTCTTGACAGCGGAGAGTTTTTGCTATATAGTTAATTACACAAGCAATTAACCATTTAACAAGAGAACCTAGGCTCTTGAAATGGTACCCTTGGAAAGGAGGCCGCCCTATGAATTTTGATGGGGAAAAGCCGATCTATCTGCAGATTGCGGAACGGATCGAGGATGCGATTCTGACGGAAGCATTCCCGGAGGAATCGCAGATCCCCTCCACCACAGAAATATCCGTCAGCTACAAAATCAATCCGGCCACAGCCCTCAAGGGCGTCAATCTTCTGGTAGACCAGGGCATTGTGTACAAAAGGCGCGGGCTGGGCATGTTTGTGATGCAAGGAGCCAAAAAGAAGATTATGGAAAAAAGAAAACGGGATTTTTACCAAAATTATGTGGTAGCCCTGCTGGAAGAGGCGGGCAAGCTGGGAATTTCCCGGCGGGAGCTGGCCGCCATGCTGAGCGAGGAGGAACAAGAGGATGAGTAAGCTGAGTTTTGAACAGATTTCCATGCGCTTCGGCGAGGTGCAGGCGCTGGAGGACGTTTCCTTTTCCCTGGAAGAGGGCCACATATACGGGCTGCTGGGGCGGAACGGCGCGGGGAAAAGCACCCTTCTGAGCCTGGCGGCCGGGTGGCGTCACCCCACAGCGGGCCGCGTCCTGCTGGACGGCGCGCCTGTGTGGGAAAACGCGGCGGCCATGGGGCACATTGTCTGCACCAGCGACGGCAACATGTTCCCTGCACTGCGTGTGGGGGAGGGCCTGCGCTGGTACGCCCAGTACCGCCCCAGCTTTTCCATAGAGCGCGCCCAGGAGCTGTGCGACATTTTTGAGCTGCGGCAGAGGGCGAAGATCATTTCCCTTTCCACCGGGTACGCCTCCATTTTCAAGCTGATTGTGGCCATGGCCTCTCAGGCGGAATTCACCTTTTTCGACGAGCCTGTCCTTGGCCTGGACGCCAACCACCGGGACATTTTCTACCGGGAGCTGACGGCGGACTTTGCCAGGCTGCCCCGGTGCATCATCATTTCCACCCATCTCATTGAGGAATGCGCAGAGCTTCTGGACCGGGTGGTTATCCTGAAAAAAGGGAAGCTTCTTCTGGACGATTCTGTGGAGAACACCCTGGCCCGGGGCTACAGCGTCAGCGGCCCGGCTTCCCGGGTGGACGGGTACCTGGCAGGGAAAAAGCTGCTGGGGGTCCGGTCGCTGGGCGGCCTGAAAACGGCTTACGTGGAAGGAAGCCCCCAGCCCGAGGGCGATGAGGGCCTGGAGTTCGGCGCCCTGGACCTGCAGCAGCTCTTCATTCAACTGACAAATTCCTGAATGACCGCGGAAAGGATGAACGATATGAAAACCTCCCCCTGGAAGGCTCCTGCCAAATACCAAATTTTCAACATGCTCAAGGCGATGGGCGTTGTTTACCTGGTGCTTGTCCTGGTTCACATTGCTATTTTTGTACTGGTTTCCACCCTGGAAGGGAGCGGGGAAGCCTTCTCGGTCAGCATGAACGCCAGCAGCGAAATGGCGGAACTCATCTTCTCCTTTGTCATGGGCTGCTGCATGTGGCGCGACAGCTTCCACCTTGGAATGGTAGCGGGCGTGCCCAGGCGGTATATTTTCGGCGCCAATCTGGCCGCCGCCGCCTTTATGTCTGCGGTCCTTGCCCTGTTCGGCACGCTGTTCCGGTTTCTCACCCACTTTTTCTTCGATATTACCAGCGCCTATTCCGTTTTTTACGGCGAGGAGTATGGGGCGGGGGTTGATATGTTCTCTTCCCTTCCCATGATGCTGGGCGGCGCTGCCTGGAACGCCTGCCTGTACCTGGCGCTGGCAGCCTGCGGCATCTTTTTCGGCTGCCTGTACTACGTGATCCCCAAATGGATGCGGGTGGCGCTGAGCATCGCCATCCCCTGCCTGCTGGTGCTGGGGCTTCCCGCCCTGGCGGGGCTGCTGCCCCCCGGCTCGCTGAAGGGCCTGGTTCTGGTACTGAACGCCATGTTCGGCACCACCGCCGCCTCCTGCGTCACCTGCCTGCTGACCGCGGCGCTGTTCGCCCTGCTGGCCTGGCTCGCTGTCCGCCGGGCCGCGGTGGCCCGCAACCCCCAGCCCTCCTCCGCCCTGGGGACAAACTGACAAATAAAAAAGAGACTGCCTTCATTGAGCAGTCTCTTTTTTATTTGTACCGGCGTTTCTGCGGAAGCGGCCTCAGCGGGAGGCGTACGCCTCGTTGGCAGGCCGGGCGATGCCCCCGTACTCCCGGTTCAGGTACTCGTAGGCGGCGCGCACCTGGGCCGGTATCTCCACATGGGCAATGAACCCTTTCCCCCTGGGGCCGTAGCCGTTTTCGTCATCCGTCAGGCGCGGGATCTCACCCATCAGAAGGGTAAGGTACCGCTCTAACGGCCACATGCCGGGAATCCCCTCCCGGAACGCCAGCCCTTCCCCCGCCGGCTCCACCTGGGCGGCGTAGGCGGCGAAGTTGATGAGGACCGTGCCCGGCTCGCACTGCTTCCGGAACCCGGCCTCCATGCGGCGCTGCATGGAAGCGTCCTGGGTAAAGAGGATGCTTTTCGGCCGTATCCCCTTTTCCCGCAGCAGCTCCAGGCAATAGGAAACGTTATTGCCGCAGTTGGTGGACCTGGTTTCCAGGTAATCGGCCCGAAGCCCGTACCGGCGCCAAAGGTAGGCGGCAAAGCACTCCGCCTCGGACAAACCCTCTGTGGGAACCTCGGGGCACTCCTCATGAACGCGCCGCCGCAGGCTTTCTGTGGTATGGCCCTCGCCCCCCACAATGAGAAAGGCCTTTGCCGCCTGCTCCCGCATGGCCTGGGCCAGGACCTGCGCCCCGCAGAGGATGCTTCCCCCGAACAGCACCATCACATCCGCCTGTTCCAGAGAAAAGCGTTTCCGCAGCTCCTCCCGGGTGATCCGTTCCACATCCCGCGGGCCGCAAAACGCGCCCAGACGGTTGATGCACGCCGCCGTTTCCTTCCAGTCCATAAAGACATCCCCTTTCCCGCTATTTCGTTTCGCCGCCCTTTTCCCGAGCCAGCAGTTCCCTCAGCTCCTCCTCGTTCAGAGAGGCCAGGCGGGGCAGCAAAGCACGGCTGGCCTCGTCCCCCCGGGCCAGCAGCTGCTGCCGCAGCTGCCGCAGAAGGGGCAGGCGGGCGGCAAAGGGCGCGGCGGCCCGTTTCATCTCTTCCAAAAGAGGGCGGTTCAGCGCCGGAAAGGCCCCGCCGGTGGAGCAGGCCAGCAGCAGGCCCCCTTCCTCGCCGCTTTTCAGCACCCGCAGGTCGGCCGCCTCGTCTGTCCCGGCGGCCAGGGCCAGCACGCCGCAGGCGGAGGCCTCCCGCACTACCCGCTGGTCCACCTTAGGGTCCCCGGTGGCGGCGGCGGCCAGGAAACAGCCGTCCAGATAAACGGGGGAATAGAAATCCTGAATCAGCTCCCACCCGTTCCCCTCAAATTCCGGCAGAAAGCGGGGGGAAACCACGGTGACGGCAGCCCCCTCCCGGGCCAGCTGCCGCGCCCGGCGCAGCCCCAGCCTGCCGCCGCCCGCCACAAGCACCCGGCGGCCTTTGAGGAAAAGCTGCACACAGAAGGCCACGGCTTACCCCTCCCGGGAGGCGGCCAGCGCCGCTTCCATGGCGGCCAGGGTCGTGTCCAGCTCTTCCCTGGTGTGGGCGGCGGAGACAAACATGGCCTCAAACTGGGCGGGGGCCGCCAGGATGCCCTGCTCCAGCAGGGCGCGGAAGTAGCGGCCAAACTGCTCCAGGTTGCTGCGCTTCACGTCGTCGTAGCTTTTCACGGGGCCGTGGGTAAAGAACAGCGAAAGCAGGGAACCGGCCCGGTTCACACAGAAATCCAGCCCCAGGCGGCCCAGGGCGGCCCGGATCCCCTGTTCCAGGTAAGCGGCGGAGTCCTCCAGCTGCCCGTACACCTGCCGGTGGCTTTCCAGCCAGCGCAGCTGCTTCAGCCCCATGAACATGGCCAGCGGGTTGCCGGAGAGGGTGCCCGCCTGGTACACCGGCCCCGCCGGGGAGACGTACTCCATCAGCTCCCGGCGGCCGCCGTAAGCGCCCACCGGCATGCCTGCGCCGATGATTTTGCCGAAGCACACCAGGTCGGGCCGCACGCCGTACCGTTCCGACGCGCCGCCAAAGGCCAGGCGGAAGCCGGTGATCACCTCGTCGAAAATGAGGACGGCCCCCTCCCGGGTGCAGATGTCGCGCAGGCCCTGCAGGAATCCGGGGGCAGAAGGCACCACGCCCATGTTGCCCGCCACCGGCTCTACAATGACGGCAGCCACCTGGCCCGGATTGGCGGCGAAGGCCTCTTCCACCGAATCCAGGCTGTTGTACCGGCACACCAGGGTGTGCTTCACCACGTCGGCGGGAACGCCGGGGCTGGTAGGCGTGCCATAGGTGAGCGTGCCGGAACCGGACTTCACCAGAAGGCAGTCGCTGTGGCCGTGGTAGCAGCCCTCAAACTTAATGAATTTATCCCGGCCGGTGTAGCCCCGGGCCAGGCGGATGGCGCTCATGGTGGCCTCGGTGCCCGAGTTCACCATACGGACCATCTCTGCCGCCGGATAAGCGGAGGTGATCAGCTCTGCCATTTCCACCTCCAAGGTGGTGGGAAGACCGTAGCTGATGCCGCGGCCAATGGCCTCCAGCGCATCTTCCTGAAGAAAATCCGGGGAATGTCCCAGGATCATGGGGCCCCAGGAGCCGATGTAATCGATGTATTCATTCCCGTCTATGTCCCACACATGGGAACCCTTGGCCCGCTGGACAAACACCGGCGGAACCCCCACAGACTGAAAGGCGCGCACCGGGGAATTCACGCCCCCCGGCAGCAGGCGGCAGGCCTTCTCGTAGGCTGCCCTTGACTTTTCCCGGTTCATACGGTTCCCTCCTTCAGCTTTTTGGCCATATCCAGGGCAAAATAGGTGATGATGAGCTTGGCCCCGGCCCGCTTAATGGCCAGCAGCGACTCATACACAGCGGACTCGTTCAGCACGCCCTGCTCTACCGCCAGCCGCAGCATGGCGTACTCCCCGCTCACCTGATAGGCGGCGAAGGGCATGCGGAAGGTCTGGCTGGCCTCCTTGAGCACGTCCAGGTAAGCCATGGCCGGCTTCACCATGACCACGTCGGCCCCCTCTTCCACATCGGCGGCAATTTCCCGCAGGGCCTCCTGGCCATTGGCCGGGTCCATCTGGTAGGACTTCCGGTCGCCGAAGGCAGGGGCGGAACCGGCCGCCTCCCGGAAGGGGCCGTAGAAGCTGGAAGCGAATTTGGCGCTGTAGCCCATGATGGCCACGTTGGGGAAGCCGGCCTCGTCCAACGCCGCCCGCAGAGAGGCCACATGGCCGTCCATCATGTCGCTGGGGGCCACCATGTCGGCCCCGGCGCGGGCATAGCTGACGGCAACCTCATTCAGCCGCAGCAGCGTCTCGTCGTTTTTCACGTACCCCGTCTCATCCAGAATGCCGCAGTGGCCGTGGTCGGTGTACTCGCACAGGCACACGTCGCCCACAATGTACAGCTCGGGGCACAGGGCGCGCAGGCGGCGCATGGCCCGCTGCACCACGCCGTCCTCCCGGCTGGCGCTGCTGCCGCAGGCGTCCTTATGGCCGGGGATTCCGAACAGCAGGCAGGACAGCACGCCGCAGGCGCGCATCTCCTCCACCAGGCCGTCCAGCATATCCACCGAATAATGGTACACGCCCTTCAGGGAGGGGATTTCCCGGCGTATCCTCTCTCCCTCCACCACGAAAACCGGATAAATGAAATCGCTGGCAGAGAGCGCCGTCTCCTGCATCATGCTGCGGATGACCGGCGTTTTGCGCAGCCTTCTCCCACGGTAAAACATCGCGATTCCCCCTTATTCCATGTCGATCTTCCAGCCCTTGTGGTAATATTCCCGGTCCCGCTGGGTAATCTCCCGCAGGACGCGGCAGGGGCTGCCCACCGCCACCACGTTGGCCGGAATATCCTTATTCACCAGGCTGCCCGCGCCGATGACGCTGTTTTCGCCCACGCGCACGCCGGGCAGCAGAATGGCCCCCGCGCCGATCCACACGTTGGCCCCGATGATCACAGGCAGGTTATACTGGACGCCCCTTTCCCGCAGCTCTGGGCACACCGGGTGCGTACCGGTGTCAATGGTCACGTTGGGGCCGATCATCACATGATCCCCGATATAAATATCTGTATCATCCACCAGGGTCAGGTTGAAATTGGCGTAGACCCCGTCCCCCAAATGGGTGTTTTTGCCCCAGTTGGCGTGCAGGGGCGGCTCAATGTAGCAGTTCTTCCCCACCTGGGCGAACAGCTTTTTCATCAGCTCCTGCCTGCGCTCCATCTGAGAGGGGCGCGTCTGGTTGAAGTCGTACAGCACCTCCAGCCACTGGGCCTGTTCCGCCATAATCTCGCTGTCGCCTGGATCGTACAGCTTTCCGCTTTTCATTCGTTCCCGGATGTCCATGCAAATTCCTCCTCCAAGATTTGAATCATTCCCTGCAGATCGGATGTTTTGGACTGGATGGGGGCGATGGCGTATTCCGCCAGGGCGGCGCTGGTTCTGGGGCCGATGGAAACCGCCCGCGCCCCCCGGGGCAGGCCGCCCAAAGACGCCATGGCGCTGCGCACCGCCGAGGCAGAGGTAAACGCCACCGCCTGGAACTCCTCCTCCGCCGCCCGGGCAGGCGCCGGGAGAGGCAGGTTTTCGTACAGCTCCACCGCCTTTACCTGGGCGAAGCCGGCCAGCTCCCGTTCCAGCGGGAGGGCCGGGCCCTTCACCTTGGGGTACAGCACCGCCGCCCCCGGCCGCAGCTTCTGCCGAAGCAGCTGCGCCAGCCCCTGGGCGGTGTGCTCTTGGGGAACGCAGTCGGCCTGCAGGCCGTGTTCCCGCAGCTTTTCCACCGTGCCGGGGCCCACAGCCGCCAGCAGCTTCCCGGAAAGGGCTCTGGCGTCCAGGCCCAGGGCGTACAGCTGACGGAAGAAATACTCCGCCCCGTTGCGGCTGGTAAAGGCCGCCGCCTCCGCCCCGGCCACCGCTTCCTTCGTCAGCGCGCCGGGAAGCTCGCGGATGGCGCAGACGGCAAGCTCTGTCACGGAAGCCCCCCGCTCCCGCAGAAGGTTCCCCAGCCGGGAGGGCACCTCGCCCACGCAGGGCAGCAGCACCCGCAGGCCGGACAAGGGGCTTTCCCTGCGGAAGGCCAGGGTATCCCGCAGAGAAACGGTCTGCCCCACCACAATGAGGGCCGGGGAGGGAAGGCAGGCTTCCCTGGTTTTCTCCGCAATGTCCGCCAGGGTTCCCGCCGCCGTTTTCTGGCCGGGAAGGGTGGCGGAGGAAATGACAGCCGCAGGGGTCTGGGGGGGCTTCCCCGCCGCCAGCAGGCGGGAGGTGATTTCTTCCAGAAGGGAAAGGCCCATGAGGAACACCAGGGTGTCCTCTGTGCGGGCCATGGCGGCGAAGTCAAGCTGGGCCAGGCCGCCGTCCCGGTCGTGGGCGGTCATAACCCGGAAGCCACGCGCCACCCCCCGGTGGGTGACGGGGATGCCGGCGTAGGCGGGGCCCGCCACCGCAGAGGTAACGCCGGGCACCACCTGGAAGGGAACGCCGTGCTCCCGCAGGCAGGCGGCTTCCTCCCCGCCCCGGCCGAACACATACACGTCGCCGCCCTTCAGGCGGACCACCCGCTCATACTGCCCCGCCTTCTGCACCAGCAGCAGGCTAATTTCCTCCTGCCGCATGGTGTGGTTCCCGGCCTGCTTGCCCACGTAAATCAGCTCGCAGCCCGGCTTGGTGCAGGCCAGCAGCTCTGGGGAGGCAAGCCGGTCGTACACCACGCAGTCTGCCTCCTGCAGGCAGGCCAGGCCCTTCACCGTGAGAAGCCCCGGGTCGCCGGGGCCCGCCCCCACCAAAGACACCAACCCTTTCATAGGCGGCCCTCCTTTCCGATTTTTTCCCGCAGCAGGGCGGCGGCCCGGCGGGCCAGGGCCTCCCCTTCCTCCAGCCCGCCCCGCAGAACCGCCCGCTCCAGCCGGGCTCCGTCCTCTGTTCCCAGCACGGCGGTGAGAAGAAGGCCGTCTCCCTCCCGGCGGCAGTACGCCCCCACCGGAATGTGGCACCCGCCTTCCACCGCGGCCAGGAAGGTCCGCTCCGCGCAGGCCAGCCGGTGATCCTCCGGGGAGGAAAGGGAGTCCAGAAGGGCGGCCAGCTCGGCGCGGTCTGCCCGGTATTCCAGGGCCAGGGCCCCCTGGCCGCAGGCGGGCACCAGCTCCGACTCCGGGTCCAGGTACTGGGTGATCCGCCCGGCCAGCCCCAGGCGGCGCAGCCCGGCGGCAGCCATGACCAGGCCGTCCGCTGCGCCCTCCTCCATTTTGCGCAGCCTGGTGTCCACGTTCCCGCGGATCCCCGTCACCTGCAGATCCGGCCGCAGCCGGTTCAGCTGGAAGGCCCGCCGCTTGCTGCCCGTGGCCAGCACCGCCCCGGCGGGCAGCTCTGCCAGGGAGGCCGCCTGCCGGAGCACCAGCACATCCCGGGGATCCTCCCTGGGCCAGGTGCGGGAAAAGGCCAGGCCCTCTGCCGGGGCGGCAGGCATATCCTTCATGCTGTGAACGCCCACGTCCACCTGGCCGGACAAAATCTGCTCCTCAATTTCCTGAACAAAAATCCCCTTCCCGCCAATTTCGTGAAGGGCCTTATCCTGCACCGCATCCCCCTTGGTGCGGATCACCACAATTTCGCAGGAGCACCCGGGCAGCGCCTTCTGCAGGCGCTGGGCCACATGCCTTGTCTGGGCCAGCGCCAGCTGCGAGCCCCTTGTTCCCAACCGTATCACTGTCAATTCAAACGCCTCCTCCTTCGCGGCCCGCCGGGGGCTCCTCCTCCAGGCAGAACAGCCGCTCCACCGCTCTCATATACGTTTCCTGCTCCTCCTCGTCCCGCAGGCCCTTGAGGGTGAGGATGGGGGAACGGACAAGGCGCTTCATGCCCGCATGGACAAATTTCCGAAGCACCCTCTTTTCATGGTCGCTGAGCGACAGCTTCCGTTCCAAAATGGCGCAGGTGTCCTCCTCCGCCTCATGGCAAAGCTGCTGCAGGCCCTGAACGGCCCCGTCCACCCGGGCAGAGGCCAGCCAGTCCACGGTGGCCTCCACGCCGTCCTCCAGAATGGCGCGCCCCTGCTGCTCCAGTTCTCTGCGGTGCTGCAGGTTTTCCTCCGCCGTATGCTTCAGGGAATCCACATCGAAAAGGGTCACGCCCTCCCTCTCGCCCAGGGCCGGGTCAATGTCACGGGGAACGGCCAGGTCAAGCAGGTACAGGGGCTCCTGCCGCGGCTCCATCTGTTCCGCCCGCAGCACCAGATGCGGGGAGGAGGTGGCGGAAACCACCACCCTGCAGCGCTTCGCCGCCTCGTACCTTTCCTGAAAGGGGAGAACCTCAAGGCCGGGGAACTCCTGCCGCAGGGCCAGGGCGTGCTCTAAACTGCGGTTGCAGTTGTACAGCCTGGCGGCCCCGGACTGGGCCAGGTACCGCAGGGCCAGCGCCGCCATTTTGCCGCTTCCCACCACCAGGGCAGAGCCGCCCGGCAGCGCCCCGCACCGGGCCAGCTGCTTCACCCCAATGGAGCACAGGGAGAGCGGGTTTTCGCTGATGTGCAGGGCCGTTTTCACCTGCTTCGCCCCGGTGACGGCGTCCAGAAATACCCGGGAAAGCTCCTTCCCGGCGGAACCCGCCCCCCGGGCGCAGGCCAGGGCGTCCTGCACCTGGCCCAGGATTTGATCCTCCCCCAGCACCAGGGATCGCAGCCCCGCCGCCACCTGGTACAGGTAAGCCACGGCCTCCCGCCCTTCCCAGTGGAAGAGGCAGGGGGCGAGGGCAGGCTCCTTCTCCAGAAACAGGCGGCGCACCGCCTCGCTGTCCTCCCGGTTGGCCTGCATATAATAAATTTCACTGCGGTTGCAGGTGGAAAGCACCGCGGCCTGGGCCACCCCGGCCTCCGCCAGCGCCTCCAGGGCGGCCAGCTTCTGGGTGTCGCTGAAGCTGGCTTTATCCCGCAGGGTCAGGGGTGTATTCTGGTAGCTGACGCCCCAAACGGAAAACTGCATTTTTTCCCGCCTTTCCTCCGGCGGGGCGAACCCGCCGCAAAAATCGACGTGCAAGCGCACGCCTGAACTCCCTCATTATAGAACGATCCGGCTGGGATTACAAGAAATCTGTCCTGAAAATTCGATCTTTCCCAAAGAAATATTCCCCCTCCCCTGATTTTTCCGCGGATGCGAAGGGGGCACGGCGCTTTTCTTTTGCACCGTACCCCCATTTCCTGCGGCCGCAGGCCGGCAGCGGCTTACTCCAGAAAGGAGTGGCTGATGATGTAAAATTCCTCCTGGCTTGGCAGGCCCGTTTTCTTTTCCATCTTTTCCAGGGTCTCGTCGTACCGGAGCGCGTCCTCCTGCGAAAATCCCATGGCCGGGCTTTCCCGGTACACCCACCTGTGCCCGGCCAGCGCGCCCGGCACAAGCTCTTTCACCAGCATGCCTGCCGGGTACTTCCCGTTTTCCAGGCTGACGCCGTACTTTTTGCAGCTTTGGAAGCCGCGGCTCACATAGTTGGCGGGGCTTCCGAAAATAACCACCGCATCGTACCCAAGCTCCGCCGCCCGCTGGAAGGAGCGCTCCATCAGCATCTTCCCATAGCCCTGCCGCTGGCAGGCGGGCGCAACGCTGACCGGGCCGAAGGTGAGGATCTCTTTCTCGTTCCCGGCCTCATCCGTCAGCCGGGATTTGGTGTACATAATATTCCCAACGATCTCCCCGTCCAGTTCCAGCACATAGTCCAGCTCCGGTATAAAGTCCTGGTGCTCCCGCATAAGGCGAACCAGATAATGCTCTGTGCAGCCCGGAACATACTGGTTGTAAAAGGCCTGCCTGGTCAGCCGCTCTACCTTCTCGTAATCGGCTCTCTCTTCGTTTCGGATGCAAATCCTTCCGTTCATGGAAATCTCCTCCTGATGGTTCTGGAAATGCACGGCCCGCTTCCGCTGCGGCCGCTTACCTGCTATTTTACAAAATCACGGAATGTCTGTCAAACGGCCTGCCGGGGCCTTTCTCACCCGCCGTTCCGGGGAACCTATTGCTTATACTTTGACTTATCCGCTGATCTTATAGTAAAAATAGTATATATACACGATTATTTTTCGACAACATCGTAATATTTTTATAAAAATTGTTGTATTTTCCTCAGGTTGGATCTATAATAGTAGTACGATAACAGTATAAGGGGTACTGCACCCAGGCGGGAGGCGTCTGAGTGCGAAGAAGGCCTGGCGCCGGAAAAATTATCCCTTATATCTTGCCAGGCGCTTCCGTCCCGCAATTTGCTGGGGCGGTCTGCAGCCCCTTCCAGGCAGGCCAGCAAGCAAAAACGGGGCTTCCCTTTTCTTCCGCCCGGCAGGCAGGCGGAAAGGGTGGGAAGTAAAAAGCATCTGCATCGCCTGTACGCCAAAACTGCGCGTCTTCCAAAAGGAGGTTGGAAGCCGTCAGCCCGGCCGACCATCTATTTCCAGGCAGCGCCTTTTCCCGCCCTTTCGGCAGGGGCAGGCCGCTGCGCAGCCCTCCCGCAGAGGAGGGAAATTGCCTCGTGGAGAAGGCGCACAGAGGTGCACGGGCCTTTCCCGCCCGAGGCGTTGTTCCTTCACAGCCTCCCGTGCATGGGGGAACAAAGGAAGACGGGAGAAGGGGTACTTCATGATTAAGGTTTTGTTTGTAGATGACGAACGGATCGCCCGGATTGCGCTGAATTCTATGGTGGAATGGGAAAACACCGAATTCCAGATTGTTGGCGCGGCAAGAGACGGTCTGGAAGCTCTGGAAGCCATTAAAAAGTACCAGCCCGATATTGTGGTAACCGACGTAAATATGCCAAAGATGGACGGGCTGACCCTGGCAAGGCTGCTCAAGGAACAGAACTCCCCGGTCAAGGTGATTGTTCTGGCAGGCCGCGACGAATTTGACTACGCCAAGGACGCCGACCGCTGCGGCGTTTCAGACTGCCTTCGAAAGGCAAGCTTCGGCGGCGGCGAACTTTTGTCGTCGCTGCGCCGGGTTGCCGCTACCTTCCGCACGCCGGGGGAAGAGCGTGCCCGCAGGCCGGTTCAGTGGGACTCTGCCCGCATAGAGGCCATGCTGACCCGGCAGGTTCCCCCCAAGCTGTATGAGTACGGCAGGAATTACCGCGCCCTTTATGTGTACCGCAGCGATATTTTTGTTCCTATAAAGCGGGATGCGCTGGACAGCTCGAAGGAAACGCTCGCCAGCCTGGTGAGCGAAAGCGTGGGCGACCGGCCGCCCCTTTCCGTCGTTCCCCTCACCGGGGAGGACTGCGTGCTGCTGTACCCCTCCACCTCCACCACCCGGCAGACGGCGGAGGAGGACGGGCGCAGAATTTCCAGCTCTTCTCAGGTTTATATGAACGTTTCCACCGGCTGCGTCCTTTCGGAAAACTTTTCCAACGACACCAAGCTGCTGCAGTGCCTTCAGCGCTGCCGGGAAGCCTCCAGCCTTTCCCTGTACTTCGGCTTCCGGCGGATGATCCCCCAGGAAAAGGATTTGGAGTACCAGCAGCCGCTGAATAAAAATGATTTTTCCTCCATTGAGATGATTCTCACCTGTATCCTCTCCAGCGAATACGAAAAGGCGGAACGGATTCTTCATGAGATTCTCTCTGCCTTCCCCCAGAACCATGTAAGCATTTCCTCCAGCCGGAAGTACCTTGACATGCTTTTTGAGGCCTTCTCGCCCCTGTACTGCTTTTACTTCGACAACGGAACGGAGCGCCAGAAAACCCTGCTGCACAGCTATGGGCGCTGTCTGATTCTGAAGGAATTCGAGGATCTGTTCCATCTTTCCCTGCAGGAAATCCGTGAAAGCCCTCTGAAAGCCGACTCCACCCATTACCGGCGGGAGGTGCGGGACATGATCGGCTATATTCACCGGAATATCGACACCAAAATCACCCTCACCCAGCTTTCCCTTTCGGTGAACATGGCGGGCAGCTACATCAGCAGGCTGTTCAAGAGCGAAACCGGCGTAAATGTGACC
>DVMK01000054.1 GCA_018715025.1 Candidatus Caccousia avistercoris
AATTTCTTTCTTAAAAATAGTAAACCGCCGGGAAAAACCGGATGCCGTTCTTTTCTTTTGTTCCATACGCATCCCACTTTCTTTACGGAATAAAGAGGGGGCGGCGGCTTGGCCGACGCCCCCTTTTCTCATTGCCTTGTATGGTTTTTCAGGTATATATGCCAGCGAAGGCTTACTTATTGAGGATTCACAATGCTGTTGTACTGCTCGTTGACCTCGGTGGTCCAGTCGGCGCCGCCCAGTTCGTTCCAGCTGGACTGGAAGCTCTCCCAGTCAGCCTCGGTCTTCTGGCCCATAATGTACTCTACCACAAAGGAAACAGCCAGGTCGCTGAGGGTGGCGGAAACGCGCTGCTCGGTAGCAGTGGCCGCGCCGTAGAAGTAGCCGGGCTCGTAGTTGCCGCTGTTCTTGGTGGCAAGGCCGATGGCGATGCCCATGTCCTCAGACAGGCGGCTCTTGTACATACCCCAGGCGGTGCCCAGGTTCTCGCATTCGTTGCCATAGGTCAGGTAATCGTTCATGTAGCCGTACCACTCGTTTTCCACAGCGGTCTGCAGGTTGGAGGGATCCTGATTTTCATAGGCGGTCCAGATATTCTCGCGGTATTCCTCCCAGGGGGTGGGGAAGTACATGTACACGGGCAAGAAGAAGATGGAAGCGCCGTTCTCAGGCAGGTCGTTGCCGTTGTAGATGCTCTTGTCGTCGGTGGAGTTGGAGTTGGCGGAAAGCGACAGGGACAGCAGCTTCATCAGAGCAGCCTCCGCATTTTCGGGGGCGTCCTTCGTCACCACGTTGAAGTGGTTGATGCTGACCTGATCCATCGCGGGCTTGGCGTTGCCGCCCAGGGAGTTGATGTCGATTTCGGCCCATTCCGCCTCAGGGTTGGCGTCTTTATTCAGGTTCAGCGGGTAAGCGGCAATGTAATAGGTGCCGAAGGTAGCGCCTACCTGGTCGTTGGTAACCCGCTCGTTGAACTGGTCGGAATTCCAGGTGGCAAAGTCGGGGGCAAGCGCGCCGTTGTCGTACAGGTATTTCAGGCCGTTCAGGGCGTCCAGGGTTTCGTCCAGCATAAAGCCGTTCACCAGCTGGCCGTCACGCATGACCCACTTGTTGGGGTAAGAGCCGTAGCACTGGAAGTAGGCGGAAAGCGCGAAGTTGGTGTTCAGCACGCTGGAAGTGCTGCCCAGGCCCGCAGTGGCCTGGCCGCCGTTTACGGAGGCGCCGTACTCTGCCAGGGCGACGAGCATGTCGTTCATCTCGTCCACATTGGTGGGCACCGAAGCTCCGCTGCCTTCCAGCCAGTCAGAGCGGTAGTACAGGCCCGCAACGCTCTCAGAGGTGTCAAGCAGGGCGGGAACGCCGTACAGCTTCCCGTCGCGGGAGGAATATGTGACAGGCGCTTCGCCGAAATAGTCCAGCGTGCTCTTCAGCTGGTCAGAGGCGTAGGTGTCGTAGGCCTCTGTCAAATCGCGGAGGTAATCGCTGTCGAGAAATTCATAGAAATAGGCGCTGTCCAGCATGACAATGTCGGGGATGTCACCGGAGCTGAGCTGCATGGCCAACCGGTCGGAATACTGATCGTTGGGGACCATCCACATAAAATTCAGCTCAATATTGAACAGATCCTTGGCGACGGTCAGCAGGGAGTTGGTGTCGGGGGTGGTGCCTTCCTTGATGGAGGGGTCCGCGTCCCAGCCGATGACCACGTCCAGGGTGACGGTCTCCTCAAAGGGCTGCTGCCACAGCGGCAGGTCTGAGCCGGCGTCCTCCGCCTCTGAAGCGGTGCTCTCCGCCGCCGTGCTGGCGGGGGTGCTCTCCGGGGCCGCAGAGCTGGTCGCCGTCTCCTGGCTGCAGCCAGCCAGCGCTCCGGCCGCCATGGTCAAAGCCAGAAAAGCCGCTGTTAATCTCACTTTTTTCACTGGTGAATCCTCCCTTCACAATATAGACAAAGAATTTTGTTGAGGTTCTGTTTTAATTGTAATTTTCATACATCTTTTTTGCAATCCATAGCTATTTACTTCCCGTTTCCATCTCTTTACATTCTATTCATATTTGTTTTTCAGTCATATTGCGGGGATTCTGCAGATTCCTGATCAAAATACTGCTTCGGCGTCATGCCGGTGTTTCTCTTGAAAAAAAGGATGAAGGCGGAGGGGGAAGCAAAGCCGGTGCGTTCCGCCACATTTTTCACCAGCTCCCCGGAACGGATCAGCTCTTTCGCATGGCGCAGCTTTTCCCCGTCGATCTGCTCAGAAAGCTTGCGGCCGGTGTTGATGCGGTAAAAGCGGGAAAGGTACGAAGGGTTGAAGCCCGTCATGCGCGCCAGTTCTGTGAGGGAGAGATCGTAATTCTCAATATTGTCCGCAATATACCGGTTAATCCGCTCCACCACTGCCTGGGCGTCATGGGCCTCCCCCGCCTCCCGGCGGCGGCAAAGCTCTTCGCACAGGGCCTGGTAGCGCTCCAGAATAGCCGGCAGCCCCTCCTGCCCTGCGTGAAGGGCGTCGTCTGCCAGGGCGAGCACCTCCCTCTCCCCTGCGGTCCCGGCATCCAGATCTCTCTCGGCCTGAAGAATAAGGCTGAACAGCGTGAACAGATGCTCGGTGCGCAGGGCCCCCGCCTCCTCCCTGCAGTCCCGGAACAGCTCCTGCACCTGCGACGGGGAGCCGGAGCGCAGGCACTGGTTCAGCTGGTGAAGCAGGCGGGAAAAGCGGAGCTGCTCGTTCAAAAGGATGCTTTCCCGGCTGAGCACGGCGTTGGCGCAGCCGTCCTCCTCCACCATGACCAGCATCCCTCTGTCGCGCACAGAAACGCTGTAAATCCGCTCCAGCAGGGCGTACTTTTCCCCAACGCAGGGGAACGGGATGGCGTTGCTGAGAACAAAGCTCACCTGGCTGCCGGAATCCCCCAGCCTTTGCTGAATGGCCTCAAACAGGGCGTACAGGTAGCTGGCGTCTGTCGCCTGAGGCCCCTCTGCATTCTGCAGAATCCAGGCGAAGGCGCCCTCCTCCGGCATGAGGGAGGCGAAGCGGAAGCGGGCCAGGCGCACGGTGAGAAGGCGGTCAATCTTCAGCAGGGTGTCAATCCGATCAATTTGGTTTATCTGGTACTTTCCAAGTACCAGATAAACCGGGGCCCCGGTTTGGAAGGGAAGGGTGTCCTGGAAAAACTGGGCGGAAAGATCCTTCCAGGAACTGCCGCCCCGCAGGATGCTTTCCAGCGCGGCATGCTGCAGGAAGCCCTGCATCCTCTGGTACTGGCTTCGCAGCTCGTCCTGCTCCAGCTCGCGCCGGGCCTCTTCCCGGCACAGGCGGATCTGCTCGTCCAGCTTGGCCAGCACCACGTCGTCCCCCTCCATTTTCAGCAGGTAACCGCTGTAAAGGGGCGACTTGGAGGCCTGATGAATGTACTGAAAATCGTCAAAGCCGCTGAGAAACACAAAATGGGTGTGGGGCCACAGCTTCTCTGTCTCCCGCAGGAGGGCCAGGCCGTCCAGGTCTGGCATACAAATGTCGGACAGCACCACGTCCACCTGGTTGTTCCGCAGAATGGACAGGGCATGGGTGCCGGAGAAGGACTTCAGCACAATCAGCTGGTCCCCGTACTTCTGCTGCACCTGGCTGGCAAGCCCTTCCACAATGTTCGGTTCGTCATCTACCAACAAAAGAGTCTGCATGTTGTAACTCTCCCTCCTCTTGGTTCAACTGCAGGGTGAGGGCGGCGCAGAATCCCCCCAGCTCCCCCCGGGAAACGTTCAGGTCGCCGCCCAGCAGGCGCATGCGCCCCTTCACGTTCTTCAGGGCCGTAATTTTCCCGCCTTTTTCCTCGCTTTCCAGGTAACGGGTCAGGGCGTCCAAATCCTCCTGCAGGCAGGCGCCGTTGTTTTCCACTAAAATGTCCAGCTTCCCCTCTGACGGAAGGAAGCGCATGCGGATAATTCCTCCTGTAATTTTTTCCACCCCATGGTTGTAGGCGTTCTCGAACAGGGGCTGCAGCACAAACCGGGGCACGGGAAGGTTCTGGTACTCTTTGGGAAGCGGCTCCAGCTCCACCGCAATCCGATCCCCAAACCGTATTTTCTGAATCTCCACATAATCTGCGGCGTTGTTGTACTCCATCTGCAAGGGGACCACGTTCTGGTCGCTTCTGGTAATGTACCGGTAATAAGAGCTGAGGCGCAGGCTCATCTCTGCCACGCCCTCGTTGTCCTCCATTTTCGCCATGCGGTACAAGTGGTAGAAGCTGTTGTACAGAAAATGAGGGCGGATTTGCGCCTGAATATAACGGATTTCGGACTGGTACGCCATCAGCTTGCTGTTGTAGTTCTGTTCCAGGGAGGTTTTCAGCTGGTTGCTCATGTCCACAAAGGAGCGGTAAAGGAAATCCATCTCCCCGCCGGAGCGATCTGCTGGGAGGAGAACCCCCTCCTTCTGCAGGCTGTTCACCTCCTGCGCAAAGCGGGCGATGGGGCGGGCCACCATGCGCCGCACCAGGTAGAGAAACGCGACGATTTCCAGCAGCAGGAACAGGGTGAACACCAGCTTCCACACAGAAAAGGGCCTGACTGCGTTTTCGACGTGCCGGGCGTCCACATACACCGAAAGCCACATGCCCTCCCGCCCGGTCTGGTGCGAAAAGCGAAGGTAATTCCCGCAGGGCAGGCTGACGCGCTCCACCTGGCTGTCCCCCGCCTCGCCCGCCTGCTGCAGAGCCGCCAGGCACTGGGCGTCCTGCAAGAAGATCTCCTGTTCCTGCTCTGAGTCCAGACTTCCAAAGGCCGCATAAACGCCGCTTTTCCCTGTGTAAGACAGCAGGCAGGCCACCCCGCCCTCAGAGAAAATATTGCACCACTCCGCAATGGCCTTGGAGGAAAGCTGCACCGACACCACCGCCGAATTGGTTTTGTCCGAAAACCTCATGGAATCCGACACTAGGTACAGGCTGCCGTCCAGCGTGAGAAACACACTGCGGCCCTCCTGGGCCTGGTATTCCTTCAAAAAGTTATAATCCCACTGGGAAAGGGAGGTGTACACGCTGTCGTAGGACACCGCCTTCCCCATTCTGGGGAAAAAGATGACCGCCCTCTCAATGAGGCTGCTGGAATTCTGCAGGGCGTGGATGAGCTCTGAGGTTTGCCGGATATTTTCGTAAATCTCAGAAAATTCCATAGCCGAGGTGGCCAGCTCCATCTGCTGGACGCAGGAGCGGGTGAGAATATAGGTGATTTGGGACTGGATCCGCTCAAACTCTGCCTCCAGCTGGGAAGAGAGCTGGCCCAGCCGGGACTCGTAATCCTGCAGCAGATCGTTTTTCTCCTGCCGTTCCAGCAAGGAGGTAGCCGCCATGGCCGCCCCGTAAACCGTGAGCAGGAACGCCAGGAAAATTGCCAGCAGCCTGCCGGGCAGGCTGTAGGCAATGGGATGCACCCCTTCCTTCTGCGTTCCTTCCCGTTTCCGCTTCCACACGCCCATTTCCCCCTCTCTCTCCCTTGCCTGGATCCCTGTTGTGATATTCCTGTTTTTATCATACCGCTTTTTCGACATGTTTTCCACAAAAAAAGAATAATGAGTTGTTGATATGATATAACGAATTGTTTATCTTCCCTTGCAAATTCCCCTGCGCATTCTCTACAATGAAAAGAGAATCAGCCGGGAAGGGGTGGACGTCCCCCGGTGCGGAAAGGGGAAGATCCCGCATGAACATCCGAAACAAGACGATCTCCCGGAAGGCCATGGAACGGGCGGCAGGGCTGCTGGAACAGCTTTCTCTGGAGGAAAAGCTGCGCCAGCTGGGCTGCACCATGCTTTCCGGCACGGAGGAGCCGCTGGAAGAGAAGGATTTGGCCGGGGGCATTGGGGAAATCGCCCTGCTGGACATCCGCATTCAGCCAAAGGAGCTGGCCCGCCGCCTGCGGGAGGTGCAGGAGTATGTGATGAACCGTTCCCCCCACCGGATCCCAGCCCTGTTCCACTGCGAGGCCCTCAGCGGCCCTGTGGCGCCGGGCTGTGTTCTGTACCCCACCTCCATCGGCCTGGGGGCCACCTTCCACCCGGAGCTGGTGCGGGAAATGGCCGGCGTCATCCGCCGCCAGATGCGGGCCATGGGCATTTTGCACGCCCTCTCCCCCGTGCTGGACGTAGCGGGCGACCTGCGCTGGGGCCGGGTGAACGAAACCTACGGCGGCGACCCCACCCTCAGCGCCATGATGGCCTGCGCCTTTACGGAAGGGCTGCAGGGGCAGCGGCTGGAGGAGGGCGTGGCCGCCACCGCCAAGCATTTTCTGGGCTATTCCCGCACGGCGGGCGGCCTGAACCTGACCCGCACCCTGGCAGACCGCCGGGAGCTGCGGGAGGTGTACGCCAAGCCCTTTGAGGCGGCCATTCGGAAAAGCGGCATCCGCACGGTGATGAACAGCTATTCCGAATGGGAGGGCAGGCCCATCTGCGCCAGCCGGGAGCTTCTCACCGATCTGCTGCGGGGCCAGCTGGGGTTTGAAGGGCTGGTCGTCAGCGACTACCGCTCGATCCAGCGGCTGCTGGGAGATATTCTGGCCACGGCGGAGGATATAACCGGCGCGGCCGCCCAGTGCCTGGAGGCCGGCCTGGACATGGAGCTGCCGGACCGGCTTGGCTACCACGACGCCCTGGCGGAGGCCTTCCGGGAAGGGAGGCTGGACGAAACCATTCTGGACCGTTCTGTGCTGCGGGTGCTGACCCTGAAATTTGAGCTGGGCCTGTTTGACGATCCCTTCCCCCAATGGGAGCGGTACTCCGCCGCCTTCCCCGCCTGTGGGGAGCAGGAGCAGCAGGCCGCGCGGGAAAGCCTGATCCTGGCCAAAAACGAGGGCGGCCTGCTGCCCATTCGGGCAAGCGGACCGTCATATCCTACTTCGTGGACTGCACGGAAGA
>DVMK01000055.1 GCA_018715025.1 Candidatus Caccousia avistercoris
ACTAGATGAATTTTAAAACCGAAAAGCAATTCAGGTAAAACGATACCATAGAGCATAACAGTCGCAGATTCGAGGCTTCGCCTCTGTCTGCTTACCCTTATTGAAGCCGTTTCACGGCTATCTGCGGGGCTTTGGGTCTCCGCTGCCGCTTCGGTCGGCGCCTTGTTTGTGCGCCACTGGCGCACGGCGCCCCCTG
The DNA here is from genome assembly GCA_018715025.1 of Candidatus Caccousia avistercoris. Lineage (GTDB taxonomy): Bacteria > Bacillota > Clostridia > Oscillospirales > Acutalibacteraceae > Caccousia > Caccousia avistercoris. The sequence continues at coordinate 197 of DVMK01000055.1, forward strand.
CACCCCGCCACCTTTTGAAAAAGGTGGACGAAAACTTTATCATTCGCTCCATATTTAAATTGTTGTTAGAAAAATACACCCATCCCCAAAAATGGAGGGAGAAATCCTGGTCACGCGAACTGGGCGCGTGCGCCCGGCGGTGCGCAGCCCTGCCGATCCTTTTTCATGGACTTCTACAAAATTTCGGTAAAAAATGAACGATTGATGTGGGAAAAGGAACGTTATAGAATAAGAGAAACGGTACCTGAGTCTTGGTTTTTCTTCCAGATGCCGCCCGGGGAAGGGCGCGGCTTCCACAGCTGTTTGAAAGAAGGGAGTAACATTTTATGGAACAGGACAGAGAAATTCTTCGCGGGCTGGCGTTCCGGTATATGGAGGCGGCCTGCGCCCCCAGCCACGACGAAAAGCGCGCCTTGTACCGGGCGGTGAACGATCTGCGGCAGATCCGCCCGGTGGTGCTGATCAATGAAATCCCCTGGAATGAACTGAACGATCATCCGGAGCTCGCCCTCCAATGCCAGGACCCGGATTTCCGGGCTGCAGAAGAGTTTTTCCGCCAGCAGCTTTTCCAGTGGAAATATTTCCCTGCCGACATGGTGCTGGATCCCTTTTACGGCGTAGAAAAAATTATCCGCACCACCGGCTTTGGGCTCACCGTGCAGGAATCCACTCTGGGGGACAAGGAATACGCTCACTCCCATTCCTACCAGAACCAGCTGGAAAGCGAGGAAGTCCTGGAAAAGCTGCACCCGGAAACCATCACCTATTTCAAGGAGGAAACCTTTGCCCTGTACCACAAAATTGCCGGGGCGATTGGGGACGTGCTGCCGGTGAAGATTGTGGGCGCGTCCACCGGCTACGGCCTGGGCTGCCGTACCTGGGACATTGTGACGGAGCTGATGGGGCCGGAAAACCTGTTCTATGCCCTGGCGGACGAGCCGGAATTCATGCACAGGCTGGCGGCGAAATTTACGGATATTTTTCTGGACAAGATCCGCCAGTACGAGGAGCTGGATCTGTTTGAGCCAAACCAGACTCTTATTCACTCCACCGCCGCCCTTAACTCCACAACCCCGGGGGAATGCCCGGAGGGGCGGGTCACCGCCCGGCAGATGTGGGGCCGGGGCCTGGCGCAGATTTTTGCCTCTGTCTCTAAGGAAATGCGGGATGAGTTTGACATTACCTATATGCAGCGCGCCATGGAGCCCTTCGGCCTGGTGTACTACGGCTGCTGCGAGCCTCTGCACAATATGATCGATATTCTGGAGAAGATCCCCCGCCTGCGGAAAATTTCCATTACCCCCTGGGCGGATGTGGACGCGGCAGCCGACGCCATCGGCGGGCGGTATGTGCTGGCCAGCAAGCCCAACCCGGCCTTTGCCCTGGATGCGGCCAACAACATAGAACCTGCCAGGCGGGAGCTGGAGCGCATTCTGAATGCGGTAAAAAGAAACGGCTGCTCCTGCGACATTGTGCTGAAGGATATTTCCTCCATCGGCGGCAGCCTGCAGAACCTGATGGCCTGGGAGCAGATGGCCATGAGTCTGGTAGAAAACTGGTAAATTCGCGGCTCTGGACAGGAACCGCCCCCCACGGCAGGAAGCATCCTGCCGCAGGGGGCGGTTTTTCATGCAGAATGGAAGTTGTTAAACCTGTGCCGGGCGCTGTGCTGACGCCGGCTACCTTTCGTTTACGGAAAGGTTCACCTTGTAGCTGCCGTAGGCCCAGCAGCTGCTGCCGCCGGAAATGCTTATGGTAGCGGGCATCTCTGTGTGGCCGGTCAGGTTGCTTTGCTGCGCCATGTCCACCTGCACCACCAGGTTGCTCTCCGTCAGGTTGGAAAGCTCTTCCTCCGGCCCTACCACCACCACGTCAAGAGAGCTTGTGGTCACATCGGCCTCGTACTCGCGGCCCAGGTTGTTCACCTTGAAATTGGTGGCCGTGATGGTCTTGGTGGAATAGCCGGCCAGGTTCAGCTTCACCGTCACCGTGTCGATCATGCGCAGGTTGCGGAAGGAAGACGGGAGCGTCACCGGAATGTCAAATTCACAGGTGTCGGGGCTGATTTGAGAGAAATCAATAGGCTCCAGCTGAATGCTCTTGTACGCCTCAAAATCCTCCGCCGTGCCTGCCAGCTCAATGGTGCTGGGCGAAAGGGTGACAAGCTGCGAGTCCAGCTTCAGCCCGGAAGGCTGGTTGGTAAAGTTTGCCGTAAAGGGCAGGGTACGCCGCACCAGAACCGGAATGGTGATGTCCACCGTTTCAGCGCTGAGGGAAAGCTGGCTGTACTTGTCCTTGCTGATGGTGTTGTTGTTGGCGTCGTACAAAATCAGGTCGGCGGAAAGGCGGGTGGTTTCGCTGAGCTCGCCCAGATCCCTCTCCCCTACCGAAACCTTGGAAATACTGTCTACCTCTGTTTTCGGGCCGGAAATTGTCACCGACTCGGGCACCACTGCCGGGCTGCTGATGAAGTAGCCCTCCGCTGCGGATGCCGTGAGGCCGCTTGTGTCGATTTGGAAGGTCTTTTCCTCTGAATAATCCAGGGAAAGCTGAATGATGGAGGGTTCGATGCGGTCGATCTCATAATCCGTCACATAGCCCCGCTTGGTGGCCGAAAGGGTGGCCAGGTAGGTTTTCGCCCCGCTCACCGTCTCGGTAATCCGCGTTTCCACATAAATGTCATCCGCCGTCACATTGTGCACGGAAAGGCTGTTGCCCTTGATGTACACGGTGACGCTCTGCTCGGTGGGGCTGAACACCTTCAGGCCGTCGGTCTGGGCGGCTTCCGGTATTTTGATGGTAACGGGAACATCCCGGATTGCCACAGGGAATTCCTCGGTGTTGGTAAAGGCCATAGAAAACCAGAGCACCAGCGCTGTCAGCACGGAAAAAACCGCCACGAACTTGTTGTTGTAGAACAGAGCGCCAATGGAAAACCCCTTTTTCGCCTCCCGTTCTTCGTCCTTTTTCTTTTTTTTGTCACTCATTCTTTTTCCCCCTCCTGAGCGAAGGGATCCGGCGCTGGGGCTTTTCCGGCTCCTCGGTGAGGAGGAAGCCTTCCAGCGCAGATTTCAGGGTATCCCTTGTGTAATTGCGGGTCAGTACTCCGTTACAGGCAATGGAAATCTGCCCCGTTTCCTCTGAAACCACCACCACCACCGCGTCGGAATTTTCACTCATGCCAATGGCCGCCCGGTGGCGGGTGCCCAAATCGATGCTCACATTGTCGCTTTTCGTCAAGGGCAGGATGCAGCCGGCCGCATACACCATGCCGTCGCGGATGATCATGGCCCCGTCGTGAAGGGGCGCCTTGTTGAAAAAGATATTGCCGATGATAGGCGGCGAAGGGATGGCGTTCACCACGGTGCCGGTGTCAATAATATCCCCCAGCCTTGTCTGCCGTTCAAACACCATCAGCGCGCCTGTCTTGGTGCGCTGCAAGTTGTTGGCCGCGTCGGCCACCGCTTCAATGCACAGCCGCTTCTGTTTTTCCAGGGCTTCCTCCTCCTTCGAACTGAGAAGGCCCAGATTTTTCCCAATGTTGCTGCTGCGGCCCATCTGCTCCAGGGCACGGCGGATTTCCGGCTGAAACACGATAATCAAAGCGATGACGCTGAAGTTGAAGAAATAATTCAGAATGTTCTGCATCATGCGCAGCTGCAGAACGTTGGACACCAGCCAAACCCCCAGCAGGAGGAAAATCCCCTTTACCAGCTGTTCCGCACGCGTCTCCCGCACAAATTTGATCACGCTGAAAATGATGAAGGAGATTAAAAGGACGTCCAGCATGGAGGAAATGGAGAAAGAGGCCGCCAGGCTGAGGAACTGGCTCCACAAATTTGAAAGGAAGCCGGTGCATTGCTCCCAGAATTCAGCTAACAGATCCACACGCTTTCATCCTTCCTGCTCGAAAGCCTCTGCCGCCGGGGCCAGTCGCGCCAGCCCCGGGGCATAGATTCCTTTTTATTCTATCATATCCCAAAAGGGATTCAAACCTTTTCTTTTGAATTTTTCATAAATTTTGTCATCACAGCCAAGAAACCCTGCACCTCCTTTTCAGAGGTAAAGGCAGAGGGGCAGACCCGCACCGCGCCGGACTCCAGCGTGCCCATAAACCGGTGGGCCGCCGGGGCGCAGTGCAGCCCGGCCCGCACCGCCACGCCGTTCGCCCCCAGAAATGAGGCGGTGTCCTCGCTGGGAACCCCTTCCACATTGAAGGAAAACACAGGGGCGTAGGCCGCGCCGTCCGGTTCGGCGGTGTACAAACGGGCCCCCAGCCTTTTCAGCCCACGGTAAGCCAGGCGCGCCATTTCCACCTCGTGGCGGCAAATGCGCTCTGTGCCTTTCGAGGCGACAAAGGCCAGCCCGGCCCGCAGGCCCGCCGCCCCGGGCACGTTGAGGGTTCCGCTTTCCAGCCGTTCGGGCATTTCTCCCGGCTGCTCCAGCGAAATCGAGTTGGTGCCTGTGCCGCCTTCCAGGATCGTGTCCAGCGCCTCGCCCCGGGCGGTAAGCAGCAAGCCGGTTCCCATGGGGGCGTACAGCCCTTTGTGGGGGGCTATGCACAGGTAGTCCGGGCCGTCCTCCAGGGAAAGGGGAAGCACCCCGGCAGATTGGGCGGCGTCCACGCAGAGGGGAACGCCGTACTGGTGCACCATGGCCGCGATGCGCTCCACCGGCAGGCGGATGCCCCACACGTTGGACACATGGGTACACACTGCCAGCTTTGTCTCAGGCCGAAGTGCGCGGCGGAAAGCGTCCACCGTGGCGTCGCTGTCGCCGGGGACCACCTGTGCCGCCGTCCAGGAAACGCCCTGCTCCTCCAGCTTTTTCAGCGGGCGCAGCACCGCGTTGTGCTCCAGGCAAGAGGTCACCACATGGTCCCCCGGCTTCAGAATTCCCTTCAGCACCGCGTTCAGGGCATGGGTGCAGTTCAGGGTAAAGACCGCGCACTCCGGCCCCGGGGCATGAAAAAAGCTGGCGGCCGCCGACCTTGCCCGGTAAACCTCCTCGGCGGTGGCCATGCTCATCGGGTGGCCGCCCCGGCCGGGGTTCGCCCCGTATTTGTAAAGTGCAGACGTGACGGCGGTCACCACCTGCGGGGGCTTGGGGTAGGTGGTGGCGGCGTTGTCCAGGTAAATCATCGGACGCCGCCCCCTCCCCGCCCTAAGAGCCCGGCCTCCCGCAGAAGGGCCTCCGCTTCCCCGGAACGTCCTTTAACAAAGATGCCGTACCCGCATCCCATTCCTAAACTATGCGGCACCCGCTCCACATAAGCCTCTATTCCATGGCGGCGGAGCAAATCCCGCCCTTTCATGGCGTATGTGACCGAGCCTGCAATCATGAGAGGTTTTCCCATGCCGATCACCCTTTTCATAAAGCATCATTGCCCGTCTCCGCCCCGGCCTTCCCGGGAAACAGCAGAGGCGGGCTGATACCAGAATATGAAAAAGGGCGGCTTTTGGTGCCTTATCCGCCGTTTTCCGGCATCCGCGGGGAAATCAGGCAGACGGCGTGGGCCGCTATTCCCTGGCCGCTGCCGGTAAAGCCAAGGCCCTCTTCGGTGGTGGCCTTCACGCTCACCTGACCCTCGGCAAGGCCGCAGGCTTCTGCCAAACGGCGGCGCATGGCGGGAATGTGAGGGGCCAGCCTGGGCGCCTGGGCCAGCACGGTGGCGTCTATGTTTTCCACCGCCCAGCCCTCCCTGGTCAGCAGGGCGCTTACCCGCCCCAGAAGGGCCAGACTGTCCGCCCCTGCATAGGCAGGGTCGGTGTCCGGGAACAGCTTGCCGATATCCCCCAGGGCGGCCGCCCCCAGAAGGGCGTCCATCACCGCGTGGGTCAGCACGTCTGCGTCAGAATGGCCCAAAAGCCCCTTTTCAAAGGGGATCTCCACGCCCCCCAGAATCAGCCTTCTCCCCGCCGTCAGGCGGTGGACGTCGTAGCCGTGTCCAATTCTCACAGTCTCTGCCCCCTTTCCCGCAGAAGGCTTTCCGCCGTGACGGCGTCCTCCCGCGTGGTCAGCTTCAGGTTTTCATAGCTGCCCCGGCACAGCTGCACCGGCAGGCCCGCATGCTCCCACAGCTGGCAGTCATCGGTGTACAGCCTGCCCTCTTCCATGGCCAGGGCCAACTCGCGCCGGTAGCGGGCGGCCGGGAACACCTGGGGCGTCTGCACCGCCCACAGGGACTCCCGTGGCGGCGTAGAAAGCACCAGCCCCCCCTCGCCGACAATTTTTATGGTATCCTTCACCGGAACAGCCAGGGCCGCGGCGGCGGGGGGGCGCACCGCGCCCACAGCCCGGTCGATCTCCTCCGGCGTCACCAGGGGCCGGGCGCCGTCGTGCACGGCGATGAGTTCCGCTTCCTCCGGCGCCGCCTGCACCCCCTTCCACACAGAAACCTGCCGTTCCTCCCCGCCGGGGACGAAGGACACAGGCTTCTGCACGCCGTATTCCCGGGCAAGGCGCGCCATTTCCCCTTCCTCCCCCGGCCTGACGGCCAGCACCAGGGAGGAGACGGAACGGGCCCGGTCAAAGGCCCGCAGCGTCCACACAATGGCGGGGACGCCCAGCAGCTTCATAAACTGCTTGGGCTCCCCCATGCGCACGGAATTTCCCGCCGCCACCAGAACGGCGCAGCAAACAGGAGCCACCTCGGTTCCCTCCTCCGGCTTCATTTTTTCGGCAGCAGCCGCTTGAACTCCACCAGCCATTCCGGGCGGATCTCTTCCAGCACGGCCTGCGGTACCTTGTACTGCCACAGCTTCTTCTGCTGCTTCAGGGATTCCAGGGAATGCTGCAGCTGGCGGGTGTTCACGTCGGAACGGCCCTGCAGCGCTCCAAGCCCTGTGTAGTCTGACTTTGTGCTCTTCATCACATACAGCAGATCGGCCCAGGCCCCGTACTCGGTGAGCTTTACAAACTCCTTGGGCACGCGCAGCGTCAGCAGGACGCTGCTGGAAACCCGGCCGTCGGCGCACTGCCGCTTCCCCTTGATGCAGCCGAAAATGGGGCACACGCATTTCAGCCCCAAAATGTCAATCAGCGCCTGGTATTCCCTGGCGAAGGAAATGCTCTTGTACGCCCGGTACACCTGACCGGAACGGATAATCTCCAGCACCTGCATGGATTGATAGGTGATGATATCGTAAGCCTCAGGCTCCTGCTCCTCTTTCTTCCTTTTCAGCCATTGCAGCACAGCTTACCCTCCTTTAATTCATCGTCGCCCAGTTGAAAAGCGTCATATCCTGGCGGCCGCTGGCATCCGGCACCGCCAGGTATTTCCGCGCCAGAGCCATGTCGTCCTGGCCGGTGCCGTGGTAAAAGGCCTCTGCAATGCCCCCGGCAATGCAGGCCACCGTGTCGGTGTCGCAGAGGACGCTGTACACGTTGCGGATGCAGCTTTCCCAGGAACGGCTTTCCAAAAAGCAGCGGATCGCCAGCGGAACCGAACTCTGGCAGCTCATGTCCACCTTGGCGAAGGGGCGCAGCAGGGACAGCGGCCTGCTTAGATTATAGCCGTAATTCTTTTCTATATATTTCTTGATTTCCTTTTTGGAATTTCCCGTTCTGGCCAAATAGACGCACACCGCCGTGGCTTCGGCCCCCTTCACCCCTTCCGGGTGGTTGTGGGTGCACAGGGCGCTTTTCTGGGCCTGCTCCCGCACCCGTTCCAGGGTGGGGAAATACTCCCCGATAAAGCTCACCCGCATGGCGGAGCCGTTCCCGTAGCTGCGGTAGGCGGCGCAGCCGCCCCCCTCCAGCCAATGCTTGAACATGCTGCCGTACCCGGCCAGAGGGAATTTTTTTCCAAACTGCAGGTAAGCCCCCCGGTAAGAGGTCCCGTTCAGCACCGCATATTTCGTCGCCACCGTCAGCACGGTGTCGTCGGTATAAAAGGAACGCTCGGTAAAAAAAGGCTCCTTCTTGTAATTAAAATTTTCCGGCCGGCTGAATTCAAAGCGGGAACCGGCAATGTCCCCTAAAATCGCTCCCAGCATCGTCCTTCCCCCTCGCTTCAGATTCCTTCCAAATTACTATACTATATTTTCCCCGCAATTTCCAGTTTTTCTTGCCCCTTCCACCGGGAAGAGGGGCGCAGAGCCAATCTTTTTC
>DVMK01000056.1 GCA_018715025.1 Candidatus Caccousia avistercoris
TTATAGTTTCCGCATGGAGATTTGTCAAGAGGAGCGCCTGGTGATTTTATCATAAAAATCACCCGGCGCTTTGAAAAAACGAAAGCGTACCGAAACCAGGCCCTTTTTCTATGCCCTGCGGGAGAGGAAAAGCGCCATGCTACCGGAGTCGTCCTCCAGGTAGGCAAGGCTTACCCAGATTTCCCCGTTGGTGTACAGCAGGCCGTGAGAAGCGTAGCCCTGGCCTGCCACCTCCTCTGAAACGGCCTCTGCCTGTGCAAACCCGGCTTCCTCCAGGGCGGACTGGTAGGCTGCCGCGTCTCCCTGCTCCAGGCCGGAAAGCCAGACGGCGCAGTACCCGCGGCCTTCGTCCAGCAGAGCCCGATCCACCTGGCCAAAGCCGGGCTGGGGCACGCCCTGGGTGTACTGGTTTTCCGGCCAGGCGGCGGCCAGCTCTGCCGGTGGCGGCAGGGAATCCGCCTGCTTCCGGCAGCCCGCGGCGAACACCAGCAGGCAGAGAAGAAGGGCGGCCAGCCTTTTCATGGCTTTCCCCTCCCTCTGTGCAGGCGGAGGAACAGGAACACCGCCGCCGCCAGCAGCGCCGCCCCCAGGGCCAGCAGCAGGGGGAAGGGATCCACAGCGCCCTCCACCTGGATGGAGGTGCTTCCCACCGCGCCGCCGATGGCGTTTTCCGGCAGGCGGGCGCTCAGGGCCGCGCTGTGGGAAAACCAGGCCAGCCCCAGAACGAGAAGGGCGGCCAGTCCCAGCAGGGCGGGGGCCAGCCGGGCCGCCGGGCCGGGCCTGCTCTCCCGGTTGACGCCCGCGGCGAAGGCGGCGGGGGAGCCCAGCCGTTCCGCCAGCGCCGCCTCGTCCTCCCCCTGCTCCCGGGCGGAATCAAAGGCTTCCTCCAAATCCCGCAGCACTTCCCGTTTCCGCCTGGCGGGGACGCGCAGCGCCCGCTTTACCTGACGCAGATATTCTTCTTTTCTCATTTCTTTTCCTCCCTGTCCTCCGCCAGCGTCAAAAAATGGTCCACGCAGGCGGTGTAGTCGCGCCAGAAGGCGGCCAGCTCTTCCAGGGCGCGCCGCCCTTCCCCGGTGAGGGAATAATATTTCTTGCTTCTGCCGTTGGCCGGGGAAGGGACAAGGCGGCACTGAAGAAGCCCGGCGTCCTGCAGCCGGTACAGGATGGGGTAGATGGTTCCCTCTTTGGCGCCGCCGAACACCCGGCCCCCCACGTCGTTCAGCTGGGTGATGATTTCGTACCCGTAGGTTTCCTTCCGGGCAATCAGGCTCAGCAGCACCAGCTCCAGGGCCCCTTTCTTGAATTGCTGGCTGTATCTTCCGTCCACAGCGTCACCTCTCTATTATGTATTGCTAATTAGTAATACTAAGTATATACGAGGGACGGCCCGCTGTCAAGAGGAGAGGGATCTTTTTTCTGTTCAAACCGCTGTAACCTTTTGCCGAAGAAAATCGATATAATGATATCTAGGATCTTTTTCAAAATGGTTTGGATTGTGACGCGGCAGGGCCGCGGCCAAGTTTCGCCACGGTATGGGGGGTACCCCGCGTGGGGCGGAAACCGCCCCACGGTCAAACCATAAATTTCCGGGGTACCGCCCCCGAAAATTTACGGTTTGCTTTGCTCCGCTGCTTCCTGAGTTTTCGGATCATCAGGTATTCCGCGCTTTGCGAAGCGCGGCCAAGGCTCTGCCTTTGGAATCCGCGATTTTTTGAAAAAAATCGAGTAAAACTTCAAATTTGGCTTTTTCTTAAATTGTTTGATGAAAAACAAAAAATCGCAGAAAGGAGAAACGCGGTGAAGATACAGCAAAAGGGAAGGACAGTCATCCGGGGCGTTTTACTGGCCCTGGGCGGGGCAGGGGTGCTGTGGTTCCTGTTCCCGGCGGCGTTTGGCGTGTGGAACGTGGGCAGTCTGTTTGGCACGGCAGGCTGCGCTGTGCTGCTGGCGCTGGGGGCGGCCTGGCCGCAATGCCTCGCTTTTTGGCGGAAAACCAGGAAAAAGAAAATCCTGTACGGAATATTGTCGATATTTATCCTTTCTGTATTATGGTTTTCCGCCCTGACGGTGGGCATGGCGGTGGGCGCGGCCCGGCAGCCTCCGGCAGGCACAGAGGGCACCGTGGTGGTGCTGGGCAGCAAGGTGAACGGCACAACGCCCAGCGCAGACCTGGCGGCGCGCATTGACCGGGCAGCAGAGTACCTGCTGGCGAATCCCGGCCTGAAGGCGGTGGCCTCCGGCGGCCAGGGGGCGGGGGAGGATATTTCTGAGGCGCAGGCGATCCGGGACGGGCTGGTGCAGCGGGGCGTGGAGCCGGAACGGATTTTCCTGGAGGATGCCTCGAAGAATACGGAGGAAAACCTGGCCTTTTCCGCAGAGGTGATCCGGGAGGAAGGGCTGCCCCCGGTGATGCTGATTGTGACGGACGAGTACCATGAATTCCGAGCCTGGCGCATTGCCAGCCGCCTGGGAATCGAGTCCTATGCGGTGAGCAGCAGCACCCCCTGGTACATTTTTTCCGCCTGCTATGGCCGCGAGCTGCTGGCCCTGACCAAGCTTTACCTCTTCCCCTTCCTGTAGCGGCTGCCGGGGCGCTCGCCTTGAATTATTCATTTTGTCAGGATCCACAAGGAACGAGAGTCTGATTTTAGCACTCTATTTTATAGATTGCTAAAATTATTGATTTGTTCATATATTTTCCTGAATTTTTTCACAGAGCCGGAGTATGCTAAGCGCATAGAAAAAATTCCCGCTGCGGCGGGAAAGGAAGAAGGATTTATGATGAGCAAAACATTTTCAAGAGTCTTGTGGGTTTTGGCCGGCGTTCTGCTGATACTGGCGGGCGTTCTGTGCATGAGCCGCCCTGCGGTGGCCCTGGAGGCAATCTCCCTCTACCTGGGCATCTCCATGCTGGTTTCCGGCGTGGTGGATCTGATCGTGTACGCCAGGGGAAGGAATTATATGTTTGGTTCCGGCTGGCTTTTGGTAGAGGGCATCCTCACGGTGATTCTCTCTCTGTTCCTGCTGTTTAACCAGGCCTTTACCGCCCTGACCCTTCCCTTTGTGTTCGGCATGTGGCTGCTGTTCACCGGCGTGTCCCAGGTGGTCGGTTCCCTTGACCTGCACCACCTGGGCGTGCGGGGCTGGGGCTGGTTCACCGCCGCCGGCGTGATTATGGCGCTGGCCGGGTTTTTCTCCTTCCTGAACCCGGTGGGCGGCATGGTGACGCTGGGGGCTCTCACCGGCATCCTCCTTTTGCTGGAGGGTGTGGCGGCCATTCTTCGGGCTGTGCTTTCCGGCCGGTTCTTCCGGTGACGGGCGGCCCTGTTCCTAAAAAAAGCCTGTGTCCGAACGCCGTTCTGCGGCAGAGGGACACAGGCTTTTTTCTTTTCGGAAGGCCTTCCTTCACGGGGCCGCCCCGGCGGGCTGTTCCTTACCGGGAAACAGCCGCTTCAGGCACAGGGCGAACAGGATGGAGCTGATGCTCCAGGTGATGGGGTAAGCCCAGTATATGACGTGAATGTCCGGCAGGAAATGGATGGCGGCGGTGATGTAGGCGATGCGGAACACGCACCACACCGCCAGCATAATGACCATGGGCACCCCGGGGCGGCCCATGCCCCGCAGGACCCCGGCGCAGCAGTGAGAGAAGGCCAGCAGGCAGTAGAACAGCGCCACAGTGCGGGCGTCGTCCACCCCGAAGGCCACCACCTCAGGCTGGCTGTTAAAGGCGGAGATGAGCGCCGGGGCCAGGGCGAAGATCAGCACGCCGATACCCTCTGCCAGCAGGGGGCTGCACAGAAGCCCGAACCGGATCCCGGCCTTGACCCGGTCATGCCGCCCGGCCCCCAGGTTCTGGCTGACAAAGGTGGAAAGGGCCAGGGCGAAGCAGGTGACGGGCAGGAAGGCGAAGCCTTCGATTTTGCTGTAGGCCCCGCACCCGGCCATGGCGGCGGAGCCGAAAGTATTGATGTTGGACTGCACCACCACGTTGGCCAGGGAGATGACGGAGTTCTGCACCCCGGAGGGAACCCCCAGCCCCACTACCCGGCGGAGCATCTCCCATTCAAAGCGGACGCGCCGCCAGCGCAGCCGGTACACCCCCCGGCTGCGCATCAGCCTGCGCAGCACCAGAAAGGCGCTGAGGCACTGGCTCAGAACGGTGGCCAGGGCAGCGCTGCCCACTCCGTAGCCCAGCACCGCCACAAAGAGAAGATCCAGCGCCACGTTGGTGAGGCTGGCGGCGATGAGGTATTTCATGGGGCTGCGGCTGTCCCCCACCGACTGGAGGATGCTGGCCCCCATATTGTACAGCACCACCGGCAGCGAACCTGCAAAGTAAATGCGGAAATACAGAACAGAGCTGTCCATCACATCCGCCGGGGTGCCCATCAGCCCCAGCAAAACGGGGGAAAGGGCGACCCCCGCCGCCGTCAGCACCAGGCCCCCGGCCAGGCCGAGGGCCACGGTGGTGTGTACGGTCCGCTCCATGCCGTCCTCGTCCCCTGCGCCGAAAAACCGGGCGATGAGCACCCCGGCCCCCAGGGACATGCCGTTGATGAACCCCACCAGCAGCATAATCAGGCTGGCGGAGGAGCCCACCGCCGCCAGCGCCTGTTCCCCCACAAAATTCCCAACAATGAGAGAGTCCACCGCATTGTACAGCTGCTGGAACAGGTTGCTGAAAAAGATGGGGACGGCGAACAGGAGCATCCGCTTGGGTACGCTCCCCTCTGTCAGCCGCTTTTCCGTTTCCTTCAAATGCCCATGCCTCCTATTCATCCTATAAAAAATTTGCCCTCCCGGTCAGCAGATGCGGGGCAGCTGCGCGCCGGTGAGCTTCCCCAAAATCCGGCCGCCGCCCAGGGCGGTGCGCAGCGTCACCACGCCGGGGCGCTCCTGGGTGACGCGGCCGATGCAGGCCGCCCCCTCCCCGCCGGGCAGGGCCCGCAGGGCGTCCAGCACCGCCTGGGCGCTTTCCGGGGCCGCCACCGCCAGCAGCCGCCCCTCGCAGGCGCAGTACAGCGGATCCAGCCCCAGCAGGCCGCAGGCGGCCTCCACCGCCGGTTCCACAGGGATGGCCTCCTCCTCCAGTTCAATCCCCAGGGGGCTTCCCTCCACAAACTCGTTCAGGGTGGTGGCCACGCCGCCCCGGGTGGGGTCGCGCAGAATGCGCACGCCCCCCGCCTGCAGGGCGGCGGCGCTCAGCCGGTGCAGGGGCATGCAGTCGGAGACCAGCTCCCCCTCGCAGGGGATCTCTCCCCGGGCCATCATGACGGCGGCCCCGTGGCAGCCCACGCTGCCGCTCACCAGCACCCGGTCGCCGGGGCGCATGGCCGCCCGCCCCAGGCCGGGCGCCCGCAGAAACCCAATGCCGGAGGTGTTCACATAAAGGCCGTCGCCCTTTCCCCGCTCCACCACCTTGGTGTCGCCGGTGACAATCTGCACCCCGGCGTTTTTGGCCGCCTCTGCCGCGGAAGAAACCACCGCCCGGAAGTCTGCCATGGGGAAGCCCTCCTCAATGAGGAAGGAAAGGCTCAGGTACCGGGGCTCGCCCCCGGCCATGCACAGGTCGTTCACCGTGCCGCACACAGCCAGCTTTCCAATGTCCCCGCCGGGAAACCGCCAGGGGGACACCACAAAGCTGTCGGTGGAAAACACCAGGGGAACGCCCCGGTTTTCCAGCACAGCCCCGTCCCCCAGGGCCTCCAGGGCTGTGTTCCGAAAGGCGGGCACCAGAATTTCTTCAATGAGCCGGGAGGTTTTCAGCCCCCCGCTCCCGTAATCCAGCGTAATCAAATCCTCTGCCATTACAGCAATCCTCCTTCCTGGCGGCGGTACCGGTAGGCCGCCGCGCAGGCCCCTTCCCCGGACACCATGCAGGGGCCCACCGGATCCTCCGGGGTGCAGGCCCTGCCGAACAGCGGGCACTGCCCCGGCTCCTCCACGCCCCGGATCACCTGGCCGCACCGGCAGCCGGGGGGCTCCTTCCCGGGCGGGCAGGGCAGGGGGAAGCGGCGGGCGGCGTCGAAGGGGGCGAATTCCTCCCGCAGGGCGAAGCCGCTTTCCGGAATCTCCCCCAGCCCGCGCCACACGCTGGCGCAGGGCCGGAACACCGCTTCCACGGCGGCCTGGGCGGCCTGGTTCCCCTGGGGCGGCACCAGGCGGGTGTACTCGTTTTCCAGGGCGGGGGCCCGGCCGGCCAGCATGGCGGCCAGCCGGTACACGGCGTACAGCAGGTCGGCCGGTTCAAAGCCGGCCACCACGGCGGGCAGGCCGTATTCCTCCGGCAGGAAGGCGAAGGCCTCCCAGCCGGTGACGGCCGCCACGTGGCCGGGGCAGAGGAAGCCGTCCACCGCAAAATCCGGGGCGGTGATGAGGGCCCGCAGGGCGGGCTCCGTCCGCTTCAGCAGGCACAGCAGGGAAAAGTTTTTCAGGCCCTGCTCCCGGGCTTCCAGCACGCAGGCGGCGGTGCCGGGGGCGGTGGTCTCGAAGCCCACCCCCAGGAACACCACCTGAAGCTGCGGGTACTCCGCCGCCAGGGCCAGCGCCTCCATGGGGGAATAAACGGCGCGCACCTGGGCGCCCAGCGCCTTCCGCCGCGCCAGGGTGTCCCCCGGCGCGCTGCCGGGCACCCGCAGCAGGTCGCCGTAGGTGGCCACCAGCACGCCCGGTTCCCCGGCAAGCTGCAGAATCCCGTCCAGCACCCCGGCGGGCGTGACGCACACAGGGCACCCGGGGCCGGAGACCAGCCGCAGCTCAGGGGGCAGCAGGCTGCGCAGCCCCGCCCTGGCGATGGCCATGGTGTGGGTGCCGCAGATCTCCATCAGCCGCAGGGGGCCTGTTTCGGCGCACAGCTCCCGGATCCGTTCCAGCAGCCGCCGGGGGTCGCCCGGCCGCCGGAAGCCCTCCTCATAAAGCATGGAGCGCCTCCTGGATGCAGTCCAGGTTTTCCCTGGCCTGCTCCTCCGTCATGCGCTGGATGGCGAATCCAGCGTGTACCATCACATACTCCCCCACCTTCAGGCCGGGGATAAAATCCACCCGCAGCTTTTGGGTCAGGCCCGAGGCCTCCCCCACGGCGGTTTTTCCGTCTATGGAAATAATTTTAAGCGGGACTGCCAGGCACATGGCTTTTCTTCCTCCTTTGCGCCGCCGCAACGGCCAGCTGGCCCAGGGCGATGCCCTCGTCGCTGGGCGAGACGCGGCGGTGGGTATACACGGAAAACCCGGCCTGCCGCAGAAGGGGAGGCAGGTTTTCCAACAGGTAACGGTTCAGGAACACGCCGCCGGAAAGCACCACCGGCAGGCGGTTCTGGTTCAGGGCCAGGCACTGCTCCAGGGCCATGCGGCACAGGGCGTCCAGGAAGCCGCGGGCCATGGCGGCGGGCGGCTCCCCCCGGCGCAGATCCTCCCAGAGGGCCCGCAGAAGGGGGCGGTGGTCAAACCAGCGCAGGCCGCCTTCCTGGTAAAAGGCCGTGGGGTAGCGTTTGCCGGGAACGTCCCCCCGCACCATGGCTTCCAGCAGAACGGCCCCCTGGCCCTCGTACCCGGCCCGGCCTGCGCCGGCCAGCAGGGCGTACACCCCGTCGAACAGGCGGCCCATGCTGGAGGCAGGGGGGCAGGCGGTGCCGCTGCGCAGCATGGCCTCCACGGCGGCCCGGCGGGCGGGGGGCAGGGGCGCGTCCCCGGCGGGCAGGCCGGCGTCCCGCAGAAGCGAAAGGGCAATGCGGCCAATCTCCTCCACGGCGGCGTCCCCGCCGGGCAGCAGGATGGGGCGCAGAGAGCCCCGCCGGGCGAAGCCCTCATAGCCCCCTTCCAGGCACTCGCCGCCCCACACGGCCCCGTCCGTCCCCAGGCCCGTGCCGTCCCAAACCAGGGCAAAGACCGGGCCGGGCAGGCC
>DVMK01000057.1 GCA_018715025.1 Candidatus Caccousia avistercoris
TGGTGTTGTAGTTGCGCTGTTTGCACTCTGTGCAGGCCATAACGACTTTGACTCTCATGACGGCACCTCCCGTTATACGGAAAAAATTTAAGGAACGGGAACCCGTTCCCCGGCCCTTCTGCAGGGCCCTCAGCCTCCCTCGAAAAAGGGCGCAAAAAAATAGCCCCCTATTGAGGTAGTAATACTATACCATACCCCGCCGCCCTCTGTCAAGAAAAAATCCCCGGCAAAACGCCGGTTTTCCAGGCGCCGGCCGCCCCTTTCCCCGGCAAAGAGCCCAGCCGGGGCAGGGGCCGCAGGGCGCGGCTCACTTGCCCTGGTTGTTCTTCAGGGCCTCCGCCACTACGCGGGACTGCTTCTTCACCTTTTCCGGCTTTACCTTTTTGCCCCGCATCTTCAGCCCGGCCTTGTAGCCCTTGGCCATATCCTCTGAAAAATGAGGGACAAGCCGCTCTTTCACCGCAGCCTCGTCCAGCCCGTTCAAAATAATCATGGTGAGAATAGAGCGCACGTCGAAATCCCCGTTCTCGTACAGGTCGTTGCACAGCTCGGCCAGCTTCTGCACCTGGCCGTCGTTCCCCTTCTGGGCCAAAAGGGCCGAAACCCTGGGCAGGATGCTGGCGCGGGTAAAGAGAATGGGCCGTACCGTGGCGTATTTGGCCCGCTCCTCCAGCAAATCCTCCCGCAGCTCGGGGAACAGGCCGGCAAACCGGTTGAACATGAACACCGGGTCGGCGCTGCTTTCCTCCGTCTTGGAGCGCTTCTTCTTGGCGGCCTGCAAAGCGGCCACCCGCTTGGGGCCCTCCACCGTCTCAAGAAAGTCGTTGACGATGCTCTCCGTCTCGGAAAGGTCGTCCCCCTCCTGGTCGAACAGCCAGGAGGAAATGGTTTTCCAATTGCCGTCCGGCCCTTCCTCCGTCATGGCGCAGGTGCGAAGCTCAAACCGCTTGTTTTTCAGGTCGTAGTAGACGGCGTAGGCCAGGTTTTCCCCCGTAAACAGGGCCCCGCGGCCGCCGTTTTCCGCCATGTCGGGCTGGCGGGCAAACTCCTGCTTTTCCAGGGCTTCGCCTACCCTCTCTGCAATGAGATCAAATGCCTTCTGATTCAAATGCAATCACTCCGTATTTTCAGAATATCCGTTTTTCCCCTCCCGCGGCGGAGGCCGGGCCGGCCCCTGCTGCCCGCTGAGAGTATGAAAGCCAAGAAACGATTTTTGTCCATTATACTACGGTTTGCCCGGTTTGTCACGATGCAATCTCTATTCTGTGCTTTCAGCAAAATTTTTTGGGACTCCTCTTGACAATAATACGGATCCGTACTATAATCGGCAGCGATCACCCGAAATTCAGTACGAATCCGTATTAAGAGAGGCGCCTGTATTTATGGAAAAAGAACTGGAGTTGGTTCGCCGGCTCACCCACGCCGTCAACAAGTCAGACGGCGCCTACTACCTTTGGGCCCGCCGCCGGGGGGCCAAAGAGAACGCCCTGGCGGTGCTGTACGCCCTGGACGACGGCGCGCCCCACTCCCAAAAGCAGATCTGCCGGGAATGGTGCATGCCGAAAACCACCGTCAACACCATTGTGGGGGAATTTCTGCGGCAGGGCTACGTCACCCTTCAGCGGGAGGAACACACCCGCGAGAAAATCATCTGCCTGACAGAAGAAGGGCGCGCCTACGCCACCGGCCTTATGAAGGACCTTTACACCGCAGAGCGAAAGGCCATGGAAGCCACGCTGGCCCAGTACCCGCCGGAATTCGTGGACGCCATGGAATGCTTCGCCCAGGCCCTGTGCGAGGGCCTGGAAGCGCAGGCCCCCGGCTAGGGCGGCTGCGCCGGAGCCGATCCATTATTCAAGCTCAGAATTTTATCTTATATTTTAGAAAGGACGCTTGTATGGATTCCAATACCTTGTTTGCGAAAACGCCGCCGGTAAAGCTGTTCTTCATCGCCTCGCTGCCCGGGGCGGTGGGGATGCTGGCTTCCGCCCTGTACCAGCTGCTGGACGGCATATTTGTAGGCCGCTTTCTGGGCGAAACTCCCTTCGCCGCCCTGAACCTGGCCATGCCCTTCGTCATCATCAACTTTGCCCTGGCGGATCTGATCGGCGTAGGGTCCTCGGTACCCATTTCCATCGCCCTGGGCCGGGGGGACGGAAAGCAGGCCAACAATTTTTTCACCTGCGCCTGCCTGATGATTGTAGGCGCGGGAATCCTGGTGGGCGGCGTTCTGTTCGCCGCCGCCCCCTCCCTCATTGCCCTGATGGGGGCGGAAGGGGAATTTGCCCAGCTGGCGGTGCAGTACCTGCGGGTGTACGCCCTGTGCTCCCCGGTGACCACCATTGTGTTCGCCACCGACAATTTCCTGCGCATCTGCGGGCAGATCCGGGGAAGCATGCTTCTGAACATCCTCATGTCCGTGCTCAGCGCCGGGCTGGAATTCCTGTTCCTGTATGTGTTCCGCTGGGGCATTTGGGGCGCCGCCCTGGCCACCTGCCTGGGAATGTGCACCTGCGCGCTCATCGCCCTGTTCCCCTTTTTCCTTGGCCGTTTCCAGCTGCGCTTCTGCCGCCCCCGCTTCAGCGCGGCCATGGTGCGGCAAATCGTTTCCTGCGGGCTGCCCAACTTCCTGAACAATATAGCCGGGCGCATTGCATCCATTATTATGAATCTGCTGCTGGTGCGTCTCGGCGGGGAAAGCGCCGTTTCCACCTACGGCATCCTGATGTATGTGGAAGGGCTCATTCAGCCCCTGCTGTACGGCATGTGCGACTCCCTGCAGCCCGCCGTGGGCTTCAACTGGGGCGCGGGGAATACGCGCCGTGTGCGGGCCATTGAAAAATGCTGCTTCACCGCCAGCGCCCTGGTGTCGGTGGCGGCCTCCATCGTCATTTTCCTGATTCCGGAGCAAATCACCCTGCTGTTCCTGGGCGGCGGCAACCAGGCCCTGGTGGAGGCCACCGCCTTCGCCCTGCGGCTGTTCAGCCTCACGTACATTACCCGGTGGTTCTCCTTTGCCACCCAGAGCTACATGCTGGCCATCGAGAAGCCCTGGCCCGCTTCCATCATTTCCCTTTCCACAGCTCTGGTGTTCCCGGTGCTGTGCATCCTGATCTTCTGGCCCCTCGGCCTGACGGGCCTGTGGCTGAACTTTGCCGGCACTGCCCTGCTGGCCGCCCTGCTGGCCGGCGCGGTCATGATCCGCTTCCAGCGGGAAATGAAGCGCCTGGAAGCCGCGCGGTAACCCTGCCCCGGCAAGCGGAACCGAATATAGAACCAGCGCCCTGAGCCCATATAGGGCTATGGAGGGAGAAGCTTTTTCCATTCATTTGTATCCTGCTCTGCACACTTTATGACAAAAACCCGGCCTACGCATAATCCGTAGACCGGGTTTTTCGACAGGCTGAAACCAGGGACCTTGCAGGTTCCTGGTTTTTTTGATGTGAGAACCACATGAAAAAGATTTTTCGACATTTTCGAAGTGGGAGTTGAACCCCCACATTGGATCAGACACCAGTGAAAATGTCCAATCCTTAAGGGTTCAGAAACTATATAAATTAAAAATTTTCTAATGTTGCCGTG
>DVMK01000004.1 GCA_018715025.1 Candidatus Caccousia avistercoris
CAATCACAAACAGGAAGGCGCGCCAGTCAATCAGCGCAATGATGGCCCAGCTGGTGAGGACGCCCTTCCCCCCCTTAAACCCAAAATACAGCGGGAAAATGTGGCCCATAACGCAGAAGAAGCCTGAAATATAAGCGCCGTACTGAACCAGCTCCCAGCTGCTGATCCCCGGAACCGATATGGTGGACGCGGCATATTCAAAAATGGTGCGGCCAATCCACACGGAAACAATGCCCTTCGCAAAGTCAAACACGAAGGTAAAGGCCGCCGCCTTGGCGCCCACAGAGCGGAGCACATTGGTCGCCCCCGCGTTTCCGCTCCCCATGGTGCGGATGTCCTTTTTGTGGTCAAACAATCTGGTAAAGAGGATGGAGAAGCTGATGCTTCCCAACAAGTAGGCGATTACCGCCGCCAAAAGGCCATACAATAAGATGGTTAACAACTGACACACCAACCCTTCCCTGCTGACAGGCTTTTATTTATTTTTCTCCCCCCGCTCGCGGAGGACAAAACGTATGGGAGTTCCTTCCATGCCGAAGGTTTCACGAAGCCTGTTTTCCAGGTACCTTTGGTAGGAAAAGTGGAACAGCTCTTCCGAGTTGACAAAAAACACAAACGTGGGCGGCTTTACCGAGGCCTGCGTCATGTAATAAATTTTCAGCCGGCGGCCCTTGTCTGTGGGAGGCTGCACCCTGGCGGTGGCCATGGCCAGCACATCGTTCAGCGTACCCGTGGAAATGCGCATGGCGTTGGAGTTGGCCACATGCTTGATCAGCTCAAACAGCCGGTCAACCCTCTGCCCCGTTTTGGCCGAAATAAAAATAATGGGTGCGTAGGGCATGAAGGAAAAATCCACCTCGAGCTTTTTCCGGTATTCCTGCATGGTTTTGTCGTCTTTGGCCACAGCGTCCCACTTGTTGACGGCGATGATGCAGCCCTTCCCCGCTTCATGGGCAAGCCCCGCCACCTTGGAATCCTGTTCCGTAAACCCTACGGAGGCGTCGATCATAATAACGCACACATCGGCCCGCTCCACCGCCATTTGAGCACGCAGCACACTGTACCGCTCAATGCTGTCTTCCACCTTGTTTTTCCGGCGAAGCCCGGCTGTGTCAATGAGGGTGAATTTCCCGTACTCGTTTTCCACTTCGGTGTCGATGGCGTCCCGGGTGGTGCCTGCAATGTCTGACACAATGCACCTGTTTTCACCGGAAATATAATTCACCAGCGAGCTTTTTCCCACGTTCGGCTTGCCAATGACCGCCACGCGGATATGCTCGCCTTCCTCCTCCTCCGTTTCCTCCGGGGGGAAGTACTCGAACACCCGGTCAAGCAGGTCGCCTGTGCCGTGGCCGTGCACCGAGGAAACCGCCACCGGGTCGCCCAGGCCCAGGTTGTAGAACTCATAAAATTCCGGGGGCGATTCGCCCACCGTGTCGCATTTGTTGACGCAGAGCACTACCGGGCGGCCGCTTTTCTGCAGCATGGCGGCCACGTCCGCATCGGTGGCCACTACGCCGGAGCGCAGATCCGTCACCAGAATGATAACGTCGGCGGCGTCAATGGCCAGCTGTGCCTGGCGCCGCATTTGGGAAAGGATGATGTCGTCAGAGCTGGGCTCGATGCCGCCGGTGTCAACCAGGGAAAATTTCCGGTTCCGCCACTCGCACTGCCCATAGATCCTGTCCCGGGTCACGCCGGGGGTGTCGTCCACAATCGAGAGCCTTTCCCCCACCAGCTTATTGAACAGGGTGGATTTTCCCACATTAGGGCGGCCCACAACCGCCACCACTGGCTTTGCCATAGTTACTCACTTCCTACTATCAAATTCAGCAGCTCGCAGCCGTCGTCCGGCACCGTCACCGTTCTGACACCCAGGCGGCGCTCCACCTCATCCAGAGAGGTGCCGTCCAGGAACAGATCCCCCTCGTGCCTCAGCATGGAGGAAGGAAGGAACAAAGCGTCCCCCAGCTGCGAGCCCTCCAGCTGCCCTATTAAATCGCACCCGGTTACCAGGCCGGCCACGTTAATCGACTCGCCGAAAAAACGGTTCCGGATGGGTACTACCCTGTATTTAAGATTATGACATTTTCTGTGCAGCGCGTCAAGCAATTCTTCCAAAAACGGGGCGAAGGAAACGCCGGTGGCAAAGGTGTATTCCCGGCAGGCGTCATCGCCTGGGAATTCCTCCAGCGCGTCCAGAAATTCCTCCTGAAAGCTGGCCACCAGGCCCACGCCGTTTTCCAACTGATCAAAAGCCCCGTAAAACGCCGCGGGGGGAAGAGGCCGTTTCGCCTTCAGGTAAAACTCGTCGGCGGCGTAGCAAACGCGCTCGCCGTGAAGGCGCAGCATATCCTGCCCCCAGCGCTCGGCCGCATCCACCACCTGGGCCGCGGTTTCCGCGTCGTAGGGCGTCAGGGGGGTGAGACCCTCCCGGAAGCGGGTCACCCCCAGGGGCACCAGGGCCACGCTCTGCACCGAAGGGTACAGGGCAAGCAGATCCTTCAGGGTGCGCTCCAGCTCTTCCCCGTCGTTCCAGCCGTGGCACAGCACCAGCTGGCAGTTCAGCTTCACCCCCGCCTGGGCGAACCGGTACAGGTGGCGCAGGCTTTCCCCGGCAAACCGGTTCCCCATCATCTTCACCCGCAGCTCTGGGTTGGTTGTGTGCACAGAGACGTTGATGGGGCTGATGTGCATGCTGATGATCCGATCCGCCTCATGCTGGCTCAGGTTGGTGAGGGTGATGTAATTGCCGAACAGGAAGGAAAGGCGGGAATCGTCATCCTTGAAATACAGGCTTTCCCGCAGGCCCTTCGGCAGCTGGTCGATGAAACAGAATACGCATTTGTTCCGGCAGGAATGCTGCCGGTCCATCAGGTAGGTTTCAAAACCAAGCCCAATGGGCTGGTACTGCCCCTTTCGGATTTTTACCGTGCGCCTTTCCCCCTCCTTGGAGCCCAAAAGAAGGGAAAGCTCCTGCTCTGTCTCATAAAAGCGGTAATCCAGAACGTCGCAGATTTCATTCCCGTTCATGGAATACAGCGTTTCCCCCGGCAAAATTCCGGCGCGCTCTGCCGGGCTTCCCCGATCTACTGCGTAAATGACGACAGCCATGGCGCCCTGCCGCCTCCTTTCTGAAAAGCTGAAATGCTGCTCTGAGCAAAAAAATAGAGAAGGATCTCTCCTTCTCCATTTCCCGGAAATAAAGAAGCTTACGCTTCCTTCTTAATGACTTCCCTGCCGTTGTAGTAGCCGCAGTTGCCGCAAACCCTGTGAGGGGTCTTCAGCTCGCCGCACTTCGGGCATCTGCACAGAGCCGGAGCGCTCAGCTTCCAAACATTGGAACGTCTTTTATTCTGCCGTGCACTGGACACTTTTCTCTTTGGTGCAATTGCCATTTGTCAGCACCTCCTTAAATAAAGTGTAGCTAATTAATCAGTTTTTTCAAGACCTCCAAACGGGGATCTACCTG
>DVMK01000058.1 GCA_018715025.1 Candidatus Caccousia avistercoris
ATTCTTCGGTACCAATGCCTCTATGTCCGTTACCACCGCTTCCCGCCGTCCGTCTCTTTCTCTTTCATACATCTTTTCTCACCCCCTTTCATTATACCAAAAAAGCCGCCTTTCGGCGACTTCTTTGACAGGCTGACGCGGCTCTGCCGCGGCACAATGGAGACTTGCTCCCTGGCAAATTGATCTTCAGCGCGGGGACGGCCTGTTATGAGGCCGCGGCGACTCCCTTGCGCCATATTGCACCATTTCCCCGCCGTTTCAAAAGGAAAAGAAGGAGGACTTGACAATATCGAAAATCGAAAATCTATGGTATACTGTTCTGCTGTAAAATATCTTGCAGCAAAAGGCAGGGAAACCTGCCCAGGAGGTTTCATGGCATGATTACCGTTTCTGACCTGAGTTTGAGCTTCAGCGGACAGGCGCTGTTTTCCCACGTGGATCTCCTCTTTACCGAGGGGAATTGCTACGGCGTGATCGGGGCCAACGGGGCCGGGAAGTCCACCTTCCTGAAAATTCTCTCCGGCCAGCTGGAACCCACCAGCGGCGCGGTGAGCATTGACCCCAGGCTGCGCATGTCGGTGCTGAAGCAGGACCACCACGCCTACGACGAGTTCACCGTGTT
Organism: Candidatus Caccousia avistercoris; assembly: GCA_018715025.1. Taxonomy (GTDB): domain Bacteria; phylum Bacillota; class Clostridia; order Oscillospirales; family Acutalibacteraceae; genus Caccousia; species Caccousia avistercoris. Next base: position 623 of record DVMK01000058.1, read on the forward strand.
CGAGACTATCCTCATGGGGAACCCGCGCCTTTACCAGGTTCTGAAGGAAAAGGACGCCCTCTACGCCAAAGAGGACTTTTCTGACGCAGACGGCGACCGGGCCGCCGAGCTGGAGGCGGAGTTCGCCGAGCTGAACGGCTGGGAGGCCGAAACCGAGGCCGGCAAGCTTCTGCAGGGCCTGGGCATGGAAAACACGGACCTTTACCGCCAAACGGCTTCCCTCACCGGCAGCGAAAAGGTAAAGGTGCTGCTGGCCATGGCCCTGTTCGGCCAGCCGGACATTATTCTGCTGGACGAGCCCACCAACGACCTGGACGTGCGCTCCATCAGCTGGCTGGAGGACTGGCTGGCAGAGTTCCCCGGCACGGTGATTGTGGTGTCGCACGACCGGCACTTCCTGAACAACGTGTGTACCCATATCGTCGACATCGATTACAATAAAATCAAGATGTACGTGGGCAACTACGATTTCTGGTATGAGTCCAGCCAGTTGATTCAGCGCATGCTGCGGGACCAGAACCGGAAGGCGGAGGAAAAGATTAAGGAGTTGCAGAGCTTCATCCAGCGCTTTTCCGCCAACCGCAGCAAATCCAAGCAGGCCACCTCGCGCAAGCGGCTGCTGGATAAAATCACCGTGGAGGAGATGCCTGCCTCCAGCAGGCGGTACCCCTACGTAGGCTTTTCCATGGACCGGGAGCCCGGCAAGGAGATTCTCACCGTAGAAAACCTTTCCAAAACGGTGGACGGGGTGAAGGTGCTGAACCAGGTGAGCTTCCGGGTGAACAGGGGCGACAAAATCGCCTTTGTGGGCAGCGAGACGGCCAACACCGCCCTGTTTAAGATCCTCATGGAGGAGCTGGAGCCGGACGAGGGCTCTTTCAAATGGGGCGTGTCCACCTCGCGCTCGTACTTCCCCCAGGACAATTCCCCCTACTTCAACGGCTGCGAGCTTTCTATTTTAAAGTGGCTGGAGCAGTATTCCGACAAGGATACCACCGAAACGTACCTGCGGGGCTTCCTGGGAAAAATGCTGTTCAGCGGCGACGACGTGTACAAGCCGGTGCAGGTGCTTTCTGGCGGGGAGAAGGTGCGCTGCATGCTTTCGCGCATGATGCTGTTCGGCTCGAACGTCCTTGTGCTGGACCAGCCCACCAACCACCTGGACCTGGAATCTATCACCGCGGTGAACAACGGCGTGGCCGATTTCAAGGGCGTGGTGCTGTTCGCTTCTCACGACCATCAGTTTGTGCAGACCATCGCCAACCGGATCATCGAAATCCGGGAGGAGGGCTGCATTGACCGGATGTGCACCTACGACGAATATCTGGAGCAGCGGGATTCGCTCCTCTGACCAGAGGAGCCGCCGCCCTATGTTCTGCGGCCCTGCGCCGGGTTTCCCCGGTGCAGGGCCGCTTTGCTTGCCGCCGGAAGCTAAGGCTTCGGTTACAGGGTCACAACGGACTCGCAGCAGCGGTAATCCGTGTCGATATTATGGGCGATGAACCGGGCCTTGAACCTGCGCTGGTTGCACATGGCGGCAGTGGAACCGCCGGACACGTCCAGATCCTCGGGCAGTACAAACTTGATGCACTTCACCAGCACGTCGCGGCAGGCCGGCTGGCTGTGGGCGGGGATGGTCATGGCCTTCATGCCCCGCTGGTACTCCATGCCGTTTTCGTCCACCTCGGTGAGGATGGCTGCCAGCGCCACCCGCTTGCCCGGGCAGACGTTCTTGATGGTCACATCCATTTGGAGAATCCGCCCCTGGGATTCCAGGTACGTGTCGCCCAAATCCACCACTACGGCGTCAGAGCAGCCCTCCACCGTCAGGTCCACCGGGGTGGGGCATGCCTCCGGGTTCACCACCACGTCGCACTCCACCGACACCGTGGGGGCGGGGAAGGCCACCACGTTCCCCTCGGAGTCGGAGTACGTGATGGACTCGTTCACCAGCTTTGTCCCGGGGGTCTGGGAAACATGGCGGATAAAGAATTCCAGAACGGCGCTTTCGCTGGCCGTTACCCCCAGCTGGGGGATGGTCCATTTCAAAGACCGGGAATCCAGCATGGAAGCGGACCCCTTGGTGGGGGAAAGGATGCTGGTAATCACAAAATCGGAGGTCACCGTTTCATTTATCTCAATATTGGTGGCGCCGGGCTTAGAGATGTTGGCCGCCAGCTCGGCAAACAGTTCTTCCAGCTCTGCCGCGTCGGGTGTAATGGCCACATGAGAAGCGTCCGGGTCGCTTGCCCACTCATTCAGGGTATTGGGGTCAACCCCGTCTGATCCCACCAGGCCGATGCAGTAGATGATGATGCCCTGCGCCTTGGCCGCAGCCGCCACAGGGGCGGGCGGCACGCCGGTGGTGGTGTTGCCGTCGGTGAACATGACGATCACCTTGGCGTTGCTGGAAGCAGGGTCGAACAGCTGGGTCGCTTTGGCAAACGCGTCGCCGTGGTTGGTGCTGCCGCCGGCTGACAAACCGTCCACCGCGTTTTTCAGCGTGTCAACCGAGGTGATGAGCTGCGTGTTGGCCTCGGCCGTCTCGGCAAAGCTGACGATGCCAATGCGGCTGCCGGAGCCGATCTGCCCGTCCTTCACGCCGTCGGTAGCCTCCTCGATAATATCAATAAAGGTTTTGGCGCCGGTTTTCATGCTGGCCAGCGGCGTTCCCGTCATGCTGCCAGATCGATCCAGCGCCAGTACAATATCGGTAGGATTGGTGATGATGTCAGGGGCGGCCGTCAGCGCCAGCGTGACGCGCGCCGACCCGTCGCAGGAAATCCGATCCATATTCACGACCTTGTTGGAATTTGTGACACCCATTCTCATTGCCTCCTTCTGGGGATCAGCCCCATCTATCCTATGCGCCTCCCTTCCCCTTTGCCACAGAAGCGTTCTGCTTTTGGGCAGAAAAAGGGCCGCTCCTGTGGGCGGCCCTTTCCTGTGTTTTGCTTTTTTCCCTGCGCAGGGGCGGCGTTCCTCAGACGGCGATCTCGTCCACCGCAATGGTCCCGCTGACCACCTTCAGGTAAGGCTTGCCGTCTTTGATGCCCGCCAGGCCGTAGCCGGTGGCGGTTGCCAGGAAGGAGTCGAAATCCCCCTGGATGCGGGGCTTGATTTCCAGCACCCTGCGGTAAGCGTCGTACCGGATGCCCGTCATGCCCTCCAGCAGGGCGTAAGAGGCCATGGCCCTGGCGTACCAGTGGCCGCACTCGTACTCGTCGAAGGGGTTGCGCACGTCGCCCTGGTACCGGCTGCGGCAGGCCTTCACCACGTCCAGCCCCTTTTCCACCTGGCCGGTGAACATCAGGTGCGAGGCCACCTGGTACTCGATGCCCGTCCACACCTCGTCGCTGTACACAAAGGGCAGCAGGGGCTTTTCCCCATGGGGCCAGGTGCACAGCAGCAGCCCGGCTTCGTCCCCCACACAGTACCCAGGGCGCTGGGTGTTGGAATGCTCCAGCAGGTTTTCCTTCAGGTTGTACCGGTGCACGCTGCTCAGATGGCTGGCGATTTTATCCTGCTCGCCCACCTGCCCCAGGCCGCACACCTGGGCCATCCAGAAGCCCAGCACGCCGTCGGAAAGGCAGCCCTTGCCGTACTGGTATTTGGGGCCGTGCTGGGCAATCAGGGCCCGGGCCTCCGCAGAGCTTTCGCTGCTCAGCGCGGAATCCCCCTCCTCCGCCAGCTTTGCCTCCAGGTCCTTCCACTCTACCTGCTGGCAGAAGTATTCGCCGTTGTAGAGGCGGCTGGACAAATACTGAACGCCCTTTTCCGCCAGCTCCCCGTAAGAAGAGCAGTCCTCGCCCAGCACCTTCCCCATTTCCTCCATCGCCTTCAGGGCGGAAATGTAGAAGGAGGAGCACATGCCGTCGGCGCCCCAGAATTCAATGTCGTAGGTGTTGTGGTGGGGTTCCTTCAAAACGCCCTCACGCTTTTTGTCCCACAGCTGGATGCAGTAATCCATGGAGGCCTTCACCCTGGGCCACATGTGCCGCAGCCAGTCCAGATCCCCGCAGATGAGGAAGTCGCGGTACACCTTCAGAATGCCGCCCAGCTGGCCGTCTGAGGCCGCGTGGAAGTCGTGGCTGGTTTCGCCGATGGGAAGGGCGGAGCGGAAGTTCTGGTGGCCCTCCTCGTTTTGGGAATCAAAAAACTCCGTCTGCCGCAGGCTCCGTTCCAGGCTGGGGAACAGGTGGCACAGCGCCTGGGCGTAGTTCCACACATGGGTGCAGGAGCCGTGGCAGGAGCCCACGCTGTCGCAGCAGCCCTCCCAGCACCAGAGCCGGCCGTCCCGCTGGCGCAGCACGGTGGGGGACTTCAAAATGCCCAGGTTGGCGCCGACCGCTTCCAGCACAACGTCAGGCAGGGTGCTGGCGTAGAAGGTGTCGGTAAACAGCCGGGTCGCCTGGCGCAGGCGGCTGTACTCCCCGGCGGCGAAGGCGGCCGCATCCTCCACCTTTTCAAACCTGGTGGTGTACCAGGGGCGGTACCGCTCCAGCCCGGCAAGCTCCGCGTCCGTCAGGGCGGCAACGTCCTCCCCGTGGCCTGCCCGCAGGGCGGACTCCGGCACGTACCAGGCGCAGCTCACCACAATGGTTTTCTTTTCCCCGGGCTCCAGCCGGAAGGGCAGGGAAAGGGACGCGCCCGGGTTGGGGTTCTTCCCGTCGTTTTCCCGGCTGGCCTCCCTGGCTTCCCCCGCCAGAATGTCGTTCCACAGCATGGTCAGCGGGTCGAACCAGCCGCCCCGGAACAGGGCGGTGTTCACCTTTGCCGCCGGGTCGTGGATCTGGGCGCAGAAGGCGCCCTCGTCCCAGGGGCGGTCCGCTGTGCCCTTCTGGGCCAGGACAAAGCCGTTTCCATACCGGTACACCGAACCGTTTTCCGGCTTTTCCGCCATAAAGTTCATCGAGCTGAAATAGTACACGGCCTCTACCGGCTGCTCTGTGCGGTTGTGGAAGGTGTACTCCAGGTAAGCGAGGGGAAGGCTGGAGTCGTCCGGCTCCGGCGGGGTGAAGGGGCTCCAGGCCGTCAGCTCCGCTTCCAGCGGGAAGGAATCGTCCTCCAGCCGCACATGGGCGAAGGGGAACTCTGCGGTGAACGAGGCCTTCTTGAACCGGGGCAGGCCGTAGGTGCGCCCGGGCACCCCCGTCCCCTTGGCGAAGGTTTCCCGGTAACGAAGGGCGGAGGAGGGGGCGGTGGCGGCCCCGTACACCTTATACTTGGGCACCTGGCCTTCCACAACGCGGCTCATATTCTGCCCGCCCTTCACCGTCACGGCGGAGAACAGGCAGGGCTCCAGGTTCACGTTGGGGGCGTTCCGCAGAGAAAACGCGGAAAAGGCCCCGGTGCCCTCCACATTGAACATTCCGGCCCCGATTCCCCCCAGGGGGAAGCCTATGTAGGTCAGCTTTTCTTCCGTATACGTTTTTGGCATAATAATCAACCTCTCTCTTTTGTGATGTCCTCCCCGCAGCAGGCGCGCTTCTGCGCCCGTTTCCGGATTGCCAAGCCTTTCTTTGTGTATTATACACGTATCCTTCCCGGAATGAAATCCAAATTTTACGGTTTTTCTATCACTTTTTTCCTCTTTTTTCAGAGGAACCGGCCGGCGCGCCCTATTCCCGGATGGTCCAGGCCTAACCCCGGTAAAAAGCCGCGTTTCGGCAAAGCATGCGAAAAGGCCCTGGGCCGCCTGTGGGGCGCACACCCCCAAGCGGCCCAGGGCCTTCTGTTTGGGTTATTCCTGAACAGGCGGCTGCTCCTCCGTTTTTTCTTCCGCATCCGCCTTCTTCTCTGGCCCGGCATCCTCCGGCTTCCCGTTTTCTTCCTCTTTTTCTTCTTCCTCCCCTTCTTCCTCTTCCACCGCCGGATCCTCCTCATAGCCGAGAAGCCAGCCTACTGTAACGCCTAAAATCCTGGCAAGGGAAACCAGC
>DVMK01000059.1 GCA_018715025.1 Candidatus Caccousia avistercoris
AGAAGGAAGAATTTTTCGTCTATGACAACACCCAGCTCATCCACACTATTCTGGATTCCGTCCAGCGCACGCTGCAGTACAATTTTGTGGATCCGGAGCTGGGCGACCCCGCCAGCCTGGACATTTACTTCTGCCTGGAGGAGGGTGACATTCCCCTTTCTGATTTGGGGACCTCCCTCCCGCGCCTGGAGCCCTACAGCCAGGAGGTATGGGGCTGAAGCTTTCCCGATATGCAGACAGAGCGGCAGACTTCCTGTGGAAGCCTGCCGCTCTGTTTTGTTCTGGGAAGGAAAAGCCTACGCAGCGGGCGGGGCCGCCTGGTAAGCAGACGGGGAGGCCGGGTAGCGGCCGTCCTCCGGCCAGGTGTGGGTGGCCCGCAGCATATCGTCGCTGATGAGGAAGTAATTTTCCCGGCCGCCGCCGGTGTCGCCCCAGGTAGCGTCCAGATTGTACCAGGCGCCCTCCACCGGGCACACGGTGCTGTAGGCGCTGACCGGCGCGGCCGCCAGGGTGACGGCAGCCGCCACCGCCGCCGTCAAGGCCGCCAGCTTTTTCTTCCACCCGTTTTTCATAAAACTCCCTCCTTACCGTTTTCAAGATACCTGCCCTGCCGGCGTTTCACGCCGGGAAATTCAAGAAACCGTACAGAAACCTTCCGGTTCCCCTACTTTCTTTCATCATAGATCGATAACGCTGAAAAAGCAATCGATTTTCCGCTTTTTCACGGCAAATTCATAAATTTCTTGCCTCCGCCCGCATTTGTGCTATAATAGATAGCATACGGCCCCCGCCTGGGGCGGGCGGCTTTCTGCAGCGCGTATTCTGCAACTATATTTGATTCAGGAGGCAAATGCCATGGATTACAAATTTTCCGACCGTGTCCTTACCTTGAAGCCCTCCGCCATCCGCGAGATCTTCAAATATGCGGCGGATCCCACCGTCGTCTCCCTCTCTGCCGGGAACCCCTCCCCCGACGCTTTCCCCGCCAAGGAGATTGGCGAAATTTCCGCCCGCATTTTCCAGGAGCGGCCCATCGACGCGCTGCAGTACAGCGTGACGGAGGGTTACCCGCCCCTGCGGGACGCCCTGACGGATTATATGAAAAGGAAGTATAACGTAGGCCGGGAGTTCGACTCCATCCTCATCACCTCCGGCGCGCAGCAGGTGATGGATCTGCTCACCAAATCCCTGTGCAACGAGGGCGACGTGGTGATCTGCGAGGCGCCCAGCTTCATCGGCTCTCTGAACACCTTCCGCTCTTACCGCGCCCGGCTGCGGGGCGTCCCCATGGAGGACGACGGCATGGACATGGCAGAGCTGGAAAAAGCCCTGCGGGAGGAGCCCCGGGCCAAGTTCATTTACACCATTCCCAATTTCCAGAACCCCTCCGGCATTACCATGAGCTGGGAAAAGCGCCAGGCCATGTACCAGTTGGCGAAAAAGTACGGCGTTCTCATTCTGGAGGACAACCCCTACGGCGACCTGCGCTTTTCGGGCGAGCCCATTCCCCCTGTGAAGAGCCTGGACGAGGACGGCCTGGTGGTGTACTGCGGCTCCTTCTCCAAGGTTATCTCCCCCGGCATGCGGGTGGGCTACGCCATTGCCCCCCAGACCCTGCTGCAGAAAATGATTGTGTGCAAGCAGGGCGAGGACGTGCACACCAACATCTGGAGCCAGATGGTGTGCCACGAGTTTATGACCCGTTACGATTTCGACGCCCACCTGGAGCGGCTGCGCACCATTTACCGGGAAAAATCCGCTTACACCATGCGGCTGATGAACGAGCACCTGGTGCCCAACGGCATTACCTACCTGCCCATTGAGGGCGGCCTTTTCCTGTGGTGCACCCTGCCCCAGGGCGTGGACATGCCCGCCTTCTGCAAAGAAGCCGTGCTGCGCAAGGTGTGCGTGGTGCCGGGCAACGCCTTCCTCACCGACGAGAACGAGCCCTGCCAGAGCTTCCGCATCAACTACTCCACCCCCACCGACGAACAGCTGAAGAGGGGCATTGAAATTCTGGGCGCCCTGGCCGCCGAGGTGACCAGCCGGTACACGGAAATCAATTTTGAAAAAGGATTCTGAGAATCATAGAGCAGTCAAGCAAGCAATCAAACATCAGTTTAGAGAGAGCGCGTTTGGAACCAGTTTTGGACTTGTATTGCTTGATTAAGCCCAAGGAAAACTTGCGCAGTAGATTCAGATTTTCCTGAATGGTTTTGTTGGCAACACGCAGATAATCTTCCTCAAAATGCACATCAAGCATCCAGTGCATGGATTCCACAGCCCATTCCATACGGGCGTGATGAAGCAACTCATCAGCCGACAACTGTCGGCTGGAGAGATAATAGTGCCATTGTGAGGATTTACCGGCCTGTGTTTGAAATTGGGTATGGATCGCTCCAATACAGGCGAGATGGACCCACTGTTCCTTTTGTGGCAGCCAGTCAATATCGTGCGATACAAAAGCCGTCCTTGTTTCGATCCGATCCCGACTTTTCTCTTGAATGGTTTGTGAAGTCATGGCAGCCCGCAGAGAATCGTCCTGGACATAATCTCGAATATCTTGTAGGAGCGAAGGATGATTTTCTTTGACACTCAGCAGATAATCACCTTTGCCCGAAACTATGACCTCTGCGGTTTTCTTTTGGCAATTTAAGGCATCCGCTACAACCAGACACCCTGCGATGTCCAGCTGCTGCAGCAAGTCTTGCACTGCCGGTATTTCATTGCTTTTTCCTTCTACGCTTTTGCTGGCGAGAGTCAACCCGAGTTCTGACAGCTGTGCGCTGATAATATGCAAAGGCTGCGGATACCCTTTCTTTCCATCTGTAGAACGAACAGTTTTTCCGTCTACTGCAAGTGTAAGCCCATCCCTCTTTTCCGGCATCATCTGGATGACCCACTGGCTCAGACATCGATTCAGTGAGTCCGGCTTTACCATTTTCAACAGACTCAACAACCAGTAGTAGCACGGTATGCGATCTATTGCGAATGTCTCCTTTAACCATTCGCGCGTTCTGTCGCTTTCTGCCCACTGGTGAATCTGGCTGACATTTTTCAGTCCGCATAGGCTCCCCAATACCACAATGGTCAGGGCTTCGCCCAAGCTGTAATAGTATCCATCGTATTCCTTTTCGCTTTCGACTTCTTCCATGAAGTCCAATAACATTTCCGCTTTCATGTTTCCTATTGTAGCACTTTGCGCATGCTTTGTCTCTAAAATTGATTTCCGTGCCAGCCGGTAACGGGCCCCTTGACAAGGCCCCCGGTTGGGTATAGAATAGAGAAAACAAACAGAAAACCGCAGATTGCGTGTAAGTAAGCGTGCAAAAACCGCTGTACAGAGAGCCGGGGCTGCTGGAAGCCGGCCGGCGGCGGCGCGCCGAATGGGCGCAGGAGGGCGGGGCGAACGGGGTTCCCCTCAGTAGCCTTCGACGGTTTCCCGCCGTTACCGGGGAAGCGTGTGCCTGCACGCAGCGAGAGGGCGGTTTTTTCCGCCAACCCGGGTGGTACCGCAGAAGTTCAGCGCTTCTGTCCCAGGAATGGGACGGAAGCGCTTTTTATTTGGAACAGGAGGAATCTTTTTATGGAAGCCAACACCGAACGCAAGCCGGTTATTTTCAGCGCCATCCAGCCCAGCGGCACCATTACCCTGGGCAACTACCTGGGGGCGTTAAAGAATTGGGTCAGCCTGCAGGACGAATACGACTGCATTTTCTCCCTGGCCGATCTGCACACCATCACCGTACGGCAGGAACCTGCCAAATTCCGCAAAAACACCCTGGAAGCCTACGCCCTGCTGCTGGCCTGCGGCATCGACCCGGAAAAAAGCATTTTCTTCATCCAAAGCCATGTGTCCGCCCATGCGGAGCTGGCCTGGGTGCTGAACTGCTACACCCAGTTCGGCGAGCTTTCCCGCATGACGCAGTTCAAGGACAAGGCCGCCAAGCATGCCGACAATGTGAACGCCGGCCTGTTCGCCTACCCCAGCCTGATGGCCGCCGACATTCTGCTGTACCAGGCGGACCTGGTGCCGGTGGGCGCCGACCAGAAGCAGCACCTGGAGCTGACCCGCAACATTGCAGAGCGCTTTAACTCCGCCTATTCCCCCACCTTCACCGTGCCGGACGGGTACATTCCCAAGCAGGGTGCCCGGGTGATGAGCCTGCAGGATCCCTCCCGCAAAATGAGCAAGTCCGACGAAAACGCCAACGGCTATGTGGCCCTGCTGGACCCGCCCGAGGTGGTTATGAAGAAATTCAAGCGCGCCGTCACCGACAGCGACGCCTGCGTGAAGTATGCAGAGGGGAAGGACGGCGTGAACAACCTGATGGGAATTTACGCCTGCGTAACCGGAAAAAGCTACGAGGAGATTGAGCAGGAATTCCAGGGCCGCGGCTACGGCGATTTCAAAACAGCTGTGGGCGAGGCCGTGGTGGAACACCTGCGCCCCATTCAGGAGCGGTTCCAGAAGTACATTGCCGACAAGGCCTACCTGGAGCAATGCTACCGGAACGGCGCGGAGCGGGCCGGCCGCATCGCCGGCCGTACCCTGGCCAAGGTGATGAAGAAAATCGGCTTCCTGCCCGCCAGGTAAGCCGCCGCAAGAAAAAAGCTGAACGGCGCAATGGAGCGGCCCCTGCCTTCCCCGAAGGCAGGGGCTTTTCCGTTTTCCCCGCGGGCAGCCCCAAAAAGCAGCAATTTCCTTCCGGAAGGGAAAGGGAAGCAGAAAAGCCAAAAAAATCTTTTCCAAGATATTGCTATTTCTTCCAATATATGGTAATATTGGAAACGCAATCAAAAAAACAGGGGGAAGATACCATGGAAAAGCGGATTCGTGTATTACTGTCAGAGAATGGGGCGGAATTTCTCCGGGAATACGGACGTCCGATGGAGGAAGCAGGGATGGAGGTCCTCTGCACGGAAAAGGACGGGGGAAGGCTGCTGGAGAAAATCCGCGAGCTGCACCCCGACGTGGTGGTGGCAGACCTGTTTCTGCCCCGTCTGGACGCGATTGGGGTGATGAAGGCCTGCGGGGCGCAGAAAGGGTCGCCCCGGTTCCTTATTCTTTCCAGCTTCACCAGCCCGTCTTTGGAACGGGAGGTCATGGGGGCGGGCGCTTCCTATTTTATGGTGGCGCCCTTCGACCCGGCCGCCCTGACAGAGCGGGTGGAAAGCCTGGCAGGCGCCCGGGGCGAGACCGTTCCCCGGGCAGAATCGGAGGAGGGCAGCCTGGAAATCCAGGTGACGGAAATTTTGCACCAAATCGGGGTTCCCGCCCACATCAAGGGCTACCATTACCTGCGGGACTCCATCCTCATGGCCATACGGACCCCGTCCATCATCAACGCGGTGACGAAGCAGCTGTACCCCAGCGTGGCCAAGGACTACGGCACCACCCCTTCTCGGGTAGAGAGGGCTATTCGCCATGCCATTGAGGTGGCCTGGGACCGGGGCGACGTGGACGTGCTCAACAGCTACTTCGGCTACACCATCCACAACACCAGGGGGAAGCCCACCAACAGCGAGTTCATCGCCATGATCTCCGACCGCATCCGCCTGCACATGAAATCCGCAGGCTGACCTGAACGGGGGCTTTTCCCCGCCAAATCCAAAACAGAATATCCGCTCCTCCAGCGCCCGGCGGCCCGCACCCGCCGGGCGCTGATCTGTTTGTAATTCAAATAAGAAGCGAAATTTAAAGTTTTCGTCCACCTTTTTCAAAAGGTGGCGGGGTGCAGGGGGCGCCGTGCGCCAGTGGCGCACAAACAAGGCGCCGACCGAAGCGGCAGCGGAGACCCAGAGCCCCGCAGATAGCCGTGAAACGGCTTCAATAAGGGTAAGCAGACAGAGGCGAAGCCTCGAATCTGCGACTGTTATGCTCTATGGTATCGTTTTACCTGAATTGCTTTTCGGTTTTAAAATTCATCTAGT
>DVMK01000005.1 GCA_018715025.1 Candidatus Caccousia avistercoris
GCCAGCACGTCGCTCATCATGTCGCTGCCGCAGGCCGTTTTAATCTCGGTGTCCATGTCCCCTTCCACAAGCACCTGGGCGTTCAGAATGCGCGCTACCTCTTGTACCGTCATATCGCTTCCTCCCGTTTTGCAGATTCTCTTAAATTCCCGTTATCCCCCTGTAAAAATTAGGGAGAATATTGAATTCTATTATACCAGCGGCCTCCCGCCGGCGCAAGGGGGCGGCGGAAATTTCCTGCAAGGAAAAACCGCCCGGAGGAAGCCCCCGGGCGGTTTTTAATTACATATAAAAAGGAATTCTTAATATGCCTTGCCCCAGTACACCATGGATTTGGCTGGCTTGCCGCAGCAGACGCACGTGTCAGAAAGCTCCTCCTGCTCAAAGGGAATGCAGCGGGAGGAAAGGCCGGCTTCTTCCTTGATTTTCTCCTCGCAGGCCAGGTCGCCGCACCACATGGCCTTCACCAGGCCGGGCTTGTGGTCGGCAATGTCCTTCAGCTCTTCCATAGAGCGGGCCTCGTAGGTCATTTGGGTGCGGCGGGCCAGCGCCTTGTCGTACATCTGCTGGCGCACAATGGAAAGCTGCTCCTGCACGGCGGCCTCCAGATTGTCCAGGGAAACGAAGATCTTCTCCCGGTCGGTGCGGCGCACCAGCACGCACTGGTTCTTTTCCATGTCTTTGGGGCCGATTTCCAGCCGCAGGGGCACGCCCTTCATCTCGTACTGGGCGAACTTCCAGCCGGGGCTTTGGTCGCTGTCGTCCACCTTCACCCGGAAGGCGGCCTTCAGCTTCTCCCGCAGCTCCTGGGCCTTTTCCAGCACGCCCGGCTTGTGCTGGGCGATGGGCAGGATGATCACCTGAATGGGGGCGATGGCCGGGGGCAGCACCAGGCCGTTGTCGTCGCCGTGGGTCATGATGATGCCGCCGATGATGCGGGTGCTCATGCCCCAGGAGGTCTGGTGAGGGTACTGGGCGGTGTTGTCCCTGCCCTGGAAGGTGACGTTGAAGGCCCGGGCGAAGCCGTCGCCGAAGTAGTGGCTGGTGCCGCTCTGCAGCGCCTTGCCGTCGTGCATCATGGCCTCTATGGTGTAGGTGGCCTCGGCCCCGGCAAATTTTTCCTTGTCGGTCTTGCGGCCCTTAATCACCGGAATTGCCAGCTGCTGCTCGCAGAAGTCCGCGTACACCCGCAGCATCTGCTCCGTCTCCTGCATGGCCTCTTCGGCGGTTTCGTGCATGGTGTGGCCCTCCTGCCAGTGGAACTCCACGCTGCGCAGGAAGGGGCGGGTAGTTTTCTCCCACCGCACCACGCTGCACCACTGGTTGTACAGCTTGGGCAGGTCGCGCCAGGAATGAATGACCCTGGCGTAGTGGTCGCAGAACAGGGTTTCAGAGGTGGGGCGCACGCACAGGCGCTCTTCCAGCTTTTCGCTGCCGCCCATGGTAACCCAGGCCACCTCGGGGGCGAAGCCCTCTACGTGGTCCTTTTCCTTCTGCAGAAGGCTCTCTGGAATGAACAGCGGCATGGACACGTTCTCGTGGCCAAGCTCTTTGAAGCGGGCGTCCAGGAAATGGGTGATATTCTCCCAAATGGCGTAGCCGTAAGGCTCAATGACCATGCAGCCCCGCACGCTGGAATAATCCATCAATTCCGCTTTCTTCACAATATCCGTGTACCATTGGGCGAAGTCCTCCTCCATGGGAGTAATGGCCTCCACCATCTTTTTCTGTTCAGCCATGAGAGTCTCTCCTCTTTTATTTCATAAAAATATCAATAAAGCTCTGTTATTTCTCACCCTTGTGGCCGGAGGTGGCCTTGTTCAGCACCGCGATAACCACCCAGATGAGCACCATCACAATGAGGATGCCCAGCATGCCGAGGCCCATCAGCTTGAGGGAATTCCACAGGCTTTCCGACTCCACCGGCCCCAGGACGCTCTGGAACAGCACGCTGGCTGTCATAAACGCATTCATCATTCTTTCACACCCATCCTTTCTCCGTTACGCAAGGAACTGCCCTGCCAGGGACAAAATGATGCCGCCGGCCACCACAGAGCCGATCTGGCCTGCCACGTTGGCGCCCACCGCGTGCATGAGCAGGTGGTTCTGGTTGTCCTCCTTCAGCGCCATCTTCTGAATGACGCGGGCAGACATGGGGAACGCGGAAATGCCCGCGCCGCCCACCATGGGGTTGATCTTCTTGTCCTTGGGCAGGAACACGTTCAGCAGCTTGGCGAACAGCACGCCGCCGATGGTGTCGAACACGAAGGCCACCAGGCCCAGCGCCATTACGATGAAGGTGCCTGCGGTGACAAACACCTCAGCCCGCATCTGGAAGGAAATGGTGATGCCCAGGAAAATGGTGATCAGGTTGGCCAGCGGGCCCTGAGCCGTCTGGGAAAGATTTTCCAGGCAGCCGCTCTCGCGGATCAGGTTGCCGAACATGAGGAAGCCCACCAGAGCCACAGAGTCGGGGGCGATGAAGCCGGCGATCATGGTAACGATGATGGGGAACAGGATCTTGGTGGTCTTGCTCACCTTGGAAGGGTTGTAGGGCATGCGGATCATGCGCTCTTTCTTGGTGGTCACCAGCTTAATGGCAAAGGGCTGGATGACCGGCACCAGGGCCATGTAGGAATAAGCCGCCACCGCAATGGCGCCCTGGTAAGCGCTCTGCAGCTCTTGAGAAACCATGATGGAGGTGGGGCCGTCCGCCGCGCCGATGACGCCGGCGCTCATGGCGTCCCGCAGGGGGAAGCCCAGCAGCACAGCCAGCACCACCGTGAGGAAAATGCCGAACTGGGCCGCGCCGCCGAACAGCAGCATGCGGGGGTTGGAAAGCAGCGGGCCGAAGTCAATCATGGCGCCGATGCCGACAAACAGAAGCAGGGGGAACGCCTCAGAAACCTCAATGCCCTTTTCAAACAGCCAGGTGATGATGCCGTTTTCGGCCACCACGCCGGACAGGGGCAGGTTCACCAAAATGGCGCCGAAGCCCATGGGAAGCAGGAGGGCAGGCTCGAAGTCTTTCTTAATAGCCAGCCAGATAAGCAGGCCGCCGATGGCCCACATCAGCACCATCTGCCAGGTGACGTTGCGAAAGCCCTCAATCAGGAAACTAAATTCGCTCAACAGTTCTTCTCTCCTTTTTTCTACATTCTCTTCCGCCCACAAAATTGCCAGAGACCTACATTTTTGCATGGCGCCAGAGCGGCCGGGCGCACGGCTTCCGAAACCCTTGCGGGATCCGCCCGCGGGTAAAGCACCTCTATTATAATGGAATCCCCTTCCTATTGCAAGCCGGAAAATCCACACTGCGACAAAAAAATAGAAAAAGCCCCCTGCCGGGCAGGGGGCCTTCGTGACCTTTGTACAAGCGAGAAGCGAAATCAGGCGTTGTCCTCAATGTACTGGACAAGCTCGCCGACGGTTTTAATATTGTCGATCTCCTCAT
>DVMK01000060.1 GCA_018715025.1 Candidatus Caccousia avistercoris
GGGCAGCACAATGCTGTGCGCCCTCTGCTCCATCGCCCCTGAAATGGGCATAACAAAAGGCCGCGGATAAAACATCGTCCGCGGCCCAAAATAAACTATCTTGCCCTGTCAGTCTGCAAAAGGGTACAAAAACTAAAGGCAGCGATTTTCTGCCCTGGCCTCCCGTTTTTACAACTTGACAGTCCGAAAAGGCTCCGCACAATGTTTTGTGGTATCCATTTGTACGGAGCCGAAATCAATGCAGAATTTTCCGAATAACATCGTGCTCACCTCACTTTGCTATTATAAATACTATACCATGTGCCGCTGCCTGTCAATGTCCGTCATGCCGGTGAAAGCCGCCCGCTTCGTCCGCGGCGCATGTTCACAGTTTCTTTTGTAGGTACACCATGTCCACCAGCTGCACCCCGCACTCGTAGATGGGGCGGTCGTAGTGGTCGGTGAAAAAGTTTTTGACCAGATGGTGCCTGTAAAAGCCGCAGGCCTCATAAAAGGGGATGGTGGAGGGGCTGTCTCCGGTGCCCACCTGTAGCACTGCATACTGCCCCTTGTAGGTTCGGATGAGAAAGTCCACCATGGCCTTTCCGTAGCCTCTGCCCTGCGCGGCGGGTGCAACGGCTATGTTCTTCAGCTCCAGAACGCCGTTTCCCTCGTCGGTCACCACACACTCCGCCTTGACGCCGTCGTCCTCCAGCACATACATGAACCCCCGCTCCAGATAGCGGTCCACCATGTCCTCCTGTTCATCCGCCAGCAGCAGTAAACTCAAGTATTGCTTTTTGTCGGTCTCCACTTTTCTGATTTCCATAGGCACATCTTATTGTTTCAGAAGCCGCTTCAGCGCGGCGGCATCCAGCAGATTTACCGTCACGAACTTTCCCTGATAGAATACCGCCCAGTTGTTGAATACGCAGGGCAAGGCCTTGGCCTTCTCCAGAGTGTCCACCGGGATGAGGGTGCAGGGCGCCTCCAGTTCTTCGCAGGTTTTGCGCACCAGCTCCACGCTCTGGTGGATGTAGGGACACTGGGAACTGTAATAGACAGTCAGCTCCTGGTTTTCGATGGCCTGCACCTTGGCGTTCTTCCCAAAGCGGGGCTTGGTCCCGTCAAAGGAGAGGGCCAGCAGCCGGTAGCCGTCCGGGGTGACATCCACCATTTCAAATCCATATTTCTCTGCAAAAGCCTGGTCTGAGAGCCAGGCCTTTTGCTTTTCGGCACCCAGCATACACACGCCGGACTTTCCCCTGGCTCTTGCGTCGGCCAAGCAGTACTCCATCAGCTGTCTGCCGTAGCCCTTGCCCTTGAACTCCCCACTGACCCATAGGCAATAGATATAGAGATAGTTATCCCCCTCCACCGGCACCCAGGCGGTCTCCAGCGGAGCATACTCGATGAACACCACACCCTTGGCATCCAGCTTGCGGAACACATGTCCCTCCCGGAGCCGCTCCCGGAGCCAGGCCCGTTTGGCCTCCACGCCGGGGTGGGGCTTTTTGCTGCGGATGATGCAGCACAGGTGCTCCTGATCCAGATTTTCTTCTGTCAGATTGAGAAACTGATCCTCCATGTCCGCTACCTCCCGGAAAATCTGCATCCATGATACCATGCCCTCCACGGCAAGACAATCCCAGATCCCACCGGCATAAGTTTTTCTCTAAAATAAACACGACAGACAGTTGTCCCGTTCCTATGATATAATGCAGACAGAAATGCGAAAAGCGGTGTACCCCATGAAGATGGAGCGGCTCATTGGCATCCTGTCCATCCTGCTCCAGCTGGAGAGGGTCACCGCTCCGGAAACCGGCGTTATATGCGTGGCTATCCATACCTTTGAATAGGCCTTTGTCCGTCTGGCACTCTTCGCCCTGATGCTGCACTGGTGGGCGTGTTCCTGACGCGGAAAAGAGCATAGGACATGTTTTGGGAGCGTGCACCACGGAGCAGGAAGAGCGGTACCATCGGACAAATATGAGCACGGAAAATCGGGCAGAGTCCGTTCCTTTCCGGTATGCTGAATCCAGAAGGACGGTGTGACCAATGGATTGGGTAACAAGCATTCATCAGGCAATCCGGTATATCGAGGAACATCTCCGGGAGGAGCTGACCATCCGGGAAATTGCGCAGCAGGCGGCCTTGTCCCCCTTCTACTTTCAGAAGGGCTTTGCCATGCTGTGCGGCATGACGGTGGGCGACTATATCCGCCAGCGCCGGCTCTCCGCCGCCGGGCTGGAGGTCCTCACGACGGACCAGAAGATCATCGACATCGCGCTGGAGTTCGGCTACGACTCGCCGGACAGCTTCACCAAGGCTTTTACCCGTTTCCATGGCCTCACACCTGCCGCACTGCGAAAAAGCGGAGGCGCGGTCCGTTCCTTTGCTCCGCTTCGGATCAAAGTGACATTGGAAGGTGGTCAAAACATGGATTGCAAGATTATGAAAAAAGAGGCGTTTACGGTGCTCTGCCGGGCAAAAACCTTCAAGTATGAGGACGCCGTGACCCAGGTTCCCCAGTTCTGGGCAGAGCACTTCGGAACGGGCGGCGGCAAGGTAGTGTGCGGCATGTACGGCATCAACCTGGACGAGAGCATGGGCGGAAATGAGTTTGAATATCTCATCGCCGACAACTACGATCCCGCCAGGGAGATTCCGGAGGGCTTTACCACCCGCACCATCCCGGCCTACACTTGGGCGGTATTTCCCTGCACTGGCCGGATGCCCCAGGCGCTTCAGGGACTGAACCAGCAAATTTTCTCCCAGTGGTTGCCCACGAACCCCGACTATAAGATCGCTGCGGGTATCAATGTGTAGCTGTACAGCGACGCCAGCAAGTTTGAGGGTGGAACCCAGGATCAGGACTACTACTGTGAAATCTGGATCCCGGTGGAGAAGAAGTAAAGTAAGGAGGCGGCTACTGTGCCTGAGATTGTGCCAAGCGCGGAGCAGATGACAATGTTAGTGGGGAAACCCTTATATGAGATCTGGACGCAGTTATGCGCCCTGATTGACGAAAAATATGACATGGAGCGCCTGTGGGGCAGCGGCGGGAAGGCATGAACCTATGAGTATAAATACCGCCGGGGCGGCAAAACCCTGTGCGCGCTTTATGCCAGAGAAAACTGCATCGGGTTTATGGTCATCTTAGGCAAGGACGACCGCTTAAAATTTGAGAATGATAGCGAGCATTACGCTCCGGAAGTGCAAACCATTTATGATGAAACGCCAACTTACCACGATGGGAAATGGCTGATGTTTGAACCAGCGGACACCTCATTGTTTAAGGATTTCCTTCGACTGCTGGCCATCAAGCGGAAACCAAACCGGAAATAGGAGCAGGCCCCCGGCGAAAAGCCGGGGGCCTGTTTTAACCTTATTTCACCCAATGAGCCACGGCGTCCCGCAAGAAGCGGGCGCAGCCGGGTACCTGTTTGTCGTAGTAGGCGGTAAACCGCTCGTCCGCCACATAGAGCTCCGCGATCCCCCAGTGTCTGGCCGGGTCGTACCGGTTCCCGGTGATGGTGAGCCACTGGCGGTGGAGGGCGGTGATTTCCTTGCCCTCCTCACCCTCCGGGGACAGCCCGGCCTGGACGGCAGCCTCCAGCCGCTCCTGGATCTCCCGCCCCAGATCCGTCCACTCCTGGTACTGCGCCTGGGTCAGGTTCATTGCCGCGGCGTTGGCCTCGTCCACCTCTTGGTCGCCGTACTTGGCGCGGATCTCCTCTCCGTAAACTTCCTCATTATGGGCTACAGCCCGCTGCTTGAACGCCTCAAATTTCTGCTCGTCGCTCATGATCTCGCTCCTTTCTTCCGCTCCGATGGTGTCTTTCACCGACCGGATGAGCTGTTCCAGCCGCTCCCGCTCCGCCTCCAAAGCGGCCAGGTGGTTTCGCAGGGCAGCCAGACGGTCAAAGGAGGGATCGTCCAGACATTCCTTGATCCGGGCCAGCTCCACCCCGAGAGCCCGGTAATAGAGAATGTCCTGCAGCCGGTCCACCTCCGCCCCGCCGTAGTAGCGGTAGCCGCTCTCCGCCACCCGGCTGGGCTTCAGCAGGCCGATCTGGTCGTACCAGCGCAGGGTACGGGTGGTCACCCCGGACAGACGCGACAGCTCCTGAATGGAATACTCCATGAACATCCCTCCTTACGGATACTGTATCAGTTGACGGAGCGTCAAAGTCAAGGGGAACTTTAAAATTGGAAGGTTCTTTCCGGCAGCCAATTTCCATATTCTAAAACCCAAATTCGTAGTATAATGATAGCACATACACATGCATATACGAGGAGGCATTGCTATGCGCAAGAATTTTGGAGCCAAGCCCTGGACTTATCCTCAGCCTGTCTTTATCCTGGCCACCTACAATTAGGACGGCACCCCCGACGCCATGAACGCGGCCTTGGGCGGCATCAGTGAGGACAAGGAGCTGAGTATGTGCATCAGCGAAGGCCATAAAACCACCGCCAATATTTTGACCCGCAAGGCCTTCACCGTCAGCATGGCCACGGCGGAGCAGATGGTGGCCTGCGACTATGTGGGCATCGAGTCCGGCAACCAGGTGTCAGACAAGGTGGCAAAGGCCGGCTGGCACACCACCAAATCGGAATTTGTGGATGCTCCTCACATCGATGAGCTTCCCATGGCGGTGGAGTGCCGCCTGGTGAGCTATAATCCGGAGAGTTGCCGTCTGGTGGGCGAGATCGTCAATGTGAGCGCCGACGAGTCCGTACTGGACGAGAACGGCAAGATCGACCCGGACAAGCTGCGGCCCATCACCTTTGACCCCATCCACAACGCATACCGGGTGCTGGGCGAGAAGGTGGGCAACGCCTTCCAGGACGGCGCCAAGTTGAAATGATCTGCTGATCTGAGACAGGAATGAGGGACGGAGGCGTGGCCTCCGTCCCTCATTTTTTCTGCCTGCGGATCACTGTCGCCCCGACTTCTGCCGCTTACGGAAGTCCTCCTCAATGGCGTCTTTCCAGTGTTCATCCAAAGGTGCGCTGCACCGGACGGCTGCCACAGCCTGGCCCACCACCTCGTAGTTGAGACGGGTGCCTTCGCTGTCGCAGTGGTAGTTTACCGCCCGGTCGGGGGCAATGCCAAGATGGCCTGCCGTCTCCACCGCGTCGATGTTGGCCCCCAGGAAGAGAAATTCCCAGCTGTACTTTTCCTTTTGCCGCTGGATCATCTCCTTCACTCGTCGAGCGGAGTAGCGGCGACTGGCGTTCTCCATGCCGTCGGTAGTGATAACGAAAAGAGTGTGTTCCGGCACATCCTCAGGCCGGGCGTATTTATGGATGTTTCCGATGTGGTGGATGGCTCCGCCGACGGCGTCCAGCAGAGCGGTGCAGCCACGGACATAGTACTCTTTTTCCGTAATAGGCCGGACCTCGCCCACCTTTACCCGGTCGTGAAGGACCTCGGTCTGGTCGTCGAAGAGAACAGTGGAGACAAAGGCCTCGCCGGGCTCCTTCTTCTGCTTTTCGATCATGGCGTTGAAGCCGCCGATGGTGTCGCTCTCCAGCCCCTGCATGGAGCCGCTGCGGTCCAGGATAAACACCAGTTCCGTCAAATCCTGCTTCATAATAAATCTCCCTATGCTGTGTTGTTTGGTTTGCAAACACAGTATAGGGGAATTTTCGTATTTAGCGGTCGCTTGGCGGGCGACAAATTGCTATGCTTCAAACAGGGTGATCTGCGTGCCGTTCTCCTCCAGGAGCCGGAGCAGGTCCTGGGTTTTGAGCCATACGGTGGCGGTATTGTCATTGGGGTGCACGCCGATTAATCCAGAGGCATCCAGAAAGGATTTATCAAGCCAAAAGGTCACCTTATGTTCCCGGTCATTGAACAGGCCCAGAGGTGTCACCGCGCCGGGGATCAGCCCCAGAATATCCATCAGATCCTGATCCGAGGCAAAGGTCAGTGGCCGGGTATCGTTCTGCTGCCGAAAGGCTTTCAGGTCGACTCGCTTGTTCCCCTTGACCGTAATGAGATAGTAATTGCGCTTTTTGTCGTCCCGGATGAAGAGGTTCTTGGCGTCGGCCTCCGGGTAGGGCAGGTGGATCTCCGCCACCTCCGCCATGTTGTAAACGGCTTTGTGCTCCGTCACCTCATACCAGATGTTTCTGGCGCTGAGGAGGGCATAAATCTCCTGCTTGTTCATATCTGTTGTCCTCCTGTGGTACAACCCGGTCTTTCATCAACGGGAGTTCTTCTGTGCAGGGTTAAAGGAGATCCACTGGATTGCACAGGCCCTTCCAGGTCTGAGCGACCTTATGATGTATATGCTCTAAGGCAGAAAACTGCGTCTGATGTGCAAATATAAAATAATAGCGATTTGTGTAGCGAGGATATTCCAAAAGCAAGGTGTGGTCAGCATGCAGGAAGGAGTTCTGAAAGCCCAGCACGCTTTGAATGCACATTTCCTTTTTGGTCATCTGCGGACGGTGCTGATAGAGAATCACGCTTTGCCCTCGGTCATAG
>DVMK01000061.1 GCA_018715025.1 Candidatus Caccousia avistercoris
TTCCTGCGTTTTTGGATCATCAGGTATTCCGCGCTTTGCGAAGCGCGGCCAAGGCTCTGCCTTTGGAATCCGCGATTTTTTGAAAAAAATCGAGTAAAACTTTATGGTTTTGCGCTGTTCTTCTTTCAAAATCGTTTGAAAAAGGGGAACGAAAACTTTAATTTCTGCTTTTTCGGCAAACGAAAGGGGCCGATCCTGAACAAAATCAGGATCGGCCCCTTTTCTGTGTGGCGGTCCGGCGGGAAAATTACTCCAGCGGCCCGCGGTAGGCGGTAATCCCGCCCAGGTTTTCCGCCTGGTACCCCTGGCGGGAAAGCCAGGCGCAGGCGCTTCCGCTTCTGGCGCCGCTGTGGCAGTACACAAACAGCGGGCTCTCTTTGCCGGCCCCCGTTTTCTCAATTTGAGAAATCTGATCCAGCGGCAGGTTCACGCTGCCCGGCACATGGCCGGAGGCGTACTCCTCCCGGGTGCGCACGTCCAGCAAAACGGCGTTGGGGGTGGCGCGGCATTTTTCCAGCCCCTCCTGGAAGCTGGGGCGGTTTCCGAACAAATCAAAAAATCCCATTTTTGGCACATTCCTTTCCTTCTGCCGGCCCCGGCCCTTTGCCGGGGCGCTGTTTCTGCCTTCAGCATACCACAGCGGGCAGAAAAGGAATGTAACCTTGTCACCGGGCGTCCGTTTCCTGCAGAAGGGCCAGCACGTCGGCGGCGTTGGTGTCCGGCTTTACCTTCGGCATGACGCTTTGGATGCGGCCCTCCTCGTCAATGAGGAAGGTGGTGCGCACCACGCCCATAGAGGTTTTGCCGTACAGCTTCTTTTCCTGCCACACGCCGTAGGCTTCTATGGCCTGCCGCTCCGGGTCGGAAAGCAGCAGGAACGGCAGGCCGTTCTTTTCTGCAAATTTCTGGTGCGAGGCCTGGGAATCCTTGCTTATGCCGATCACCACCGCGTTCCGTTTCCGGAATTCCTCCCAGGCGGCGGCGAAGGCGCAGGCCTGCCGGGTGCAGCCCGGCGTGCTGTCCTTGGGGTAAAAATACACCACAACCTTTTTCCCCCGGAAGTCTGACAGGCTGACGGGGCGGCCGTCCTTGTCAGGCAGGGTGAATTCGGGGGCCATGGTTCCTGTTTCCAGCATAATGCTCTCATCCTTTCTTCCCCCGCAGGGGCGGTTCGCCCGCGGGGCGCTTTGTGTTTCAGACGGCGAAGGCGCGCGCCCCGCCGGTCAGGCTTCTTCCTCTTCCTCGGTGTACACATCCACCGCAAAGGGGGGCAGGGTGCTGCGGCGCTGCCCGTCCCAGGGGATCCAGTGCGGGGGCAGGGTGACGTACTGGGTCTGGCCGGTGTGGTTCAGCACAAAATACCACCGCCTGTTACCCGAGACCCGGCGGGTCACCTCCACGCCCAGGGGGGTGGAGGCCAGCGGCTCCAGCCCCTGGGAAACCATCTCTTCCACAAAACGGTCCGCCAGGGCCGGGCTCATTTCCGTGCCCACATAGTAGGCCCGCCCCTCCCCGAACCGGTTCACCGTGAGGGCGGGGGTTCCGGCGTAGAATTCAGAGCCGTACACCGCCAGGGGCCGGGCGGCGGTGGGCTCAATCAGGTCGCTCCACTTTTCGCCGGTGTAGGTCCGGCCGTCCCACTGGATTTCCACAGAGGTTTCCCGCAGGCAGTCGTATTCCGGCACCTGCAGGCCCAGCACGTCGCTGAGGCCGCCGGGCAGCGGGGCCTGGCACATACACCGGTTGTACGCATCCTTCACGCCGGTGCGCATGGTGAGCACCAGGTTCCCGCCCCGGCGCACATAATCCCGGTATTTCTGCTCCAGCTCCGGGTACATCAGGTACTGCAGAGGGGCGATGATCCACTGGTAGCGGGAGAAATCCTCCTCCTCCCGGATGAAGTCCACCGGAATATTCCGCCGGAACAGCGCTCTGTAATAGGTCATCACATGATCCACATAGGTGAGCTGCGGGTGGTGGGGCTGGATGTCGAAGGCGTACTCCTGATCGTAGGAAAAGACGATGGCCGCGCGGCTTTGGGGCAGGGCCCCGCGCACCTGGCGGAGCAGAGGGCCTGCCCGGCGGATAAGCTGGCCGATCTCCCGGTAAGAGCGGCCCGGCACGCCGGAATGGGGCAGAATGCCGTGCCAGTACTGCTCGGTGCCCACCGCGCAGGAGCGCCACCGGAAGAACACAATGGCGTCCGCCCCGTGGGCCGCCGACTGCATGGCCCACAGGGCAAGCTGGCCCGGCTTGGGGGCCCGGCCCAGCACTTCCCAGCCGGTTATGGAGGACTGCTGCTCCATAATCCAGAAGCTTTTCTGCCTCGTTCCCCGGATGAAGTCCAGCTCCGCCGCCTGGGCGTCGGCCCGCAGCTCGTTCTGGCCTTCGCGGAAATGCCCCCCGGGGTACTGGTCATGGGAAGAAAAGTCAAGCTTGTCCCCCAGCTGGAAGTAGCTGACCTTTTCCGAAAATCCCATCATATTATGGGTGATGAACTTGTCCGGCGCGGCGGCGCGAAGGATCTCTGCCTGAAACTGGTGGAACTCCAGCACCAGGTCGGAGCAGAACCGCTTCCAGTCCAGAAGCTGCGAGGGGTTTTGCCCGGCGGCGGTGGCGCGCGGGGCCGTCACCTGGGAAAAATCGCTGTAGTCCTGGCTCCAGAACACGGTGCCCCAATGCTCGTTCAGGCTTTCCACCGTGCCGTATTTTTCCCGCAGCCACTGGCGGAACCGCTCCTCGCAGGAGGGGCAGAAGCACAGGTCCCCGTGGCTGTTGCCCAGCTCGTTGTCCACCTGCCAGCCAATGACGTTGGGGTTTTTGGCGAAATGCCCGGCAAAGGCGGTGACGTACCGGCGGATATGCTCCCGGTACACGGCGTTGGACTGGCAGTCGTGGTGCCGCCCGCCGAAATGCCGCCGCAGGCCGTTGGCGTCCATGGGCTGAATCTCCGGATTTTCCGCGATGATCCAGGCCGGAGGGGCGGCGGTGGGGGTGCCCAGCACCGTGCGGATGCCGTGCCGCGCCAAAAGCGCAATGGCGTCGTCCAGCCAGCCGAACCGGAACCGTCCCTTTTCCGGCTCCAGCCGGCTCCAGGAAAATTCCGCCATGCGCACCACCTGCACCCCCAGCTCTTCCATCAGGCGGGCGTCCGTCTCCCAGCGTTCCCGGGGCCAATGCTCCGGGTAATAATCCACGCCGAACTGTATGTCAAGCTCTCTGCACTCCATAGGCTTTCTGCTCCTTTCTTCCTCCCCGGCCGTTCGGGGCCCGGCGCCCTTCCGGCGCGGGGTTTCTCTGTTTTTCCCATCATAACAGCCGCCGCAGGGAAAGTCAACCGGCCGCGGGCGGGGCTGCCCGGCAAAACGCACAAGGGCGGGGCCCCGCCGGAAAGAGCACGGTTGCGCAAAAACAGGGAGGATTTTCAGGGGAAGAAGCGCAAAAGTTTTTGCAAAACGGAAAACCATTTTGCATTTCAAGGGATTTCTCCCGCTTTTGCCAGGGAAAGCAAGAAAAAATTATCCTGAAGCCACAAAATCGGCGTGCAACTCTTTGCGCAACATAAGTTGGGATAAGTTGCGCAAAGAGGTCCTTCTTTTTGGCTGAAATGTAGATTTGTACAAAAGTTTTTCTTTTCTATTGCAGATTGACGAAAGTTGCACAGAGGAATATAATGAAAGCACAGTGAGAGCAAGGGCGGGACCGATGAAGTTGCGCAATTTGTTGCTCAAATATATTTGAAGGAGGCAAAACCATGCGGGGAAAAGGAGTCAAGTCATTTTTCAAAAAGGTCTACCTGTACCGGGCCTTTCTGGTAATGCTGCTGCCCGCCGTGGCCTACACGCTGATTTTCAGCTACTACCCCATGACGGGTATTGTGCTGGCGTTTAAAAAGTATAATTACGCCGGCGGAATTTGGGGCAGCCCCTGGAACGGGCTGGAAAACTTCCAGTTTTTCTTCACCTCGGGCCAGGCGGGCCTGGTGACGAAGAACACGGTGCTGTACAACGTGGTGTTCATTGTGCTGAACGCCGTCGTGCAGATTGCGGTGGCGGTGCTGCTCACAGAGCTGACCAGCAAGGCTTACCGGAAAATCACCCAGTCGCTCATGTTCCTTCCCTATTTTATTTCCTGGGTTATCGTGGGCATTATGGCCTTCAACATTTTCAGCTCGGACTACGGCTTCATGAACAACATCATTCAGGCGCTGGGCGGCGAGAAAATCCTGTTCTACACCACGCCTCAGGTTTGGCCCTTTATCATCGTATTCTTCAATCTGTGGAAAAATATCGGCTACGGCTCGGTCATGTACCTGGCGGCCATCATGGGCATTGACACCTCGGTGTACGAGGCGGCCACCATCGACGGGGCCAACGTGTTCCAGCGGATTTTCAGGGTGACAATCCCCATGATTATGCCCACCACCATTATTCTGCTGCTTCTGTCGGTAGGCGGCATTTTCAAGGGCAACTTCGACCTGTTCTACAACCTGGTGGGCACCAACGGACTGCTGTACAACTACACCGACGTCATCGACACCCTCACCTTCCGGGCCCTCATCAGCAGCAACAACTTCGGCATGGCCTCGGCCATCGGCCTGTACCAGTCGGTGCTCTGCTTTGTCACCGTGGTGGTGGTCAACAAGCTGGTCAGCCTGTACGACAAAGACTACGCGCTGTTTTAAGGGGGTAATGGAATGGAAGCTTACAAGCATAAGAGAAAGATGACGGGCGACGTGTTCACCCTGAATGTGATCGCCTACGTGTTCTGCGGGCTTGTGGCCCTGCTGTGCCTCATCCCCTTCATCATTATCGTCTCCAGCTCGTTCTCCTCAGAGGAAGCGGTTCTGCAGAACGGCTTCAGCCTTCTTCCCCAGGACTTCAGCCTGCAGGCCTACGAAACGGTGTTCCGCGAGCCGGTGGTGGTGTTCCGGGCTTATGCCACCACCATTCTGCTCACCCTGGGCGGCACGGTGCTGGGCCTGCTGCTGCAGACCATGACGGCCTACGTGCTGGCGCGCAAAACCTTCACCTGGCGGCGCGCCTTCTCCTTCTTCTTTTACTTCACCACCCTGTTCAGCGGCGGCCTGGTGCCCTACTACCTGCTCATCACCACCACCCTGGGCCTGCGCGACAACTACCTGGCCCTGCTGCTGCCCCTGATGTTCAGCGTGTACAACCTGCTCATTATGAAAAGCTACATTCTGGGCATTCCCGACTCTCTCATAGAGGCGGCCAAAATAGACGGCTGCGGCGAGTTCCGCATCCTGTTCCAGATTGTGGTGCCCCTCATCAAGCCGGCGCTGGCCACCGTGGGCCTGTTCATTGCCCTGGCCTACTGGAACGACTGGTACAACGCCATGCTGTACATTAAAGATGAAAACAAGTACCCCCTGCAGTATTTCCTGTACCAGCAGATCAACGACATTGAGGCCTACAAAAAGCTCATTGCCAGCGGCAATGTGAGCAGCTCGGTCATCAGTTCTGTTTCCCTGCCCACGCAGACCCTGAAAATGGCCCTGACGGTGGTAGTCACCGGGCCCATTGTGCTGGCCTACCCCTTTGTGCAGAAATATTTTGTGCAGGGCATTACCATCGGCGCTGTGAAGGAGTAAAGCCCGCACGTCCCCAGCCTGCATACCGTTCCCCGAAAATCCTGGGAATTCATCTATATTATTTTGAGAAAAGGAGCTTCACTTATGAAAAAGCAGTTAAAGAAAGCAGCCGCTCTTCTGTTGGCCGCCGCCATGATCACCGGCGCGGCCGCCGGGTGCAGCACCGCCGGGCAGGCCTCCTCCTCCGGCGGGACGGACGCAGCCTCTGCCGGGGACGCGGCCTCCGGCGAAACCGGGGCTGTTGACACCTCGGAAAAGGTAGAGCTGAAAATGTACCTCATCGGCGACCGCACCCCCGACTTCGACGAGGTGTACGCCGAGATCAACAAGATTCTGGAGGAGGAGATCAACGCCACCGTCAGCGTGGACTTCCTTTCCTGGGGCGAGCACGAGACGAAGTACTCCCTTCTGTTCTCCGGCCAGGAGGATTTCGACCTGATTTTCACCGCCAGCAGCTGGTGCCACTACGAGCAGACCGTGGCCCTGGGCGGGTTCGAGCCCCTTTCCGAAGAGTTCATTCAGACCTACGCCCCCGACATCTGGGAGGTTGTGCCGGAAATGGCCTGGGAGCAGGCCAAGATCAACGGCACCATCTACATGGTTCCCAACTACGCCAACGAATTCGGCCAGGATGTTATGGCCGTGCGCGGCGACCTGATGGAGCAGTACGGCGTGGAACAGATTACCAGCTGGGATGAGATGAAGGAGTTTGCCATGGCCGCCGCGGCGGACGGCATGTACACCTTCCAGTACGGCCCCTGGTACCAGTACTTCCAGACCGAGGGCCTGTCCACCCTGGGCGGCGCTCCCAAATCCGGCGAGCTGGTGCTGTACAACGCCCAGGATCCGGAGGATCTGGACCTGTACTACATCCTTGACTGGGACGGCTTCGCCGACTACTGCAAGCAGGCCAAAGAGATGGCCGACGCGGGCTGCTGGTCGCCTGACGCCCTGAACTCCACCGACGAGCGCCAGACCGGCCTGCTTACCGGCCGCACCGCCGCCATGGTGTGGAACCTGGGCAGCTGCCTTACCTACGGCCGCCAGGCCAACAGCGAGAACCCCGACTGGAACGTGACCCTCTGCGACCCGGTCGCCGCTCTGCCCAAGAAGGTAAACTCCTACATCAACAACGGCGTGGCCATCAACATCAACAGCCAGCACAAGGAACGCGCCATGATGGCCCTGAACGAATTCTACACCAACCCTGACGTGTACGACCTGGCCATGCTGGGCATTGAAGGCAAGCACTGGGAGGCCGTGGGCGACGACCAGTACAGGGTGCTTGACGAAAGCAACTACGGCGTCAGCAACAACTGCAACTGGGGCTGGAACAACATGACCATTCAGCGCACCGAGTACATTGAGGACCGCACCGCCCTGGACGACGCCTACGACGCCATGATGGAAGAGTGGAACGCCAACGTGAAGGGCGACCACATCTACGACGGCTTCAACTTTGACAACACCAATGTGGCGACTCAGGTGGCCGCGGTAGAGGCCAACATCGACACCTACTACAACCCCCTGGTAAACGGCCTGGTCGAGGACGTGGACGCCACCATTGAGCAGTTCAGACAGGCCCTTGAGGCGGCAGGCATCCGCGACGTGCTGGCGGAAATGGAGCGTCAGGCTTCCGAGTACGCAGCTTCCAAGCAGGCGGCATAACCGCAGGCAGCAAGGCCGCTGGGTTTCCAGCGGCCTTTTTCCTTCCCGCCCCTCTCATTCATTTTCATTCAATATTGGAGAAATGCGTCATGACAATCGAACAGATATCAAGGGATTTGGGCGTGTCCAAAAGCACGGTTTCCCGGGCCCTTTCCGGCAAAGGGCGGATCGGCCCGGAGACGCGGAAGCGGATTCAGGAGTACGCCGCCCAGGCCGGGGTGAAAGCGGCCGCGCAGAAGCAGCCGGAATGGAAGCGCTGCCTGGGGCTGGTGCTTCCGGTGGACGTGTACACCACCAACACCCAGTTTTTTCAGGAGTGCCTGCTGGGGGTCAGCGAGGCGGCCTCGCTGCTGCAGTACAACGTGATGGTGGTGGCCGGGGCCAGGAACGACGTGTCCCGCATACGGGCCATGGTGGAGAATAAAACAGTGGACGGATTCATCCTTATGCGAAGCGTGGAGGATGACCTTATCCTGAAATACCTGACGGAAATCCATTTCCCCACGGCCCTCACCGGCCAGTGCGGGTGCAAGGAAGTCATTCAGGTGGACAGCGACAACCGCAAGGCGGCGGAAAGCCTCGTCTCGCTCATCATCGGGCAGGGGTACCGCCGGTTTGCCCTGGTGGTGGGCGACATGGAGTTTGAGGTAAACGAGGAGCGGCGCCAGGGCTTTTACGACGCGGTGGATCGCTTCGGCCTGCCCAGAGAGCAGCAGCTGGTCTACCCCAATTTTACCGACGTGGAATTGGTGGACAGCATCATCAGCGACGCCCTCATCACCCGGGCAGAGTGCATTGTCTGCGGCGACGACGTGATCTGCACCAGGATGATGTCGCGCCTGCTGGCCAAGCGGTACCGCATCCCCAGGGACGTTTCGGTGGTTTCCCTGTACAACAGCACCAATCTGGAGTGCTTTTCCCCCGCGGTGACGTCGGTGAATATTTCCGCCAAGTGGATGGGGGACATGGCCGCCAAGCAGCTGATCAACTGCCTGGAGGGGAAAAGCTACCAGGAAAAAACCATGCTGGATTACGAGATTCTGTTCCGGCAGTCTGCAGGAAAGGACGGAAGGATTTAACAATGGGAGAACTGCTCGATTTTTATAAGGGGATGGACCTTTCCTTCCTGCAGCAGTGCCAGGAGGAGGGCATGGTCCTGCGGGACTTTGACGGCGCGCCCCGGGACCCGCTGCAGCTGGCGAAGGAGTGCGGGGTGAACGCCGTGCGCCTGAGGCTGTGGAACAGCCCGGAGCATGTGCCGGAGTCCGGCGGCTACTGCAGCCTTCCCCGCACGCTGGAGATGGGCCGGAAAATCAAAGAGGCTGGGTTGGATTTTCTGCTGGATTTCCATTATTCCGATTATTGGGCCGACCCGGCCCAGCAGCGCAAGCCGAAGGACTGGGAGGGCCTTTCGCAGGAGGAGCTGGAGCAGGCCGTGTTCCGGTTCACCAGGGACTCTCTGCTCACCCTGAAAGAGGGCGGGGCCATGCCGGACATGGTGCAGATTGGAAATGAGATCCGCAGCGGCATGCTGTTCCCCAACGGGGAAGCCCCTGACTTCCGGGGCCTCGCCCGCCTGGTGAACGCTGGCATACGGGGGGCCAGGGCCGCCGGAGGGCCAGGCCTGCAGGTGATGATCCACCTGGACCAGGGCGGCCGGTACTTTTACCTGGAGGAATGGTTTGACCGGGCCATGGAAAACGGCCTGGAGGATTTCGACGTGATCGGCCTTTCCTATTACCCCTTCTGGCACGGCACCTTTGCGGATCTGAAGGAATCCATGGAAAAGCTGGCGGCCCGGTACCGCAAGCCCATCATTCTGGCCGAGACGGCCTACGCCTGGCGCATTACGCCCCAGGGCTTCATTGACCGCGCCCAGGAGCGGATTGCCGGCTTCCCCGCCTCGCCCGAGGGGCAGCGCCGGGTGCTGGAGCTGGTGATGAACATTTCCGCCTCTCTGCCGGGCCGCATGGGCCGCGGCATCTTTTACTGGGAGCCCTTCTGCGTGCCCCAAAGCGGCGTGGGCGGCTGGGCGGAAAACATGGGCCTTCTGCGGGAGGACGGCTCCCTCATGGAAGGGATGCGGGCTTTTTCCTTCACCAGGGGGCAGTACCGGGGCGGTCGGACGGCCAAGGTGTACCAGCCTGAGGAACAGATGGCGCCTGTGGGGGGAGAAATTTCCCTGCCCGCCCAGGTGCGCGTGCTGCATTTTGACGGCACCCTGCACAGCCTGCCGGTGGCGTGGGAGAACGGGGGCGAAACGGCCTGCGCCAGGCCCGGCCGCCGCCTGTTCCAGGGCCGGGCAGAGGGCCTGGAGGAGCCGGTGCGGCTTTGGGTGACGGTGCAGGAGCGCGCCCCCCAGGCGGAAAACCTGCTGCAGGACCCGAACTGGGACGAGGGCTTTGTCCGGTGGGACATGGAAAAAAGCGGCGGCGATGTAACGGCGGAGCTGCGCCCCGAATTTGTGGATCCCTTTCCCGCCCCGCCCCGGAATACCCTTCGGGTGGAAAGCAGAAGGAATTTCCGGTTTTCCCTTTCCCAAAGCGTGCCGGTGCAGCCGGGCCGCTACCGTCTGGAAGCGGAATACCAGGGCGCCGACACCACCAACGTGGACGTGAAGCTGTTCCTGGAGGGCTGTGGTTCCCAGGCGGAGGCTGTCGTCCACCCCACAGAGCACGAGTGGCAGAGGATCGCCGTAG
Source organism: Candidatus Caccousia avistercoris (assembly GCA_018715025.1). Taxonomy (GTDB): domain Bacteria; phylum Bacillota; class Clostridia; order Oscillospirales; family Acutalibacteraceae; genus Caccousia; species Caccousia avistercoris. Next base: position 9,982 of record DVMK01000061.1, read on the forward strand.
AGCTGGAGGCGGAGGCCCCCGGCGTGCTGCGGGCGGGGCTGCGCATTTCCTCGCCGCCGGTGTACGGCTGCGTCAGACGGTTTGCCCTGCGGCGGGCCGAGGAGAAGGAGGAGTAAGGAATGACATACGGTTACAACAGCCGGTATTTGACAAAGGACGGGAAGCCCTGGTTCCCTGTGATGGGGGAAATCCATTATTCCCGGTATCAGGATTCCCTATGGGAGGAATCTCTGCGGAAAATGAAGGCGGGGGGGCTGTCCATCGTTTCCTGCTACGCCATCTGGATCCACCATGAGGAGGAGGAGGGGGTGTTCTCCTTCTCCGGCTGCCGGAATCTGCGGAAATTCCTGCAGCTGTGCCGGAAGGTGGGGATTTCCGTCTTTCTGCGGCTGGGCCCCTGGGTGCACGGCGAGGTGCGCAGCGGCGGCTTCCCGGACTGGCTGAAGGCCAAGGAGGGGAAGATCCGGCTGCGCAGCGACGACCCGGCCTACCTGGCTTATGTGCGCCGCTACTGGGAGCACCTGTGGGCGGAAACCCGCGGCCTGATGCTGGGGCAGGGCGGCCCCGTCATAGGCATACAGATTGAAAACGAATACGGCCATGTGGGCGGCCTGCGCGGGCCTGAGGGGGAGCAGCACATGCGCACCCTGGCGGCCATGGCGCGGGAAATCGGCTTCGACGCGCCCCTGTACACCGCCACCGGCTGGGGCGGGGCCTGCACCGGCGGCCTTCTGCCGGTGATGGGCGGCTACTGCGAAGCCCCCTGGGACCAGAGCGTGGGCGAGCTGCCTGCCAACGCCAACTTTGTGTTCAGCCACATCCGCAACGACGCCCTCATCGCCTGCGACCACCATGTGGAGGACGCCCTCACCTTCGACCAGTCCCGGTTCCCGTACCTGACGGCAGAGCTGGGCGGCGGCCTGCAGGTGACGCGGCACCGCCGCCCGGTGGCGTCCGGCCCGGACGCCGGGGCCATGTCGCTGGCCAAGCTGGGCAGCGGCGCGGCCCTTTTGGGGTACTACATGTACCACGGCGGCAGCAACCCGGAGGGGCGGCTTTCCACCCTGCAGGAGAGCAAGGCGGCGGGCGACCTGAACGATCTGCCGGAAATCAACTATGATTTCAACGCCCCCATCCGCCAGTTCGGCACCATTTCAGACAGCTACCGTGAGATTCGCCTGCTGGCCCTCTTTCTGCAGGATTTCGGGGCGGATTTGGCCCCCCTTCCGGCGGAAATTTTGCCGGAGGGCGTGCAGCCGGAGGATCTTTCCACGCTGCGCCTGGCCTGCCGCCACGACGGGGAGCACGGCTACCTTTTCTTCAACAACTACCAGCGCCGCCGCCAGATGGCGGCTCACCCGGGCGTGCGGCTGGCTGGCCCGTGTAGCGCCGGGCAGGTGGAATTTCCCCCGGTGGACATCGCCCCCGGCCAGTACGGCTTCTTCCCCTACCGCATGAAGCTGGGGGAGGCGGTGCTGCGCAGCGCCCTGGCCACGCCGCTGTGCCGGCTTTCCACCAGCGGGGGCGAGGTGTTCGTCTTTTACGGCGACTGGGATCCCCGGTTCTGCTGGGAGGGGGAGGCCCGGGCGCAGGTTCTGCAGCTGTCTCGGGCGCAGGCCCTGCGGGCTGCCAAAATCCACCTGGACCAGGATTACCTGGTTCTCTCGGACGGATTTGTCTGGGAGGAGGAGGGCTGCCTGAAGGCGGAAGGCGGCAGCCGCACCCTGCTGGCCGCCTTCCCCCAGTTTGCCGCCGTGCCCCAGGGCTTTGCCCCCTGCGGAAAAGATGGCGAATTCTTCCTCTACCAGCGCATCTGCTCCGGCCAGGAGGCCGCCGTCTCCCTCGTCCCTCTGGGGGAAGAGGAGGGGGACGCCCTGTACCGGCTGGAGTTCTCTTACCCGGAGGGCCACGCCTCACGGGCAAGCGGCTGGGACGTGCTTCTCACCCTGGACTACGCGGGCGAGAGCATGGACATATTCCTGGACGGCAAGAAAATCAATGATTATTTCTACACCGGCCAACCGGCCCTGCTCAGCCTGGGATATTTCGGGTTCCCCTCCGTTCTCACCGCCCGCGTCCATCCCCTGCGCCAGGGGGATCCGGTGTTTCTGGAGCGCTGGCCCAGCCTGGAGAACGGCAGGGCGTGCCGCATCGAGGGGGCCCGCGTCTGCCTGAACCTTCGGTAAAAAAACCGCCCGCGTCCGGCGGGGAACCGCTTCGCCCCCTGGCCGCAGCTGCGGAAAACAGAAGAGAAAAAGCCCGCGCCGGCGGCCTGTACAGGCCTGCGGCGCGGGCCTTTTTTTGTTCCGGCGGCAGGGGGGAGGGCGGGAAGGGAGCCCAGTGAAAAATCTCAGATACAACAAAATCTAAAGAATATTTCAAAAAAATCATAGCAAACCGGAAAAATTTGCGGTACCATTATTTCAGAAGAGGCGGGCGGAATCCCTGCTCCGTCTGGCCGGGCGTTCCCGGCATAAACCATTGCAGTATGAAAATGGAGGAATTGCAATGCTCAATGAAATCAAAACCGCTGTGGTGGGCCTTGGAAACCGTGGCATGAGCCTGCTGAAATACTGTATTCTGCCCAGAGAGGGCGTTCGTGTTACCGCGGTGTGCGACGTGTACGAGGACCGGCGGGAAAAAGCGGCCCAAATGGTGACGGAAGCCGGGCAGCCGGCCCCCTTTGTCACCGGCGACTACCGGGAAATTCTGAACCGCTCCGATGTGGATGCGGTGGTTATCATGACCGCCTGGGAATCCCACCTGAACCTTGCCTGCGACTTTATGAAGGCCGGCAAGTACACCGCGGTAGAGGTGGGCGGGGCGTATTCCCTGGACGACTGCTGGCGGCTGGTGCGCACCTACGAGGAAACCGGCGTGCCCTGCATGATGCTGGAAAACTGCTGCTACGGCCGGGATGAACTGATGGTGCTGAACATGGTGCGCCAGGGCGTTCTGGGCGAGATTGTGCACTGCCAGGGCGGCTACCGCCACGACCTGCGCGACGAGATTTCCTTCGGCAGAGAGAACCGCCATTACCGCTTCCGCAATTACCTGGGGCGCAACGGGGAAAATTACCCCACCCACGAATTGGGCCCTATTGCCAACGTGCTGGACATTAACCGGGGCAACCGGATGGTGTCGCTGGTTTCGGTGGCCTCCAAGGCGGCAGGGCTTCACGAATTCCTTCTGCGGGAGAAGGGCCCGGAATACGACGCCTCTCAGATGCGGTTTGCCCAGGGCGACGTGGTGACCACCATCATCAAGTGCGCCAGAGGCGAAACCATCTGCCTGACGCTGGACACCACCCTGCCCCGGTTCTACTCCCGCGGGTTCCATGTGCAGGGCACCAAGGGCATGTACATGGAGGACAACCACAGCATTTTCCTGGACGGCCAGGACAACGCCTATGACTTCAAATGGAAGGAAAAATGGGGCAACGCAGAGGAATACCGCCAGCAGTACGAGCATCCGGTGTGGAAGCAGTACCTGGAGGAGGGCGTGCGCGGCGGCCACGATGGCATGGACTGGCTGGTGCTGGGAGATTTCTTCCATGCCGTGCGCACCGGCGGCCCTGTGCCCATCGACGTGTACGACGCCGCCGCCTGGATGAGCATCACCTGCCTCAGCGAACAGAGCGTCGCTCTGGGCGGGGCGCCGATGGCGATCCCGGATTTCACCAACGGCCAGTGGCTGAGCCGCGCTCCCTGGGACGCGGAGGCCGCCCGCTGATCCTTCGGCGGGATCCCCGCTCCCCGGGGCGGGGTTGTCCGCCGCCTGCGGCGGCTTCGTGAAAAACTCTCACGGGCTGAAAGGCTCCCAACGGAAAGCGGTTACTTCCCTTTTTTATATACAGCTTTGGCGATGAGCCAGACAAACCCGGCCACGCCAAGGAGCACCAACGTAAAATCAAACAATGGATCTACTGTTATGTACATAAGCCGCACCCCCTTTCTGCAAAGAAGGGGGAAAGAAGAAGCTTGTCCCTCTCTTTTTTTGAAACAGGCCGCCCCGGCCGGGAGCTTTTCCCAGCCGGGGCGGCCTTCTTTTATGCCCATTTGGGTTCCAGAAGCTGTTCCGCTGCCTGAATCAAACCGCGAAGCTGTTCGTTGGAAAGAAGGGGCAGCAGCCGCAGAAGCTCTGCGCAGCCGCCGCGGCGCGGGCGGCAAAAGGGCTGCGGCGTCAGGCCGCTCAGCAGCATATCGTTGGGCGAAACCTCGTACAACCCGCACAGCTGGTACGCGGTGTACACGTCGGTGCGGCACCAGTTGTTTTCCAGGTAGCTGTAGGCGGAACGGGAACGGCAAATGGTTTGCGCCACCTCCATTTGGCTGAACCCCTTCATTTTCCGCAGGGAAAGAAGGTTCCGGCAAAAATTTTCCGTAAACTCCTCCTCCCCAGGGCTGCGGGGGATAAAAGCGGCCATCGTTTTCCCTCCTTTCTCTGTTATGGTAGATATTGTACTTCACAGGGAGAAATATGTCAAATATTATCATCTAACAAGATGATAATACAATCTATTAGAATGATAATATTATTTTACAATAGGATGAAAATATTTTCCTAAATATGCCGGAGGAGGGGTTGCTGTGATTTACGAGCTGGGGAAACGGCTGAAAGAGCTGCGGGAGGCCAAGCACTTTTCCCAAGGGGAGGTAGCCCGCAGGCTGGGGCTGACCCGCGCCACCATAAGCGGGTACGAATGCGGCAACGCGCAGCCTCCCCTGGATATTTTGGCAAAGCTGGCGCTGCTGTACGGCTGTTCCGCCGACTACATTCTGGGCCTGGAGGAACGGCGTTCGGTTTCGCTGGAGGGCCTCACCCCCAGGCAGCAGGAGCTGGCGGCCCGTATGCTGGCCCTTCTTCAGGAATTCGCGCAGGAGGAATAAGAAAGACAAAAAACCGCCCCGGCCGGGAACGCTCCCTGGCCGGGGCGGTTTCGGTTTGCCGAAAAAAGAGAAAAGGTGCGGCGCGCCCGCTGTTCTTTACGCGTTTTTTACATAACCGTGAAGGAAAAGTTTACGTTTTTGTACTACAATAAAAACTGCCGGCCTGTACAAAAAACGCAGGGTGGTTACAAAAGTATATAAATTGGCTGTGTTTGTGCATTTTCTTCTTTCTATTCAGCCGCTATAATAAAAAGCAAGATGTATAGATTGCCTAAAAATAATCATCACGGTTATTTCTTTAGGTAAAATATACACTTGCTTTTTCTGTTTTTGACAGTACGCGAAGGGTACAGCTGTTAAAAGGCACTTCCCAAAAACACAAAAATTTTGGACGGGAAGTGAAAGCGAAGAAGGAGGAAATGAAAGATGAAAAAAGGAAAGCGAATCCTTGCGTTCCTGCTGACGGCGGCCATGTCGATTTCCATGCTGGCCGGCTGCGGCGCGCCCACCCAGACGGGTACGGCCTCTTCTGCGGCGCCGGATGCTTCCGGCGGCGAGAGCGGCGGGGCAAGCTCCACGGCGGAGGTGGAGGTTGACCTCTCTCAGAAGGAGGCCCCCATGCTGGCAGAACAGGTGGAGGCCGGCGAGCTTCCTCCCCTGGAAGAGCGCCTGCCTGTGGCCGAGGACGTTATGGTAGAGCCAGACGTGCTTTCACTGGGCAACTACGGCGGCAGCATTACCGCCCGCGTGAACGACAACGCCCGCTGGAACTACGGCCCCTGGACAGAGCAGAGCATGTTCCGCTTCAAGTCTGACAACTCCGGCGAAGTGGAAGCCAACGTGTGCAAGGACTTCTACGCCAACGAGGATTACACCGTGTGGACCATCGAGCTGCGCGAGGGCATGAAGTGGTCTGACGGCGAGCCCTTCACCGCCGACGACGTGATTTTCTACTACGACCACATGTCCACCCCGGCCCTGCACGAGGACCGCACCGCCTACGACGTGGACGAAGAAGGCTACTACCCGGCCTTTACCTCCAAGCCCTACAACTGCTACCAGGTAACGGTAGACGGGGAAAATTACTGGGCGGAATTTGAGAAGGTGGACGATTACACCTTCACCGTCACCTTCGCGGCCCCCAAGCCTTCCTTCCCTCAGGAGGTGGCCATCGACAACAAGTGGATGTTCGCCCCCAAGCATTTCTATGTGAACATTGTGGCCCGCAAGGACGGCGTCACCGACGACCCCACCTTCCCCCTCATCACCGAGGAGGAGGCCCTGGCCAACGCCAACGAGCTGTTCGGCAAGGACTGGGATTCCTACAACACCATGGGCAAGGACACCGGCTATTATTCCTGGGACTACCACATCATCCCCTCTCTGCGCAGCTTTATCGCTGTGGCGGACAACTGGAACAAGGTGGGCGAGGTGTACGAGCTGGTGCGCAACCCCTATTTCTTTAAGACAGACAGCGAGGGCCGCCAGCTGCCCTATGTGGACAGCCTGAAGTTCTACATCATCAACGAAGAGGACCAGAACGTGCTGAAGCTGGTAGGCGGCGAACTGACCATCGGCAATTTTGAATCCGCCGACTATTCCACCGTGGTAAGCGCCACCCAGGAAACCCACCATGTGGTGGAGTGGAACACCCCGGCCTGGAGCGACACCAACACCATCGCGCTGAACCAGACAGTGAAGGATTTGGACAAACGGGCCCTGTTCCAGGACGTGCGCTTCCGCGAGGCCCTTTCCATTGCGGTGGACCGCAACCTGCTGAACAACACCATTTCCGACGGCATGGCCGAGGCTGTGCAGGCTTCCCCGCCGGAGGGCGCCCTGGGCTACGACGAGGAGTGGCGCTACAAGTGGACCGAGTACGACCCCGACCGTGCCAACGAGATTCTGGATGAGCTCACCGAGCCCTGGGACCGGGCCTCGGGTACCTACCGGAAGATGAAGGGCACCGACAAGGATCTGGAAATCATCTACGAGTACAAGGATGACGGCATGAACACCGAATTCCTCTCCGTGCTGAAATCCTCCTACGCGGCCATCGGCGTGAAGCTGTCTGAGAAGATCAACCCGGAAATCAGCACCGCCATTTTGGCCAACGAGGTAGAGGCCACCAACGAGACGGTCGCCACCATCAACCCCTCCCTGCGCCCCGACTCCATCATCCCCATGCGGAACTTCATGTGCGTGTTCAGCGCCTACGGCAAGTGGTATGAGGACGGCAAGTCCACCGCCAACGGCGGCCTCGAGCCCACCGGCGACATGCTGGAGCTCATCACCTGCTACGAGAATATCCGCACCGCCACCGGCGACGACCGGGAGCAGGTCATTGAAGAAAACATCAACCGCATTTACGAGCTCCACAAAGAGAACGTGTGGTTCATCGGCTACCTGAGCGCTCTGCCCAACTACTACCTGGTGGACAACAACCTGATGAATTTCCCGGATGACCGCATCAACGCCGACGAGTTCCGCTTTGCCAGCATGATGCGTCCCGAGCAGCTGTACTTTGCAGACGTGGAGTCTGCTCCCCAATAAGCGTACAAACAGATGATTCCCGGCGGGCAGCGCCGGAAAAGGAACGGCGGGTTGCGCGGCCAAAAGCCGGGCGATCCGCCGCCCCTTGTACCTGGCGCCGCAGAGCGCCGTCATTATGGATTGTAAGGAGGGAATCCGGGAGTTTATGGACAAATTAAAGTTTATTGCAAAGCGCCTTCTGCTGGCGGTTATCACCATGTTCCTAATCTCTTTTGTGGTGTTTTTCGTCATTCAGCTTCCCCCGGGAGACTTTGTAGACACCCTGGTCACCAACATGATCGCCGAGGGCGAGAAGGTAAGCCAGGCGGAAATTGCCGCCCTGCGGGAGCTGTACGGCGTGGACCGCCCCTTTTTAGAACAGTATTTCGACTGGCTGGGCGGCATCCTCACCGGGGACTGGGGCACGTCCTTCAACTTCAATGAAAACGTGCTCTCCATTATTCTGGAATACCTGGGCCCCACCATGATGCTGTCCATCGTTACTTTGATTGTGCAGTATGTGGTGTCCATTCCCATTGGCATTTACGCCGCCAAGCACCAGTATTCCGTGGGGGATTACGCCCTCACCCTCGTGGGCTTCATCGGCATGGCAATCCCTCACTTCCTGTTCGCCATTCTGCTCATGTACATTTCGTACCAGCTGACAGGCACGGCGGTGATGGGCCTCTTCCCGGAAGGGGGCATTGTGGATTTCGCCTCGTTCCTGGATTTTCTCAAGCGGCTCATCATCCCCATCATCGTCATTGGGCTGGGGGGCACCTGCAGCAGCATTCGCAGCACCCGGGCCCTCATGCTGGACGAACAGACCCGCCCCTATGTGCTGTGCACCAGGGCCAAGGGCGTGAAAGAGTCCACCCTTACCTGGAAGTACGAGCTGCGGGCCATTCTGAACCCCACCGTCAGCGGCCTGGGCGGCATCATCGCCGGCATTTTCAATGGCAGCACCATCACCGCCATTGTACTTCTGCTGCCCACCCTGGGGCCCATTCTGCTGCAGGCCCTGAAAACCCAGGACGTGTACCTGTCCGGCGGCATCCTGCTCATTTCCGCCACGCTGGTGGTAATCGGCACCCTGATTTCCGACCTGCTGCTGGCTGTGCTTGACCCGAGAATTCAGTACATAGAGGAGACGAAGTGATGAAACAGAGCGCAGATCCAAAGGCCAAGGCTTCCGCTTCCTCTCTCACCGAAAAAGAGGAAAGGGCCGCGGAAAAGCAGCGGCGCAAGGAGGAAAAGGCCCGGATAAAACAAGAAAAGTATTACACCGCTTCCCAGTGGCAGCTTATGGGCCGCAAGCTGGTGAAGCACAAGCTGGCCATGGGCAGCGCCGTGCTGCTGATCATTTTGTACCTGTTCGCCGCCTTTGCCAACTTTATCGCCCCCCAGGGGCTGGAGGATTATTCCTCCTCCGCCTCCAACATGCCCCCCACCCCCCTGCACTTTGTGCACGAGGGGGAGTTCATCGGCCCCTTTATCTACCGCTTTGAGGTAGAGCGGGACGAAATGCGCAACAAGATTTTTGTGGAGGACACCTCCACCCCCTACAGGCTGCAGTTTTTTGTTCACGGCACCTCTTACAAGCTGTTCGGCCTGTTTGAAACCGACCTGCACCTTTACGGGGTAGACAACAGCCAGCTGCCCCCCGGGCAGGAGCCCCTGCAGTACATGCCCTTCGGGGCCGACCAGCTGGGCCGCGACCTGTTCTCCCGTATTTTAATCGGCAGCCAGGTTTCCCTCACCGTGCCGCTTCTGGGCACGATCATTTCCTTTGTGCTGGCCCTTGTCATCGGCGGCATTTCGGGGTATTATGGGGGATGGATTGACACCGTCATCCAGCGTATTGTAGAGGTGCTTTCCTCCTTCCCCACCCTGCCGCTGTGGATGGCCCTCTCGGCGGCCATTCCCGCCGGCATCCCCGTGGTGCAGGTGTACATCTGGATCACCCTCATCATGTCCCTTATGGGGTGGACCGGCCTGGCCCGCACGGTGCGCAGCCGCTTCCTCTCGCTGAAAAAGGAGGACTACGTCATGGCGGCCCGCCTTTCCGGCGTAAGCGACATGAAAATTGTGGCGAAGCACCTGGTGCCCGGTTTCATGAGCTACCTGATTGTGAACCTGACCCTGGGGATTCCCAACATGATTTTGGGCGAAACCTCCATGAGCTTCCTGGGCCTGGGCATGCGGGCCCCCGCCACCAGCTGGGGCGTGCTGCTGCAGGAATGCCAGAACGTGAGCAACATTGCCAACTGCCCCTGGAAGCTGATCCCCCTGGTGTTCGTGGCGGTTTCCATTTTGGCCTTCAACTTCCTGGGCGACGGCCTGCGGGACGCGGCCGACCCCTACAAGTGAGCGAGGTGTGAAAGATGGAAGGGAAAAACCAGAACGTCCTCTCGGTGGAGGACCTGAGCATACGCATTAAGCTGGACGAAGGCACCCTCACCCCGGTGCGGGGCGTGAGCTTTCAAATCCGCCAGGGCGAAACCATGGGCCTGGTGGGCGAGTCGGGCTGCGGCAAAAGCCTGACCAGCAAGGCCATTTTGGGCATTAACACCCCCAACTGCAAAACCACGGGGAAAATCCTCTTTACCGAGGACGGGAAAACCCAGGATTTGCTGAAGCTGAAATTCGGCGGGGCTGAGATTCGGAAAATCCGCGGCAAGGACATCTCTATGATTTTCCAGGAGCCTATGACCTCGTTCTCGCCTCTGTTCACCGTGGGCAGCCAAATTGCCGAGTCGGTGCGCATTCACACCGGCAAAAAGAAGAAGGAAGCCCGGGAAATTGTGGTGGAAACCATGAAGAAGGTGGGCATTTCCAACCCGGAAAAGCGGTTCGACCAGTACCCCCACGAGTTTTCCGGCGGCATGCTGCAGCGGGCGCTCATTGCCATGGCCCTGGTGTGCAGCCCCCGGCTGCTTATTGCCGACGAGCCCACCACCGCCCTGGACGTGACCATTCAGGCGCAGATTCTGGAGCTGATGAACCAGCTGAAAAAGGACTACGGCATGTCTATTCTGTACATAACCCACGACCTGGGCACCGTGGCCCAAATGTGCGACAACGTGGCCGTCATGTACCTGGGGCAGATTGTGGAGTACGCGGATGTGCATGAGATTTTCAAGAACCCCCAGCACCCCTACACCAGGGGCCTGATGGGCTCGGTACACCGGATTGGCGGCGGGAAGGAGCGGCTCTTCTCCATTGAGGGGACGGTGCCTGTGGCCATGAACCTGCCGGATCGGTGCGGCTTCTACGACCGGTGCACCAGCCGGGAGGAAGGGGCCTGCGGCGGCTCCTGCCCCGGCATGCGGGAGGTTTCCCCCGGCCACTGGGTGGCCTGCTGGCGGGCCTGCGGCGCGGAAAAGGAGGAGGGCGGCCATGAGTGAGACAATTTTGAAGGTGGAAGGCCTCAGCAAGGTGTTCACCTCGAAAAAGACGGCTATCCGGGCGGTGAACGACGTGAGCTTCACCGTGGAAAAGGGCGAGACGGTGGGCATTGTGGGCGAGTCCGGCTGCGGAAAAACCACCCTGGGCCGGTGCATTGTGGCGGCCCACAAGGCCACCGCCGGCAAGGTGCTGTACCGCGCCCAGGACGGGAACGAGTACGACCTGCAGGCCATTGACAAAAAGACCATGAAGAAGATCCGCAAAGAGGTGCAGATGATCTTCCAGGATCCCTTCTCCTCCCTGGATCCCCGCATGGCGGTGTACGACATTATTTCAGAGCCCCTGAAGGCCAACTACCCCAAAATGCCCCGCTCTGAAATGGAGGACCGGGTGCGGGAGATGGCCGCCAAGGTGGGCCTGAACACCAGCTACCTGAAGCGGTACCCCCACGCCTTTTCCGGCGGGCAGCGGCAGCGCATCGGCATAGCCCGGGCGCTCATCCTGTACCCCAGGCTCATCGTCTGCGACGAGGCCGTTTCCGCCCTGGACGTGTCGGTGCAGGCCCAGGTGGTGAACCTGCTGAAGGATTTGCAGCAGGAAATGAACCTGACCTACCTGTTCATCAGCCACGACCTTTCCGTGGTAGAGCATATTTCTGACAAGGTGGGCGTCATGTACCTGGGCCAGATGGTGGAGTACGCCTCCTCCTCCGCCCTGTTCCGCCGCCCCATGCACCCCTACACCGAAGCCCTGCTCTCGGCGGTACCGGTTGCGGACCCTGAGGTGAAGAACACCCGCATCCCCCTGAAGGGCGAAATCCCCAACCCGGCCAACGCCCCCTCCGGCTGCTTCTTCCACACCAGGTGCCGGTACTGCCAGGAAAAGTGCGAAAAGGAACGAACCGCCCTGCGCGAGCTGGAGCCCGGCCACTTTGCCGCCTGTCACCGTGCGGAGGAATTCGACCTTTCCGGCGTGGTGCGCCGGGAGGAAGCCCAGAAAAGCGAGGATGGAACATGAAAGAGCTTGTGGTGTTTATTGACAGCGGAGACACCCTGGTGGACGAATCCACCGAGGTGTATGAAAATAAGGATGTGGTGGCCCGGGCCGAGCTGTTCCCCGGGGCGGCGGAGGCCCTTCGCTGCATGAAGCAGGCCGGGTACCAGGTGGTGCTGGTGGCCGACGGGCTGGACCGTTCCTTCGAGAACGTGTACCGTCAGCACGGCCTGCGCGACTGCTTTGACGGCTGGGTGGTGTCCGGCACGGTGGGGGAGTGCAAGCCCTCGCCGCTGATGTTCCGCACCGCCATGCAGGCCATGGGCCTGACCGACCGTGACCGGGAGCGCATTGTGATGATAGGCAATAACCTGGAGCGGGACATTGTGGGGGCGAACCGGATGGGGCTGCACTCCATTCTGGCCTCCTACAGCCCCCGCTATGTGATGCAGCCCTCCTGCCGGGAGCAGGTGCCGGAGTACGTGGCAGCCTCCCCGGCGGAGATCCCCGCCCTGGTGGACATGCTGGACATGCAGGTGAAAAACCGGAAAATTTTAGAGGCGCGTTAAGGCCGGAACCGGCCTGTAAAAAAGGGGGGCTTCCTATGGCGGAAGAGTTTATCAAGAATGTGTCGGTGCACGTATCCTCCCGATCGTTCCTGAATATTACCTTCAACATCTTCCAGTGTGCCAACTATGAGGTAGAGAGCGGTTCCCGGTTTTCCACCTCAGAGGACGATGTGTTTCAGCTTTTTTATGTGAACAGCGGCGCCGGATTTCTGGAAACAGAGGCGTACGCCGCCAAGGTGCGGGCGGGAAGCGGCTTTGTCATTTTCCCCGACGTTCCCTACTCCTTCACCACCGTGGGGGAAGAGGCCGCCAGCCTTACCTGGGTCACCTTCTCCGGCTTCCGGGTGGACCATTACCTGAGCCGGGCGGCCATTTGGCCCGCCAGGCCGGTGTTTGACGACCCGAAGGGGGAGGTGGGCAAAAAGCTGAACGATCTGTACATGAAGTCCCACCGGCTGCCCAACCGGTACTGCAAGATGATGTCGGCCCTGTACGACATTTTCGCCTACCTGCTGGACAACAACGAGCCGAAAAAGCCGGAAAGCTACAAGGATTTCAAGGACACGGCCAATTACCTCACCGCCTTCGCCGCCCGGTATGTGGAGCGCAACTACATGAACCCCATTACCGTGGACGACCTGGCCAACCGGCTGGGCATTACCCGCAAGCACCTGTGCGCCGTGTTCAACCGGGTGCTGCAGATTACCCCCAAGCAGTTCATCATCCTGTACCGCATCGAGAAGGCCTGCAAGCTGCTGCTCAGCTCGAACCAGTCGATTCAGGAGATTGCGGAGGCGGTGGGCTACACCAATCAATTTTATTTTTCCAAGGAATTCAAGCGGATTGTGGGGAAGAGCCCTTCCGAATACCGGAACAGCAAGGAAAAGGTGGAGGTGTTCAGCTACCGCTCCTTCCTTTCCACCCTGATGCGGCAGTACGAAATGGACGACTCCAACATGCCGGGCGACTGGAAGGTGCTCATTACCCCCTCGCGGAAAGAGACAGAAGGAGGCGTTTCTCATGGAGGAGCGTGAGCGCCAGCTGGCGCTGCGGTATGCGCCGCATGTGTATTTTGACAAAAACGAGACCATCCCCCTGGCCCTGGTGGGCTACGACATTCACCGGGGCACCCGCCGCAGCCGTTTCTTCCGCCGCACCCTGGCGGTTGACCTGGAAAAGGCGGAGTTCGTCATAGAATACGCCTATTATTTCGACTATGACATTCAGCACATGTACGACCTGGAGCATGTGTGGGTGTGGGTGGGCCATGACGGCCAGGTGGTGGACGCGGAGTGCAGCTCTCACGGGCAGTACGTGAACTGCTGGCGGTACCGCCCCCAGGCGGAGGACGGCACCCACGTGGCGGTGTACTGCCAGCCGGGCAAGCACGCGTTCTTCCCCGACGGGAAGCTGTTCCTGCTGTTCAGCAATGTGTACGAGACGTGCACCAAGCTGGCCGGCATCGACGGCCTTCTCATCGCCCCCTTCTTCCAGGGGAGGATCACCAAGGACAGCTACACCGATTACGTGGTGTGCCAGCACATCCGCAAAACCTACTCCTTCCAGCCCTCTCTGGAGTTTGTGTACCAGCCCACTCCGGAGGATATTTTCCTCCCGGTGGAAACCCTCCTTCCCCGCATTGAGGGCAGGCTGAACGCCATGCTGGGCCAGCTTCACCTGCAGTAGAGTGAAAAAAGCCCCGGCCGGGAAAATGCTCCCGGCCGGGGCTTTCTGCCGCCTGCCGCCAAAAGAAAAAAGAGAATCCCCCGCCGCGGCAGGGCCGCCGGCGGGGGATTCTGTGTTGAGGCTGCGCTTTGTATAAAGAAAAATAACGCTTGCAGGCTTACCCGATAGAGGCCACCGCCACAGGGGAGGCGGAGCCGTTGATGT
>DVMK01000062.1 GCA_018715025.1 Candidatus Caccousia avistercoris
ACGTAGGTCACCAGAATGCGGGCGGGGGTCAGCTTGGTCCTGTCGATGAAAATCTGGCCGAACCGGCGTAAATGTGACCACCTATGTGAACCGGCTGAAAATGGAAAGGGCAATGGTCCTTCTGCGCGAGCCGGACACCTTCATCAAGCAGACCGCCGCCGCCCTGGGCTATGAGGATCAAAGCTATTTCAACCGTATCTTCAATAAATATACCGGTATGAGCCCGGCGGAATTCCGCCACAGCTACCAGTACGGCACATACTCCCACCGGGCCTCCAAGCTTTACTCCTGAGCCTCCGTGCAGAAGCAAATCAAAAAAAGAGATTTGCTATGGTTTTCCAAGCAGCTATGAAAAAATGATTCACACAGTAAAACAATTTCTTTCAAAAAGAGAGCAGCCCGGCGTTTGCGCACCGGCTGCTCTCTATTTGTGATATTTTCCATTTCCGTTGATTTGAAAAGCGCGGTAGATCTGTTCGCAGAGCATCACCCGCGCCAGCTGGTGGGGGAAGGTCATGGGCGACATGGAAAGGCGGCGGGATGCGGCCGCTTTCACCTGCGGGCTGAGCCCGTAAGAGCTGCCCACGCAAAAGGCCAGGCTGCTGACCCCGCCCACAGAAAGCCCGGCCAGGGCGGCCGCCAGCTGTTCTGAGGACTCTTCCTTCCCTTCAATGCACAGCGCGGTCAGGTATGCGCCGCCGGCGGCCGCCAGCAGCTTCCTGCCCTCTTCCTCCAGGGCAGAGGCCACCTGGGCGGCGGAAGGGTTTTCCGGCAGGCGGCTTTCCGGAATTTCCACGATGCGGAACCGGCAAAAGGCGGACAGGCGCTTTTCGTATTCGGCGCAGGCGTCCCGCCAATACTTTTCTTTCAGCTTTCCTACGCAAAGCAGGGCGACGGACATCATGTCAGAAAACCATAACCTTTCCTTCCTGGTTGCAACGGGGCGCCACGGCAAGCTGGTAATCCAGCCCTTCCTTCAGGCCCGCCATGGAAAGGCTGCACAGGGAGGTCTGGTAGGCCAGCTCCGGCGTATTGTTTTCGCTGCTCAAATGGGCCAGCCAGAAGCGGGTGGTGCCCGTCTGGGCAAAACGGCACAGCTCTTCGGCGCAGGACACGTTGCTCAGGTGCCCCAGCCCGGAAAGGATCCTCTGCTTCAGCGGGTAAGGGTAAGGGCCGTTGCGCAGCATGCCAATGTCGTGGTTGGACTCCAGCACCAGCAAATCCGAGCCGGAGACAGCCTCACGCACCTCGGCCGTCATGTAGCCCAGGTCGGTGGCCACCGACACGCCGCGGCCGTCTGCCGTCATAATCCGGTAGCCGTACCCCTCTGCACAGTCGTGGGGGATGTGAAAGGGCTTTATGTACATGCCGGCGCATTCCATGCCCTCTTCCGAAAGGGCGAAGGCCGGGAATTTTCCGGTGAGGACGCCCATCTCCGCCAGGGCCGTCATGGTGCCGGTGGAACCGTACACCGGCAGCCGGTGACGCCCGGCGAACACCCGCAGGCCGCTCACATGGTCGCTGTGCTCATGGGTGACAAAAACAGCCTCCACCGCGCCGGGCGGGATTCCGCAGCGTTCCAGCGCTTCGGTGATCTGCTTGGCATTCTTCCCCGCATCCACCAGGATCCCGTGCTCGGAGGAGCCGATATAGTAGGAGTTCCCGCTGCTGCCGCTGAACAGGGGACAAAAACGCGCCATAGGCAAAAATCCTTTCCAGCCCCCGGCAGGAGAAAGCGCCCGCCGGGGGAATGTAAGGGGCGCGCCAAAAGCGGCGAAGGCATGCCGCCCCGCCTGCCCGCCGGCGCCCCGGCTGTTTTAAATTGCGCAGGGAACCACCGGCTCAGGCACATAAACGCGCTTGATGTCGGCGCCCAAGGCGCTCAGCTTCTTTTCCACGTCCTCATAGCCGCGCTCAATGTGCTGAATGTCCTCAATCTGCGTGGTTCCCCTGGCGGCCAGCGCCGCAATCAGCATAGCCGCGCCGGCCCGCAGATCGGTAGCCTTGACGGGGGCGGCGTTCAGGTGGTCTACCCCTTCTATCACAGCCAAACGGCCGTCCACCGAAACCTGGGCCCCCATGCGCTTCAGCTCTTCCACATAGCGGAAGCGGTTGTCCCACACGCTTTCATTGATGATGCTCGTCCCCTTCGCCGTACACAGAAGGGCGGTAATCTGGGGCTGCATGTCGGTGGGGAAGCCCGGGTGGGGCAGGGTCTTGATGTTGCACTTGTTCAGCGTGCCCTCTCTGGTAACTCGAATGGAATCGTCAAATTCCTCTACGGTGACGCCCATCTCCTCCAGCTTGGCCGAGATAGACTCCAGATGCTTGGGAATGATATTCTTCACCAGCACGTCGCCGCAGGTGGCGGCGGCAGCCACCATATAGGTGCCCGCCTCAATCTGATCCGGAATGATGGAGTAGGTGGTGCCGTGGAGGCTGGTGCAGCCGTAAATTTTGATCACGTCGGTGCCCGCCCCGCGGATGTCGGCCCCCATGGAGTTGAGGAAGTTGGCCAGATCCACAATGTGGGGCTCTTTGGCGGCGTTTTCGATGATAGTGGTGCCTTTGGCCTTCACCGCAGCCAGCATGATGTTCATGGTCGCGCCTACCGAGACCACATCCAGGTAAACGCTGTCGCCCACCAGCTCGTCGGCGCTCACGTCCACCATGCCGCCCTCCAGGCTGTAAGAGGCCCCCAGGGCGGAAAAGCCCTTCAAATGCTGGTCGATGGGCCGCACGCCGAAATTGCAGCCGCCCGGCATGGTGACGACCGCATGGTGAAAGCGCCCCAAAAGCGCGCCCAAAAGGTAATAGGAGCCCCTGATATGGCGGGCCAGCTCATAGGGCGCCACACAGGTGCTGATGGTGGAAGGGTCAATCTCAATGGCGGAACGGTCCACGGTGCGGACCTTTGCGCCCATATCTTTCAGAATATGAATAATAGAGGAAACGTCGGTGATGTTGGGAATATTTTCAATGCGGCAAACGCCGTCGGAAAGAATTGCTGCCGGTATAATCGCCACGGCGGCGTTCTTGGCCCCGCTGATCAGCACTTCGCCGGTCAGCCGCCTCCCGCCGGTAATCACAAATTTGTCCAATTCGGCACGCTCCAATCTAATTTTTACGGTTGTATTATCATGCGTATGGAACAGGAAAATATTTATGTAAATCAAAAAAAGAAAATTTCC
>DVMK01000063.1 GCA_018715025.1 Candidatus Caccousia avistercoris
GAAAGCGGATGGATGTGATAATTTCTCAAAAAAGAGCGGATGGCTTCCCAGTCAGGATGAGATGTGCCGTCTCCGAAAAAAGCAAGGCAATCCTTTGACAGCTTCCCACAGGCGCCGCCCAGAAATCCGTAAGAATAACCTTTCAGCGCAACAAAACCGGGCCGCACGGCGAGAACGTCCAGCCCAGCCGCCACAGCAGCCGCCTTCACCGAAGGATCTGCCGTGATGCAGGCGTTTTCCGTTACCACCACAGTGGAACATTTGGCATATCCCTGTTTGACAGGAATAAAACAAACGTTCTTTTTCGCACATGCCTGCCGCAGAAGGCTGTCGCATGCGGCATGGCCCAGCAAAAAGTGCCCTATCCGGGCGGCGTTCAGCGGAATATCGGCAGGATATGTACCCCCCAGGGCCGCCTGGGAGAAAACCGGCGCCATACCTTCCTCCAAAAGGAAATGGGACAGCTCCTGATTTCCCTGGTTGACCAGGATTTCCCGCCCGCCCAAATGGTGGCAGAGCATGTCAGGGTGGCTGGCCACCGGGGCGGGCAGCGCTGGCCACGGGGCTGCCGTAACACACCGCACTCCATATTGTTCCAGACATGTCCGCAGGGTCAATGCTTCCCCCGAAAGAACGGCGGCAGTCACCCTGCCCTTCGGCAGATTAGGCTGGGCAAGAAATCGCTCCATGACAGCTCCTCCCCTTTTTTTCGCACGGTTTTATTTTGTTCTGTTCTCAAGAGCGGGCCCGTCAGCTGTCCTGCCGTAAAGCATCGACCGGATCCAGCTTGGCCGCCTTGTAAGCCGGATACACGCCGAACACGGTGCCGGACAGCATGGAGAAAACAACGGAAAGCAGCACAATATCCCCCCGCATGCCCAGCGAAACCCCAAGCGCGGCAGCCCCAGCAAACGAAAGCCCGTAGCCGGCCAGCAGCCCCAGCATACACCCCATCCAGGAAATCAGCACGGCCTCGAACAAAAATTCCAGCATAATCATGCCGCGGGTCGCCCCGATGGATTTCTTGATCCCAATTTCACGTGTCCTTTCGCTGACAGAAACCAGCATTACCGTCATAATGCTCAGGCTGGCTACCAAAAGGGAAATAGCCCCTACGGCGGAGAGAATCATTGTGACAATGCTCATCATAGAGTCCAGAGAGGCCCGCTGCTTTGCAATATCGTTGGCCAGGTAGCCGTTTTCAAAGCCGTTTGCCCGCTGCAGCTGGGCAAGAATAGCCTGCCCTGCCTCGGCAACGTCCCCCTCCTCCTCCACCTTTACCGCAATCTGGTCAAAGCCGCTTTTTCCGGCGCTTTCCTGAAATGTGGTGTAAGGCACGTAAACAAAGGTTGGGATGTAGCTGCCCATCATATTCTGCAGAAGGCCGCTTCCGGTTTTCACAATCCCAATCACCTGGAACTCGCTTTCCGAACCATTGTACAGAATAGAGACCGTCTTTCCAATAATATTGCTCCTGGCATAGGCGTTCCTGGCAAACGCCTCGTCAACCAAACAAACATTTGATTTTGCGCGAATGTCAGAGCGTTCAAACATTCTTCCGTACAGAACCTCCAGAGAAATGATCTCGTCTGCGTTCACATCGATTCCCCAGGCAATGGCCTGGGTCTCATATCGCTTGGAAGAGATCTCGGCTGTCTGCACCAGAACAGGGGTGGCCGCCTCTACCCCCTCGCAGGCTTCCACCACGGCCAGCTCCTCCTCCCGCAGGGGCGGGCCGTAGCCGCCGGTTTGGCTGGTGGAAATGGTAAGGCCGCTGAGGCCCAGGCTTTCCAATTCGGTGCTGATAGCGTCTGTGCCGCACTGGCTGATGCTGCTGATAAGCGTCACAGACGCCACCCCAATGGCGATGCCGAGAATGGTCAAAAGGGTTCTGCTCTTTTTCCTCCCCAGGCTGCGGAAGGCGGAAAGGAAAAGGCAGCTCATGGCTCCACCTCCACCCGTTCTGCCAGAATGACCCGACCGCCGTCTGTGAGGCTTTCGGGGGAATAAAGAAGCGTGTCCCCTTCCTCCAGGCCGGAAAGGATTTCAAATCCGCTGTCGTACTCCTCCCCCGTTTCCACCGGGCATTTTACCGCCCGGCCCTCCCGGCAGACGAACACATATTCGCTTCCGTCCTCTTCCGCCCCTACTGTCTCGTAGGGGGCGATGAGAACCCCTTCCTTTTCCTGGGTCACGATACGCGCTTTGGCGGAAAAGCCCGGCTTCATGTCGGCCCCCGGATTTTCCACGGCCACCAGAACCTCCACGACCGTTTCCTGGGAAGTGCCCGAAACTGCCTGCGTAGCCTCGTCTGATATTTCTGTCACCGTGCCCAGGTAAGAGGAATCCCGAAAACCGGAGCCGGTGATTTCGGCCTTTTGCCCTTCCCGCAGATCCGGTACCTGGGACTCGTTTACAGAAAGCCTGAGCTGCAGCCCATTTCCGTTGGAAATAATGACGGCGGCCTGGGCGGTGCCTGCATACTTTTCCGGGCTTAAAGAAACAGAAACGACAGTTCCGCTGATGGGCGCGGTGAGCGTTTCGGTTTCCCCCATGCTCAGCAGGTTTTCCGCCCCGCTTTCAGAATGCAGAAAAGAGGAATAGACCTCCAGGGCGCTCTGCTGCGTCATCCCTTCCGGAAGCGTCTGCACGCGGGCGAGCTCCTGCCCTGCCTGCACCTGGTCCCCCGGCGAAACGAAAACGCTGGTGGCGATCCCCGGCTGGCTGGGATATACGCTTTTGGAGCCCACCCGCTCCAGCCTGCCAATGCAGGAAACATAATCCTCCACCGAAACGGCCCGCGCTTCTGTATATTCTACCCGCGGAATGGATGCCTGGTACCATTTTCCCGCCGCAAAAACCGAAACCGCCGCAGCCAGAGAAAGGCTGGACAGCAAAATGTATTTATTCAAGACGAATTCCCCCATTCCATTTCCTTCAACCTATTCTTTGAAAGGAAAGGGGAAAATATACCCTTAGTGGACAAAGGGAGAAAGCGCAGGACAGGGCGAAAAACAGGCGCCGGGTGTGTTCTCGTGCTCGGCAGGCGGCAGTCTGCGAAAAAAGAAAAATCCCCGGCGGAAAATGTATAAAAGTCCCAGGGCGGTGAACAAACTAACCGTGCGAGGTGAAAGGGAATGAGCTTAATTCAATGCGATGAGGACTGTGTGTACCAAAAGGATGGATACTGTATGCTGGAAATGCCTTCGGCCATTACCAATTACACCGGCGACGGCTGCGTCCACTGCATCCATGTGATTCCCCGCGGGGAGTACGAATCTGGCGCAAAAAAATTTATTCCGTCAGAGCGGCAAACGCCTCCCTTACATTTTTAACGCCGCAAAGCTCTATTTCCGGCTTTTCTGCTATTTGGCGCAGGCAGTGGAAGGGCAGTACGCAGCGGCGGAAGCCGAGCCGGGCGGCCTCGGCTATGCGGGCTTCTGCATGAGTGACAGAGCGAAGCTCCCCCGCCAGGCCGATTTCTCCGAATACAATGGCGTCGTCCCGAATCGGCGTGTCCTTCAGGCTGGAAACAAGCGCCATAGCTACGGCAAGGTCTACCGCGGGCTCGTCCAGCCGCAGGCCGCCCACCACGTTCAGGTAGGCGTCCAGGTTGGAAAAGTAGTACCCGGCGCGTTTTTCCAGCACAGCCAGCAGCAGCGACATTCGGTTGTAGTCGAAGCCGGTGGACATGCGGCGCGGGTTCCCAAATCCAGTGGCGCTGGCAAGGCCCTGGATTTCAGCCAGAATCGGACGCGAGCCCTCTATAACGCAGGTGACGCAGGTACCGGAAACATTGGTAGGACGCCCCTCCAGCATAGCCATGGAGGGGTTTTCCACCTGCCGCAGCCCTTTGTCCCCCATGTCAAAGACGCCGATTTCATTGGTGGAACCGTACCTGTTTTTGACAGCGCGCAGAATCCGGTAAGACATTTGCCGGTCGCCTTCAAAATACAGCACCGCATCCACAATATGCTCCAGAACCTTGGGGCCGGCAATCGCCCCATCCTTGTTCACATGGCCAACCACAATGGCGGGGATTTCCAGCATTTTTGCCGCCCGCATAATGGCGTTGGTGCATTCCCGCACCTGGGTGACGCTGCCGGGCGAAGAGGAAAGGTCTGTGAAATTCATGGTTTGAATGGAGTCTACCATAACCAGGTCGGGCTTGTTCTGACGCATCTGCTCCACCACTGCCTGTACGTCGGTTTCCGTTAAAATATAAAGGTTTTCACTGTCTACGCCAAGGCGGGAAGCCCGAAGCTTGATCTGCCTGCTGGACTCTTCCCCGGATACATACAGGATGCGCAGGGTCTGGCCTAAATATTGACAGATCTGAAGCAATATGGTAGATTTTCCGATTCCAGGCTCGCCGCTTACCAGAATAAGGGAGCCTTTGACAATTCCGCCCCCCAGCACGCGGTCCAGCTCGGAAAGGCCGGTGTGGTAGCGGATTTCATCTGAGGTATCGATTTCGCGGATAGGCACAGGGTGCAGCAAAGGCCGCGCGGCAGCGGCTGACGCCGTTTTGGCGGGGCCGGAATCCCGCACTTCCTCCTGCATGGTGTTCCATTGGCCGCAGCCAGGACATTTTCCCAGCCATTTGGCGGACTCAAAGCCGCACTCAGAGCAGATGAAAACATTTTTAATCTTTGCAGCCATTTTTATTCCTCACTTTTTTCTTCCCATTTTATCTATGCCCGGCTTCCAGCTGCGCCGGAAAGGTAACGGAGCAGGCCGTCGTATATGGCGAAGGCCATTTGCTCCTGGTAGGTGCTGTCGGCCAGCCGTTCCGCCTCCTCCCAGTTGGAGAGGAATCCGCATTCCACCAAAACAGCGGGAACCTCTGCGTTCCAAAGCAGGTAAATAGAGTCGGTGGCAGCCTTGTTCTGCCTGGTGTTTTCCGGCTGAAGCAGAGAAACCACACTGGAACGAATGGATTCTGCCAAAATTTCACTTTCCTCATGGTTGGCAGAAAAGAAAATCTGCGCGCCGCTGTATTTGCCCTCTGTAAAATAATTTTGATGGATGCTTACCAGAATACAGTTTGCTTCCTCCTCCACCATCTCCAAACGCCGGTGGATGTCGCTGACCTTTCGTTCCCTGACGGTAGGCAGGGAGCTGTCGCCGATGGAGCAATCTGTTTCCCGGGTCATTTTCACCTGGTAACCGGCGGTTTCCAGCAGCTCCCGCAGGTGCAGGGCAACCGCAAGATTGACGTCCTTTTCCAGAAGCCCGGCTTCTGACTGGGTTCCCCCATCCTCCCCGCCGTGGCCCGGATCCAGCAGGATAACCGGATCCCCCTCCTGGGCAAAAGCGGAAGCCAGCTGATTGATTTTTCCGCAGGAAAGGTAAGAAAGCAGCAAAAAAGCCAGGCTGCTTATGACCAGGGCGGCAATGGGAAGCGTGTACGAAAATTTCCCCTTCAAGACACATCCCTCCCATCCAAATTATATGGACAGAGGGAAGCCGTTATGCCGCGGCCTGCCGGGCCAGGCTGCGGATCCACCGGAAACGGTTCACCTTTACCACAGCCACAAAGCATTTGAGGATCTGATCGGACTTCAGGCACAGAAAAACTGCCGCAGGGGGAAGGTTCAGCAGAAAAGCGGCCGCCGCAGAGCAGGGCAGGACAATGCCCCACATAAAGATGGAGTCGTTGATAAAAACAAAGGAGGTGTCTCCCCCGCCCCGGACAATCCCGGTGAGGACTGGCATTTGGTACGAGGTTCCCACGCTGGTGACGCTGAGGATCAGAAGGAATTGCTCCGCCAGCTGACGGCTTTCCGCTGAGATGGCATAAAAGGAAAGAACGGTATCCCGCACCAGAAACAGAGCGGCCCCCGTCGCCAGGCCAATCGCCAGAAAAAGGAGCTGCATGGTTTTGGCATACTGCCGCACCTTTTCCAGCTTTCCCTCCCCAATGGTTTTTCCAATGATAACGGCAGAGGCGCTGGCGGAGCCATAGGCCGCCACGGTCAGCACCTGGAACACCGTGGTGGCGATGCTGTTGGCGGCTACCGCCTCAGAGCCCAGGTGCCCCAGAATTGCCGTCTGCAGCCCCATAGCCAGGCCCCAAATCCCATTGGAAGCCAGCACCGGGGAACCGGTGCGCAGGTAATCCCGGAAGAGGGAACGGTCAAAGGACAACAGCTCGTGCCAGCGAAGGCGCAGCTTTTTGTCGGCGAAAGACAGGTACAGAACCAGAATGACAGACTCTGCCGCACGGGCCGTCAGCGTAGCGGCCGCCGCGCCGGCCGCCCCCAGGCGCGGCGCGCCCAGGTTGCCGAAGATGAGCAGATAATTCAGGCAGACGTTGATGATCAGCGTGGATGTTGACACCAGGATTCCCACCCGGACGGTTTCCACACTTCTGAGGGCGCACAGCATGATGTTGGTAAATGAGAAGAAAAAATAAGAAAAACAGATAACGCGCAGATAGCTGACGCCCTCCGCAATGACGGCCTCCTCCTCAATAAAAAGAGAAAGGACCTCATGGGGAAAGAAGAATACGGCCGCCCATAAAAGCGCGGCAATCACAAGGCCCAGCCGAAGCGCGCCGGAAAGAATTCTCTTAATGCTTTCGGTGTCGCGCTTCCCCCAGTACTGGGCCCCCAGCACAGCCACGCCTTCCCCCACGCCCATTGTGAGCATTTGAAGCAGAAATTGAACCTGGTTGGCAAGCGCCACCCCGGAAAGAGAGGTTTCCTGGTAAGCGCCCAGCATCACATTGTCTGCCAGACTGACGCTGAACACAATCAAATTTTGCAGGGCAATGGTAAAGGTGAGAGAGAAAAATTTCTGATAAAAAGTCCGGTCGCAGGCCATACTACATCCTTCTCTTGCAAAATTGTCTTTTTTGAGACAAAATAAATGTAAAGCAAAGAAGCTTGACATGTCTTTTTGCTTGAAAAGCAAAAAGACTTTACAGAGAAAAACCCTTCCAAAAGGAGAAACTCAGCTGCGTTTCCCCTTTAATTGAATCCGAATAGCCTCCCGTTCCCGGGTAAGCTCCTGCAAAAGGCTTTGGAAAGGCCAATTCATGTTGTGAGCGGTAACCACCGCCTTGAGAGAAACAGACAGGGAACGCTGCTGCAGGGCCCCTAACAGTTCATCCAT
This sequence comes from Candidatus Caccousia avistercoris, assembly GCA_018715025.1. Taxonomy (GTDB): domain Bacteria; phylum Bacillota; class Clostridia; order Oscillospirales; family Acutalibacteraceae; genus Caccousia; species Caccousia avistercoris. The sequence goes on from DVMK01000063.1 coordinate 7,120, forward strand.
CCGCTTCCGGCTGAAGCCGCGCAGAACCATCGCTTCTTCCGGGAAGGCGTCCTCCTGGGCGGGTTCGGCGGCGGGAGGAACCCCGGGAATTTCTGCGCACCAGCCCACCGGCTGGGGAAGCATGTCCTCGGTAACGGTTTTGACAGGGAGCTGCAGCTCGGCCAGAACAGCGCGCACGGCTTTTCCCCGCTCTGTTTCCTCCCCCAGGCGGTACAGCAACACCAGCTCGCCCAAAGCGGGCACTGAGAGTACTCTTGCTTTCATAAAGATGTTCCTCCCTTTTCGCAGATGAAAGAAAAAATCCGACCTTGAAGTTCAAGATCGGATTTCCTTTTGGAGGCGACACCCAGATTTGAACTGGGGAATCAGGGTTTTGCAGACCCATGCCTTACCACTTGGCTATGTCGCCCTATGGAGCGAACGACGAGGCTCGAACTCGCTACCTCCACCTTGGCAAGGTGGCGCTCTACCAGATGAGCTACGTTCGCATATTTGGTGCCTCCGGGCGGAATCGAACCACCGACACGGGGATTTTCAGTCCCCTGCTCTACCAACTGAGCTACAGAGGCAAATTTGGCGACCCGGAACGGGCTCGAACCGTCGGCCTCTAGCGTGACAGGCTAGCGTTCTAACCAACTGAACTACCGGGCCAAATTATGGTGGGAACAATAGGACTCGAACCTATGACCCCCTGCTTGTAAGGCAGGTGCTCTAACCAGCTGAGCTATGCTCCCGAGTTGTCGCTGTCTCTCAGCGACGTGTTATATAATACTATAAATTCTCTGGGATGTCAACAGGAAAATGAAATTTTTTTAATTTTTTCTATTT
>DVMK01000064.1 GCA_018715025.1 Candidatus Caccousia avistercoris
TCCAGTGCCTTCTGGGATCGTTTCAAAGGCTTTCTCCAGCATAGAGATCACCATTCCGAGCACCGGTCGATTCGAGATCGTATAGCTGACCAGATCCTCGCTGCACAGATCTAAAACGGGAGAAAGGTACAGCTTCTCACCGAACAAAGAGAACTCAGTTACATCGGTAACCCATTTCTGATTTGGCTTCTCCGCGTAGAAGTCCCTTTCCAGAAGATTTGGAGCGATTTTTCCAACTTCGCCTTTGTAAGAACGATACTTCTTCATCCGTACTTTACTGCTTAAGCCCAGCTGCTTCATCAGTTTCATGACGAGCTTATCACTTTGAAATGGGCTCCGGCAAAAAAATAAATTCATAACCCCGCGCCTGCGGCGGGCAGATCGCGCGCTGGCCGCTTCCTGCGGCCTTGGGATGAGTGGGGCACACCGGCGCAGCGCCCGCGTTCTTTTCACGGTTGTGTACGGCTTCACAGCTGCTTCGCGCCTGCGGCGAGCAGATCGCGCGCTGGCCGCCTCCTGATGAGCGGCTGTGCGTTCGTGCCTCAACCAGACAAGAAAACGGCGGTTCTGGAACATCGATTTCAGAGCCGCCGTTTTTCTGTGCGGCTGCGCCCTGCCGGTAAAACGGCGCTTCCTTCCATGCCAGTGTGTAAAAAGGGCTGTCTGCTTTTTGAGCGGTATGCTTTTCTCCAAATTTTTGTTGACTTTTCCCATCGATTGTTTTATAGTACGGATTATAAAATGTGGATTCGATTTCACATTTTGCTGCCGCCGGAACGGATGGCGGAAAACAGCCGCCGTTGGCAGAAGGAATTGCCCTGACAGGGCTGAAAGGGTGAAAGGAATGCTTCCCATAAAAAAAGCGAAAATTGAAAAGGTGAGCACGGTTTTGACAGAAAGCGACGGGGATCTGTGGCCCTGCGCCTGGGGCGACGACGATATGCTCTACACGGCCAACGGGGACGGAAAGGGGTTCGATCTTTCTGCTCCCTGGACAGACATCGTGGTCAACCGGATTGAGGGGATGCCGGGAAGCCTGAAGGGGGAACGGCTGACCGGAACAGAAGGGGTAGGGCCTGTTTTTGCAGACCCGGAAAAATACAACCGGAAGCCTACCGGCATGCTGTGCGCCGGCGGCGTTCTTTACCTGGCGGTTCAAAATCTGAACAAATGCCCGGAGCATGGGATTTTTGACGACGCGCCCTGCGCCACCATCTGTATGTCGCGGGACAAAGGGCGCACCTGGGAATTCGACCCGAAAGCCCCCATGTTCGATCACTACCAGTTCACCACCATCATGTTCCTGGATTACGGGAAAAATAACGAAGCCAGTCCGGACGGATACGTATACGCCTACGGCCTTGACTATAACTGGCGCGCTTCCTTCTGCAAAAGCGTGAAGGATCCGGTGGACCTGTTCCTGGCGCGGGTGGAGCCTTCCAAAGTGATGGACAGAGAGGCCTGGGAGTTTTTCGCCGGGCAGAAGGAGGGAAAGCCTGTCTTTGTCCGCGACATCAGCCAAAAGGTTCCCGTGCTCACCGACGCCCGGCGGGTGCCTGTGAAGCCCCCGAAGGATTTGGCTGACAAGCCGATGGGGATGAGTGTGATTTCCCAGGGCAGCGTGGTGTACAACGCGCCTCTTCAAAGGTATCTCTACACCTCCTGGACGGAAAATACCTTTGAATTTTATGAATCCCCGACGCCGTGGGGGCCCTTCACCCGTTTCTTTTCCTATGACTTCGGCTTTTACCCCTGGGGCGAGGAATGCTATGGAGGGTACGCCACGGTCATTCCGTCCAAATTTATCAGCGAGGACGGAAAAACCATGTACGTGGTCAGCGCTACCTTTGCCGGGGGCGTTAAGAGCTATGCCTTCCACATGCGCCGCCTGCAGGTAGAGCTGTAAGGGGTACGGCGGCAAGCCGCCCGCCGGTTTCCCAATTTTCTCCCTTGACAATCCCGGTTTTGCGATTTATAATAATACCAACAAAAATTGATTTTCAAAAGGCGATGAAGGGAACAAGACGCTTTCAAGTGCCTCAGAGAGCCGGCGGGCGGTGCGAGCCGGCGGACTTGGCTGTGTGCATAGCTCATCCCGGAGCCGCCGGCCCCAGGCAGCAGCGTAAGGCCGGCCGCAGCGGCAGCGTTACAGGCCAAAGCCTTGACAGAGGCTTGAGGGTGCGCTCTGCGCACTGAATTTGGGTGGTACCGCGGATGAAATCATTCGCCCCGAACTTTCCATTCGAGAGTTCGGGGCTTTTTTGTACCCCGCTCTCTCAGGCATGACAGGAGGTTTTTCTTATGTTGTATGAAGGCTGCAAAAAGTACATCCCCTTCCAGCCGGTTTCTCTGCCGGACCGCACCTGGCCGGAAAAGACCATCACCAAGGCCCCGGTTTGGTGCAGCGTAGACCTGCGGGACGGCAACCAGGCTCTCATCGACCCCATGAATCTGGAGGAAAAGCTGCTGTTCTTCCAAACCCTGGTAGAGATTGGCTTTAAAGAGATTGAAATCGGCTTCCCCTCCGCCTCGGAAACGGAATATGAGATCTGCCGCACCCTGATAGAGCGGAATTTGATCCCGGACGATGTGACCATCCAGGTGCTGGTACAGTGCCGGCCCCATTTGATTAAGCGCACCTTTGAGGCGATTGACGGGGCGAAGAATGTGATTGTCCATTTTTACAATTCCACCTCCACGCTGCAGCGCAAGGTGGTGTTCAAGACAGACATGCAGGGCGTCATTGACATCGCCGTGGAGGGCGCGAAGCTGGTGCGGGAGCTGACCGAGCAGGAGATTGCCCGCACCGGGGCAAACATCCGCTACGAATATTCGCCGGAAAGCTTTTCCGGCACAGAGATGGACAACGCGGTCCTCATCTGCGAAAAGGTTCTGGAGACCCTGGGGGCCACGCCGGAGAAGAAGGTTATTTTGAACCTGCCCAACACGGTGGAAATGTCAACCCCCAACCATCACGCAGATCAGATTGAATACTTCTGCCGCCACCTGAAAAACCGGGACTGCGCCATCATCAGCCTGCACCCCCACAACGACCGGGGAACCGGCACCGCCGCCACCGAGCTGGGCCTCATGGCCGGGGCGGAGCGGGTGGAGGGCACCCTGTTCGGCAACGGGGAGCGCACCGGCAACGCTGACATTATGAATGTGGCGCTGAATATGTACTCCCAGGGGGTAGACCCAGAGCTGGATTTCTCCGACATCCGCCGCGTCCGCGAGATTTATGAAAAATGCACCCGCATGGCGGTGCCGCCCCGTTACCCCTACGCGGGGGATTTGGTGTTCACCGCTTTCTCCGGTTCCCATCAGGACGCCATCAGCAAGGGAATCAAATATATGCAGGACAGCGGCACGCCTTATTGGGAGGTTCCCTACCTGCCCATCGACCCGGCGGACATTGGCCGCAAGTACGAGCCCATCATCCGCATCAACAGCCAGTCGGGCAAGGGCGGCGCGGCCTTCGTCATGCAGCAGAGCTTTGGCTACGAGCTTCCCAAGGCCATGCACCCCGAGTTCGGCGCCCTGGTAAAGGCCGCCTGCGACGAGGCGGGCCGCGAGCTTCAGCCGGAAGAGATTTTCAGCATTTTCCGCAGGGAATATCTGGAAATCAAATATCCGTACAATTTGAAGCAGTATAAGCTGTACGAAGAGAACGACATGGAGCGCGACGACACGGTGGTGCATTTCGAGGGCAACCTCCGCTTCCGCCATGAGGATCACCTCATCAGCGGGAAGGGCAACGGCCCCATCGCCGCCTTCTTCAACGCCCTGCGCTCGGTGGGCATCACCGATTATAAGTTCGTTTCCTACAGCGAGCACGCCGTGGATGCCGGCGCGGATTCCAAGGCGCTGTCGTACATTCAGCTGAAGGGGCCCGACGGCAGACCGGTGTTCGGCGTGGGCATGGACGGCAACATCAGCCTGGCTTCCATCAAGGGCATCATCTGCGCCATCAACCGGGCGTCCGGCGAGCATAAATAAGGAGGGAAACCCATGAGGGAATACAACATTGCAGTTCTGAAGGGCGACGGCATCGGCCCTGAAATTGTGGAGGAGGCCATCCGCGTTCTGGACCGGGCCGGGGAAAAATTCGGCTTCCGCCTTCGCTACCATTATGCCCTGCTGGGCGGGTGCGCCATTGACGAGACAGGCGTTCCCCTTCCCCAAGAGACGGTTGACGCCTGCAAGGCCGCCGATTCCACCCTGCTGGGAGCGGTGGGCGGCCCTAAGTGGGACGGCGTCCCCGGCGACCGCAGGCCGGAAAAGGGGCTGCTGGGCATTCGGGGGGCGCTGGGGCTGTTCGCCAACCTGCGCCCGGCGGTGATTTTCCCCGAGCTGCGGGAGGCTTCCCCCCTGCGGCCCGAAATCATCGGCAGCGGCCTTGACATCCTGGTGGTGCGGGAGCTCACCGGCGGCATCTATTTCGGCGAGCGGGGCCGCCGCACCGTAGAGGGGGCCGAGGCGGCCTACGACACCGAGCAGTACACCGTGCCGGAAATTGAGCGCATTGCCCGGGTGGCCTTCCAAATGGCCCGCAAGCGTCAGAAGCGGGTGTGCAGCGTAGACAAGGCCAACGTGCTGGAAAGCTCCCGCCTGTGGCGCTCGGTGGTCGCCCGCATAGGGGAGGAGGAGTTCCCCGACGTGGCGCTGTCTCACATGTATGTGGACAACTGCGCCATGCAGCTGGTGCGCAATCCGGGCCAGTTTGATGTGATTGTCACCTCCAATATCTTTGGCGATATTCTGTCTGACGAGGCCTCTATGATCAGCGGCAGCATCGGCATGCTGGCCAGCGCCAGCCTTGGCGCAGGTAAGGCCGGCCTGTATGAGCCCATTCACGGCTCTGCCCCTGACATTGCGGGCACCGGCAGGGCGAATCCGCTGGCTACCATCCTTTCCGCCGCCATGATGCTCCGCTATTCCCTGGAGGAGCCGGAGGCCGCCGCCGCCATAGAGGCCGCTGTCTCCCAGGCGCTGAAAACCGCCCGCACCGCCGATATTTGGACGGAGGGGACCCGGCAGGTTTCTTGCAAGGAGATGGGCGCCCTGGTGTGCGAGGCGCTGTAACCTGCCCCTCCGCCAACCCGTTCATTAATATTCCCAGCCCGGGGGACGCTTCTCCCGGGCTGGTTTGCCGGAGTTTGAGATTCATGAGTGAACAGCTGACCTTTCGCAAGGGCCTGAAAGACGGCCTTCCCATCTGCCTGGGCTACATAAGCGTTTCCTTCGCCTTCGGCATGATGGCCACCGAGGGGGGCCTGCCTGTGTGGATGGCCCTGCTCATCTCCATGACAAACCTGACCTCTGCCGGGCAGTTTGCCGGGACAGAGCTGATCCTGGCGGGGGGCATGTACCTGGAGATTGCCGTTACCTCCTTTGTGATCAACATCCGCTATATGCTGATGTCCCTCTCTTTGTCACAAAAGGTAGAATCCGCCATGACCACCCTGCAGCGGTGGGTGCTCTCTTTCGGAGTGACAGATGAAATTTTTGCCGTTGCCATGCAGCAGAAGGGGGAGATCAACGCCCGTTATTTTTCCGGGCTGATCCTGACGCCCTATTTCGGCTGGGCCTTGGGCACCTTTCTGGGGGCGGCCGCCACCGGCATTCTGCCCGCCTCGGTGCGCAGCGCGCTGGGAATCGCCATTTATGGAATGTTCCTGGCCATCATCATCCCGCCGGCCCGCGCCTCCCGGCCTGTCCGCCGCGTGGTCATCCTTTCCGGGGCGCTGGCCTGCCTGTTCCACTGGGCGCCGGGCCTCAGCAGCCTTTCCAGCGGCTGGGTCATTATCATCTGCGCGGTGGCGGCCTCCGCCTTGGCCGCGCTTCGGTACCCGGTAGAGCCTGCCGCTGAGGAAGGGGGCGAGACCCCGTGAATTACGCCTATGTGCTCACAGGCGTCCTCATTATGGCGCTTGTCACTTACGCCGTCCGGGTGCTGCCTCTGGCGGTGTTCCGAAAAAAAATCCATAACCGGTTCGTCCAGTCTTTTCTGTTTTACGTGCCCTACGCCGTCCTTTCCGCCATGACCTTCCCGGCCATTCTGGAATCCACCTCGAGCGGGTGGTCGGCGGCAGCCGGGCTGCTGGCGGCCGTGCTGCTGGCCTATAAGGGGAAGGGGCTGCTCACCGTGGCCCTGGGCGCCACTGCCGTGGTGTTCCTGGCAGAGCAGGCCATGGTGCTGGCAGGCTTCCCTCTCTGAGAGGGCGGAAAAGAATTCCTGGCCTGACAGGTTTCCCGGGGGAGAAGGGCTTCTTCCCCGGGGATTTTTTTGCCCGCGCCGCAGAAAAGGGCCCGGGGAGGCGGCCTTTCCAGCCGTTCCCCGGGCCCGGTATTTTTTGATGCTTGCCGCTTTGGAAGCCTTACATGCCGTAAATTTCTTCCGCGGCCAGCAGGGCGACGCCCTTGGCGCGCAGATGCTCCATCGCCTTTTCGCTGTCGTCCACACGCAGAATGACAAAGGCCTTGCCCTTGTCGCGGCTGATGAAGGCGTACATATATTCCACGCTGATGTCCGCATCCGCCAGAATGCGCATGGCCTTGGCGAACTCGCCGGGGCGGTCGTCAATGCCCACGGCGATAACGCTGGTGAGCGAGACGGTGAGGCCGGCCTCCTTCAGGGCCTTCACCGCATCCTGGGGCTTATCCACAATCAGGCGCAGGATGCCGAAGTCGCTGGTGTCCGCCACCGAGATGGCGCGGATATCCACATTCGCGCGGCCGAGGATTTCCGTGATCTCCGCCAGGCGTCCGGATTTGTTTTCTACAAAGATGGAGAGCTGCTGGATCTGCATCATTATCCTCCTTTTTCTAACCCCGGCCCGGCCGGGGGACTGTCACATCACAGGCTCCGCTTGTCAATGACCCGCTTGGCCTTCCCCTCGGAACGGGGAATGGATTTGGGCTCCAGCAGGCGGATTTTGGCTACAATGTTCAAGGTGGACTGCAGTGCGTTGGCAATGCGGTGCTCAATGGCCTCCAAGTTGCGCACCGTGTCGCTGAACATTTCCTCCGTCATTTCCACCTGTACTTCCAGGGTGTCCAGATTGTTCTTCCGATCCACCACAAGCTGATAGTTGGGATCCATGCCCAGCTCTAGCAGGACGGATTCAATCTGAGAGGGGAACACGTTGATGCCGCGGATGATGAGCATGTCGTCGGTGCGGCCGCGGGGCTTCGTCATGCGCACCAGGGTTCTGCCGCATTCGCACACGCTGTGGTCCAGGGCGCAGATATCGCGGGTGCGGTAGCGCATGAGGGGAAGGGCCTCCTTGCCGATGCAGGTGAACACCAGTTCGCCGTAAACGCCGTCCGGCAGGGATTCGCCGGTGTCGGGGTCGATAATCTCCGGGTAGAACATATCCTCGTTCACGTGCAGGCCGTTCTGGTACTGGCATTCGCAGGAAACGCCGGGGCCGGCGATCTCAGAAAGGCCGTAAATGTCGTAGGCCCGAATGGCAAGCAGCCGCTCAATTTCACGGCGCATCTGCTCTGTCCACGGCTCTGCGCCGAAAATGCCGGCCCGCACCCGCAGGGTCTTGGGGTCAATGCCCATGTCCCGCACAGTTTCGCCGATGTACATGGCGTAGGAGGGGGTGCAGCAGAGAATGTCAGAGCCGTAGTCCTGCAGAATCTGCACCTGGCGCTTCGTGTTGCCGGAGGAGACGGGGATGGCCGTGGCCCCCAGCTTTTCCGCCCCGTAGTGCAGGCCAAGGCCGCCGGTGAACAGGCCGTAGCCGTAAGAAACGTGTACAAAGTCCTCCTTCGTGCCGCCCACCATGACAATGCTGCGGGCGGCGCCTGTGGCCCAGGCGTCGATGTCGGCCTTGGTGTAGCCCACGACCGTCTGCTTTCCGGTGGTGCCGGAGGAAGCATGGATGCGGGCCAGTTCACCCTTCGGCACCGCGAACAGGCCGAAGGGGTAGTTGTCCCGCAGGTCTGTCTTGGTGGTAAAGGGCAGCTTCTTCACGTCGTCGATGGTGCGGATATCGCCGGGGAGAAGCCCCAGGTCGTCCATCCGCTTCCGGTAAACCGGTACATTGTTGTAGCAGCGCTCTACCAGCCTGCGCAGCCGCTTTGACTGGATGTAGCGCATCACCTCGCGGGAGGCGCATTCAAGTTCCGGTTGAAAATAAGTTCCCTGCATTGGCAATCACTCCCAAAAAAATTTATGCTTCCGCTTCGTAGCCGAGAACAAAGGCTTTCTTGTTCATCTCCACGAATTTTGGCGGAACCGTTTTTTCAATGGTTTTCAGCCAGATTTCCTGTTCAGTGCCCAGGCACCTGGCCATGGCGCCGATGAGCACCACGTTCACGGCCTTGGAGGAACCGGCCTGCTCCGCCAGGGCGAGGGCGTCCAGCGCCACCAGGGAAGCCCCCTGGTTCCGGATGGACTCCAGCAGCCCCTGGGGGTAGGCCGCGCTGCCGGTTACCACCGGCATGGGGTCAATCTGCTGGGTGTTCACCACCACGGTGCCTCCCTTTTTCAGGTAGGGGAGGAAGCGGGCGGCCTCCAGCTGCTCGAAGGCCAGCACAATGTCGGCCTCGCCGTGCTCAATGACAGGGGAATACACCTTGTCGCCGTAGCGCACGTAGGTTTCTACCGAACCGCCCCTCTGGCTCATGCCGTGCACCTCAGACACCTTCACGTCGTAGCCCAGGTCCATCATGGCGCTGCCCAGCAGGCGGCTGGCCAGCAGGGTTCCCTGGCCGCCCACACCAACAATCAAAACGCTTTTTACACTGCTCATTCCGCCGCCTCCTGTGCTGTAATCGCTTTTTTCGGGCAAAGCCCCTCGCAGACGCCGCAGCCCACACACTGGGTGTAGTCGATGACGGCCTTGCCCTGGCGCATGCTGATGGCCGGGCAGCCGATGCCCAGGCAGGACTTGCAGCCAATGCATTTTTCCGTCTCTACCCGCAGCGGCGGCTTATGCTTCACATATTTCAGCAGGGCGCAGGGGCGGCGGCTGATGATGACGGAGGCGCCCTCCGACGCCAGCTCTTCCCGCACGGCCTGCTCCATTTCCTTCAGATTATACGGGTCGCATACCCGCACGTTGGGGATTCCCACCGAACGGCACAGGGCCTCCAGGTTTACCGCGGCGGTGGGGTCGCCCTTGATGGTGTAGCCGGTGGTGGGGTTTTGCTGGTGGCCGGTCATGCCGGTAATGGAGTTGTCCAGAATAATTACCACCGAATTGCTCTGGTTGTAGGCGATGTCGATCAGGCTGGTGACGCCGGAATGGATGAAGGTGGAATCGCCGATGACCGCCACGGATTTTTTCTCCGCTTCCCGGCCCACGGCCTTGTTGTAGCCGTGCAGGGCAGAGACGGAGGCGCCCATGCAGATGGAGGTGTCCATGGCGCTCAGCGGGGCAGAGGCCCCCAGCGTGTAGCAGCCGATGTCGCCGCTCACATACACCTTCAGCTTTTTCAGCACATAGAACACGCCCCGGTGCGGGCAGCCGCAGCACATGACAGGGGGGCGCATGGGAATGGGCTGCTCCACCTGCATGATCTCCGGCTCTACCCCCAGCATGCATTTGCGGATTACGCTCTGCGAGAATTCGCCGCAGCGGGGGAAAACCTCCTTGCCAACGACAGGCACGCCGAGCTTCCGGCAGAAGGTCTCAATCACATCGTCCAGCTCTTCTATGACATAAACCTTTTTCACCAGGCCGGCGAATTTTTTCACCAGGCCCTCCGGCAGGGGGTTCACCATGCCCAGCTTCAGGTAAGAAACCGTGTCACCCAAAGCCTCTTTGGCGTACTGGTACACCGAGCCGGCGGCAATGACGCCGATCTCGCTGCCGTTGTCCTCTATGCGGTTAATTCCGCTGGTTTCGGCCCACTGGGCCAGGGCCAGGGTGCGTTCCTCCACCAGCACATGCTTTTTGGTGGCAAAGACAGGCAGCATCACGTTCTTGGCCGGGTTCTTTTCGTAGGGCTTCAGGGGCAGCTCGGTCCGCTCCGCCAGCTCCACAATGCTGCGGGAATGAGAGATTCGGGTGGACAGCCGCAGCATGACCGGCGTGTCGAATTGCTCGGAAACCTCATAGGCCAGCTTGGTGAAGGCGCAGCACTCTGCGGAATCCGCCGGCTCCAGCATGGGAAGCTTGGCCGCAATGGCATAGTTCCGGGAATCCTGCTCGTTCTGAGAGGAGTGCATGCCCGGGTCGTCTGCCACAGCCAGCACCATGCCCCCGTTCACCCCTATGTAAGACATGGTGAACAGCGGGTCCGCCGCCACGTTCAGCCCCACGTGCTTCATGGCGCAGAAGGAACGCGCCCCGCCGAAGGAAGCCCCCGCGGCTACCTCGGCGGCCACCTTCTCGTTCGGGGCCCATTCGCAGTAAATTTCGTCGTAGTTGGCCGCCGCCTCGGTAATCTCGGTGCTGGGGGTTCCCGGGTAACTGGAAACCACCCGCACCCCGGCCTCATACAGGCCCCGGGCGACTGCTTCGTTTCCCAATAACAGCTCTTTCATTTCTGCCTCCACAATATCAATTTATTCTTCTTCATTCCGCAGGTCAAGAATCCGCTTGGCCTTCCCCTGGAAGCGCTCCAGCGACTTGGGCTCTACCAGGGTGACCTTGGTTTCCAGCCCCAGCACGCTTTTCAGTCGGTCGTGGATATTCCGCTGCAGGGCTTCCAGCTTGCCGTAGCTTTGCAGCAGGTCGGCGCTTACCAGCTCCACCTTCACCTCCAGGCTGTCCATGAAGTTTTTCCGGCGGATCACCAGCTGGTAGTGAGGGCCGACGCCCTCGGTGCCCACCAGCACGCTCTCGATCTGAGAAGGAAATACGTTGACTCCCTTGATGATCATCATGTCGTCGGTGCGGCCCATCACCTTTTCCATGCGCACATGGGTGCGGCCGCAGCGGCAGGGCTCATAATTCAGGCTGGTAATATCCTTGGTGCGGTAACGCAGCACCGGCATTCCCTCCCGCAGAAGGGTGGTTACGACCAGCTCGCCCGCCTCGCCGGGGGCCTTGTGCTCCAGGGTGTCGCTGTCGATCACCTCCGGCAGGAAGGCGTCTTCTGCAAAGTGCAGGCCGCAGCGGTACTGGCATTCGCCGGAAACGCCCGGCCCTGTCAGCTCGGTGAGGCCGTAGTTGTCGGTGACGAATATATTCAGGTTCTTTTCAATCTGCTCCCGCATTTTTTCCGTGCAGCCCTCAGAGCCCAGCAGCCCCAGGCGCAGCTTGTAAGCCTCTTTGGGGTAGGGGGATTCCCGTACCATTTCTCCCAAATACAGGGCGTAAGAGGGGGTGGCCACCAGGCCGGTTACTCCAAAATCCCGGAACATCATCAGCTGCTTGGCGGTGTTGCCCGAGGAGGCGGGGATCACCGTGGCGCCGATTTTTTCCAGCCCGTAGTGCAGGCCCAGGGCGCCGGTAAACAGGCCGTAGCCGAAGGAAATCTGAAAAATGTCCTCGTCGGTGGCCCCGGCGGCGGTGGCCACCCGCGCCACCTGGTCGGCCCACTCGTCCAGGTCCCTTTTGGTGTACACGCCCACCGTGGGCTTGCCGGTGGTGCCGGAGGAAGCATGGATGCGGACAATCTTCTTCATGGGCTGGGCCAGCATACCGAAGGGGTAATTGTCACGGATATCGTCCTTTGTGGTAAAGGGGATGTACTGCACATCGGAGAGCGTCTTGATTTTATCGCCGGTGATGCCGGCTTTTTCCAGTCTTTCATGGTAAAAGGGCACGTTTTCATAACAATAGTCCACCAAGCGCTTTAAACGCTGCAGCTGCAGTGCCTCAATCTCCACACGGCTCATGGTTTCAATGTCCTTCTGGTAAAACAATTCCTGCACCTCCCAATACGCCGGCGCTTTCGCACGGCAGCGTATTGTATTGTTGATAATTT
>DVMK01000065.1 GCA_018715025.1 Candidatus Caccousia avistercoris
GTGGACAGCGCAAACGGCGGCATGGACAACGATTTTACCCCTCTGCGAAATCTGTTCAACGAATGGCTGGTGAGAGATACGAGCAAGAAAATCAAGGCAGTAAAACGAGCAAAAGGCATGAGCGGCAAGCCTGTTACCAGCAAGCCGGTCTATGGCTACCTCATGGACGAGGACGAGAACTATATCGTTGACGAGGAAACCGCGCCGGTTGTCCAGCAGATTTACCAGCTTTGCCTTGCGGGGAACGGCCCGACGCCGCTGATATGGTACGCATCGGTGTCAACCAGGCGGGCCTGGTGGGGAAGATCGTATGTCAGCTTGGAACCCTTTTCGATGACAATCACATTGCCGTTGGAGGTTTTGACCGCTTCCACAGCGCGCTCAATCAGCTTCTTGGTCTTGCCGGATCCCTTTTTTCCTACGATTAAAGTTATCATTTGGAAACTCCCCTTCTTTGAATTATTTCCGCGGTAAAGCGGAAGGGTTATCGAAGATTTTTATTTTCCCAAGCGGGCTTCCAGCGCCGCTTTTTCGGACTCGTAGCCAGGCTTGCCAAGCAGGGCGAACATGTTTTTCTTGTAGCTTTCCACGCCGGGCTGGTCAAAGGGGTTGACGCCCAGCAGGTACCCCGAAATGGCGCATGCCTTTTCAAAGAAATAAATCATATAGCCGAGGGTCTGCTCGGAAAAATCGGGGGCGTGAATGACCACGTTGGGCACGCCGCCGTCGGTGTGTGCCAGAACCGTGCCCTCAAAGGCCTTCTCGTTCACATAGGCCATGGACTTGCCCTCAAGGAAATTCAGGCCGTCCACGTTTTCCGGGTCGTTCCCCAGGAAAATATCCTTCTTCGCCTTGTCGAACAGAACCACGGTTTCAAAAAGGGAACGGCGGCCCTGTTGAATGTACTGGCCCATGGAGTGCAGGTCGGTGGAAAAGACCACCGAGGCCGGGAACAGGCCCTTGTTGTCTTTGCCCTCGCTCTCGCCGAAGAGCTGCTTCCACCACTCGTTCATCATGGTGAAGCAGGGCTCGTAGCTTACCAGGATTTCCGTTTCCTTGCCCTTGCGGTACAGGATGTTGCGGACAGCCGCATACTTGTAGCAGTCGTTGGCCTCCAGGTCTGGGTTGGCCAGCTGGCGCTGGGCTTCCTGCGCGCCGGCCATGAGGGCGTCAATGTCGGCCCCCGCCACCGCAATGGGAAGCAGGCCCACCGCGGTGAGAACCGAATAGCGGCCGCCCACGTCGTCGGGCACCACAAAGGTTTCGTAGCCCTCTTTGTCAGCCAGCTGCTTCAAGGTGCCCTTGGCCTTGTCGGTGGTGCAGTAGATGCGCTTGCGCGCCTCCTCTTTGCCGTATTTCTTTTCCAGAAGCTCCCGCAGGACACGGAACGCGATGGCAGGCTCGGTGGTGGTGCCGGATTTGGAAATCATATTGATGGACACGTCGCGCCCTTCGCAGATCTCCACCAGCTCAGCCAAAGCGGAGGAGCTGATGCTGTTTCCGGTGAAATAAATATCAGGGGTTTCCTTTTTGATGGAATTGTAATTGGGGGATTTCAGGAATTCTATTGCAGCGCGGGCCCCCAGGTAGGAACCGCCGATGCCGATGACAAGAAACACATCCGTGTCGGACTGAATCTTTTTGGCGGCCGCCTTAATGCGGGCGAACTCTTCCTTGTCGTAATCGGTGGGGAGAGTTACCCAGCCGGTAAAATCGCTGCCCAGCCCTGTGCCGTTGTGCAGGGTTTCATGAGCAAGCTTTACCTGAGGCGCAATCGCTTTGTACTCGTTATCTCCAATAAAGCTGGAAAGGTGTTTGGTATCCACCTTAATTGCCATATTCATTCCTCCTAAAATATTGCTGGTACTTTTCCTGGGACTTCTGTACGTTCATTTTACAATAAATCAGGAGTATTTGCAAGGAGAAGCGGTACAATTTAAAAATTTTTCACTTTGCGTCAACGAAGCCTTCTCATTTTTTACAGGGAAACAAGCGCCTGGAACAGCCGCCCGAAGGCGGAAGAGAACGTGAGCTCTTCCACCGCAGCTTTTGCCGTGACGGGGGTTTCGCCCAGAAGCTCGCCGTCCAGGGCGTAGGTGATACGGCCCACTGTCTGGCCCTGCTCCACCGGCGCGGTGACGGACTCTTCCAGGCTTACCCGGCACTCCACCTCCCCCTCCCTGCCTTTGGGCACCACCACGCCCTCCAGCTCCTGGGCTTCGGTCGCCACCGAGGACTGCATCCCCTGCTCTACCCTTACCGGCACAAGCTCGGCCAGCGGCAGGGCCGGGGAAGCCAGCGCCCAGTTGGAGAAGCCGTAGTCCAGCAAAGAGGCGGCGGCGGAAAAACGGTCCTGGGTGGTGGCGCAGCCCAGCACCACCGCCACCAGGGACATGCCGTCCCGCTCGGCGGTGGCCGCCATGCAGCTGCCAGCCTGCCCGGTGGTGCCTGTTTTCAGGCCGGTAATGCCGCTGTAGCTTTTCAGCAGCTTGTTGGTGTTTACCAACTGGGTCTTGCCGCCCCGCAGTTCGTCCATCCAGGTCTGCGTGTAGCGGAAAATATCCTCATGGGCAATGAGCGCGCGGGACATAAGCGCCACGTCATAGGCGCTGGTGAGGTGGCCCTCCTCATCCAGGCCGTTGCAGTTTTTAAACACGGTGTCCGCCATGCCCAGCCCGGCAGCCTTCTGGTTCATCTGCTGCACAAAGGATTCCTCGCTGCCGGCCACATGCTCTGCCAGCGCCACCGCCGCATCGTTGGCGCTGGCGATCACGGTAGCCTTCAGCAGATCGTCCACGCTCATGGTTTCCCCCGGCTCCAGCCATATATCGGAGCCCCCCATGGAGGAAGCGTGCTCGCTGGCGGCCACCATGTCGTCAAGGGCGATTTTTCCGCTGTCAAGGGCTTCCATAACCAGGAGGAGCGTCATCACCTTGGTGATGGAAGCGCTGGGCCGCTGCTCGTGGGCGTTTTTTTCAAACAGCACCTTGCCTGTGGAGGCTTCCATAAGCACCGCCGAGGGGGCGGCAAGCTCTTCCGGCGTCAGGGCCATCACCCTGCCGGAAACCGACACCGCTATGGTGAGGACGGCCAAAAGGCACGCCGTTATTTTCTTTCCCTTCATTTTTCCACACCTCCTAAATGATACATGGATATGCACCGGAGGAAGAAAAAAGAAGAGGGGCCTGCGGCCCCTCGAAAAAAATTACGGCTGCGCCTCAGCCTGCCGCCTCACCGGCACGCCGCGGGCGGCCAGATACTCCTTCAGCTGCGGAATGGTGATCTCTCCGAAATGGAACAGGGAAGCCGCCAGCACGGCGTCCGCCTTTCCCTGCTGGAACGCATCGTAAAAATGCTCCATCGTCCCCGCCCCGCCGGAGGCGATGACCGGAATGCCCACCCGCTCAGAAACGGCGGCGGTAAGCTCCAGGTCGTAGCCCGACTTCTGGCCGTCGCAGTCCATGCTGGTGAGCAGAATTTCCCCCGCGCCGCGCCGCTCGGCCTCCGCCGCCCATTCCAGCGCGTCCCGGCCGGTGTCGATCCGGCCGCCGTTCAGGTAAACGGTCCAGCCGCCCTGGGGCCTGCGCTTGGCGTCAATGGCGCACACCACGCACTGGCTGCCGAAGCGGGAAGCCGCCTCTGTGAGAAGCTCCGGGTTTTTCAGCGCGGCAGAGTTCACCGAAACCTTGTCCGCCCCGGCGCGGAGCAGGGCGTTGAAATCCTCCGCCGTGCGGATGCCGCCGCCCACAGTGAAGGGGATGAAAATTTGCTGCGCCACCCGGGCCACAATGTCAAGCATAGTGCCCCGCGCCTGGTGGGAAGCCACAATGTCAAGCAGAACAAGCTCGTCCGCCCCCTGGCGGTCGTAAGCCGCGGCGGCCTCCACCGGGTCGCCTGCGTCCCGCAGGTTTACAAAGCTCATTCCCTTCACCACCCGCCCGTCCTTCACATCCAGGCAGGGTATGATCCTTTTCGCATACATGATGAACAGACCCCCTTACAGCAGTGCGGCAAAATTTTTCAGCATGGCCAGGCCGGTGCGCCCGCTTTTTTCCGGGTGGAACTGCACCGCGTGCAGGGCTCCCCTCTGAACCGCCGCGTCAATGAGAACGCCGTACCTGGTTTGGGCGGAAACGAGGGAGGGATCCTCCGCCTTCAGGTAGTAGGAATGGACGAAGTACACGTAGGGCTCCTCCTCCAGCCCGGCGAAGAGGCCGTCCCGCCGCTTTACCTCCAGGGAATTCCAGCCGATATGGGGAATTTTCAGCCCCTCCTTCTGGGGGATGCGGACAATTTTCCCCCGGAAGAGGCCAAGCCCCGGAACGCCGGGCGCTTCCTCGCTTTCTTCAAACAAAAGCTGCAGGCCCAGGCAAATCCCCAGAAACGGCCTGCCGGAGGCGGCGTACTCTTTCACCGGCCCTTCCAGCCCCCGGGAGCGCAGGGCGGCCATGGCGTCGCCGAAGGCGCCCACGCCGGGCAGCACCGCCCCCTCTGCCCGCATGAGTTCTTCCGGATTTTCTGTTACCATGGTGTCCACGCCAAGGTAGTCGAACGCCTTTTTCACGCTCTGCAGGTTCCCTGCCCCATAGTCAATAATCGCTATCATCAGCTATCCCCAGCCTTTCCTCCCGGGCATGCCGGGAACAGGTATTTTCCAATCTCGTTGGGAATAAAAATATTTTATCACGCTTTTGCCGCTTTCGCAAACAGGAATTGCATAAGCGGCGCATGTGAGGAGGAAAAGGAATGGATTTTGTCTCGCTTGCAGGGATTTCCGCCGGCCTTGCCATGGACGCCTTCGCCGTCTGCGTGGCCGGCGGAGCGGCGCGCGGGCGGGGAAAACCGCTTTTCCCCTTCGCCCTGAAGCTGGCCGCCAGCTTCGGCCTGTTTCAGGGGCTTATGCCCATGGCCGGCTGGCTGGTTGGAAAAGCGGGCGAAAGCCTCATCGCCTCTGTCGATCACTGGATCGCCCTTCTGCTCCTTTCCTACCTGGGGGCGGAAATGATTCGGGAGGGCTGGAAAAAGCAAAAGGACGGCGGAAAGCCGCAGGCAGGATTTTCAGACCTGAAGCTTCGCACGCTGGCCGCTCTCTCGGTGGCCACCAGCATTGACGCCCTGGCCGCCGGGATCCTCCTCCCCTCCGCGGTGGGGGCCGGCACCCTGCCGCTCATGCTGGTTTCGGCGGGCTCCATCAGCCTTGTGGCCTTCTTCCTGTCGCTGGCAGGCGTCTTTTTGGGGAATTCCTTCGGAAAGCTTCTTTCCGGGAAGGCGGAGCTGGCAGGCGGGGCGGTTCTGATGGGAATCGGCGTAAAAATCTTTCTGGATCACATGTTTTTTTAATCCCGCCCTCCCCGCGCCGCGCCTGCTTTTCCGCCGCAGGCGCGGCCTTTTCGCTGATTTCCCGGAGCGTTTGAAAAACCGCAGCCTTTCCGGAAAGAGAATCCTGTTGCATGCCGGTTTTCTTCATGCGATAATAGAATAGACAAAACTAGGAATACCGGGCGCACCGGGAAGGAGAGAATTTTATGGAAAACGAGAGAATTCTTCCGGCAAAAAAGAGGTACGGAAAAATTGGTTGGATTTACCTGGCAGGTTCGCTGCTGTTTTTGGGGGTGCAGCTGGGCGCCCAGGCCCTGATGCGCATGTTTTTCCCCACCCTTGCAGCCGGCGCCAGCCTTATGCTTGTGTTCTCTATGCTGCCGATGTACGCGGTGATTGTTCCCTATTTCTGCCTTCTGCTGCGCCCCGTGCCCGCCTCGCCGCCCGAGCGGCATTCCCTGACGGCCGGGCAGTTTTTCACCGCCCTTCTCATGTGCTATGCCCTTATGTATGCGGGAAATTGGGCGGGCCAGCTTATTACCACCTCTCTGGGGGCGCTGCGCGGCTCCCCGGTGCAAAATCCGCTGCTGAACGTGGTGCTGGACCTGAACCCCTGGATCGCCTTCCTGGTTACGGTTCTTCTGGCGCCTCTGGTGGAAGAGCTCATTTTCCGCAAGCTTCTTGTGGACCGCACGGTTCCCTTCGGGCAGAAGCGGGCCGTCCTCCTTTCCGGCCTGATGTTCGGGCTGTTTCACGGGAACCTGAACCAGTTTGCGTACGCCTTTCTGCTGGGTCTGTTTTTTGCTTTTCTTTATGTAAAGACCGGCAGGTTGCGCTACCCCATTCTGCTGCACATGATCATCAATTTTATGGGGTCGGTGGCCGGCCTTCTGATGATGGAATATTCGGGCATTCTGTCTTTTCTGGAAATGCTGGACCAACCCGTTCTTGCTATGGAAAGCCTGATGGGCCGCCTTCCCCAGCTTTTGGTTTTCTTCTGCTACAGCGTGGTTCTGCTGGCCGCCGCGGCAGCGGGGATTGTGCTGCTGATAGTAAACAGGAAAAGCTTCACGCTGGATGCAGGCGGGGACCCGCTGTGCTATACCGGCCGGAACCCCTTGCTTCTGGCCAGCGCCGGCATGTTTCTGTACTGCCTGTTCTGGACGGTCCTCATTCTCTTTCAACTTTTCTATTGAAAGAAAAAGCGAAAAGAATTCATAAATTTTTTAGCAATATTGATCTATCTTTTTCAAAAAAAATGTAGTATAATACCTCCCGACACTTGAAACAGAACGGGGAGGACTTGCTGTTATGATCGATTTTCTTACCCGCGCAGATGAATATCTCCGCGATTTTAATATGGTCTCCATCCTGTTCCGTCTGGTGCTGGCCATGGTGCTGGGCGGCATTCTGGGCATGGAGCGGGGGCGCAAAAGACGGCCCGCCGGCTTTCGCACCTATATGACGGTGTGCGTGGCCTCTGCCCTGGTGATGACCACCAGCCAGTACATGATGAACTATTTCGGCACAGGCGACCCGGCCCGGCTGGGTGCGCAGGTCATCAGCGGCATCGGCTTTCTGGGGGCCGGCACCATTATTGTGACGGGCCGCAGCCAGGTGAAAGGGCTTACCACTGCCGCCTGCCTGTGGGCTTCCGCCTGCATCGGCCTGGCGGTGGGCATTGGCTTTTACCAGGGGGCCATTATCTGCACCATTCTGATCTATTTGGGAATGACCGTCATGCACCGCATTGAGTGGAGCATGCTTTCCAAGGCCCGGGTCATGGACTTTTTTGCAGAGTTTTCCAGCATGCAGGACGTGGGCCGCTTCATCCAAATGCTCCGGGACCACAACATTACCATCTCTGACATTCAGGTGAACCGCCGCGAGCAGAACCACGGCGACCTCATAGGCGTGGTTTTCAATGTAAAAATGGAGCACCCCACCTCTCATTCCAAAATGATTGAAATGTTTTCCGGCTTTGACGGAATTCAATTTGTGGAAGAAATCATGTAATCTTTTCCGGCTGCCAGAACGGCGCTTTTCCTGCAAAAGTACAGAGCTGCAA
>DVMK01000066.1 GCA_018715025.1 Candidatus Caccousia avistercoris
CAAGGCGCTTCGGGCAAGAAGATGAATCTTCGGGTATGAAGAATAGGTTCCAAAGGGGCGAACAAGCAGGGCAGCCTGCCCGCCCCTTTTTCTTTTATCACCCCTGTTCGCGCCGCTTCCAGCGGTATTCATTCCCGGCGCGGCTAAGCTGCTCGCCCTGGGCTTGCAGGAAAGGAAGCAGGCCGGTTTGATTCGCCCGGTCAATCTGCCCTTGGGGGTAAAACATGGTTGACGCCTTGCTTTCTATGGTGGAATTGTTCATGGCTCATATTATGCTCCCCAGAAAATCATAAGCCGTGTGAGAAGATACAGCGCCACTGCTTTTCCGGCGTCTGTTTGCCAAACGCCGCCCGGTGGGATTTGATCGGGAGCTGCAGGGCCAAGTACATCCCGCTGCCGTGCAATACTATGGTGGGAAAGGGAAACGGGCGCTCCAACGCGAAAATTTCCGATGCGGATATTAGGCGGGCGCTGCCGTCCCGCGGGACGGTGAAGGTGTTTGAAGAAGGCCACTGGGCCTTTGCCGCAGGGAAATCGGACATTTCAGAAAACGCGGAACGCCTGTTCCTCTGCGCCTGCTTTGACAAGGAGGAAAAAGATGGTTTCCTCACCGCTCAACTACACCGGCGGCAAGTATAAGCTGCTGCCGCAAATACTCCCCCTGCTTCCGCGCGGGACCCACACCTTTCTAGATTTGTTCTGCGGCGGCTGCAACGTGGGGCTGAACGCGGCCTGCAGCCGGGTGATTTACAACGACGCCGACGAGAACCTCATCGCCCTGTACCGCACCTTCCAGTCCCTGGAAAAGCAGGCGGGGCTTTGGGAAGTATGGAAAAAACTCTGGTGAGAATTTTTCACGTTTTTTACACTTTTTGGAAAAATATAGTAGCATTAGGAGGAAATATATTCCAAAAATCCCTCTCCGCATGCCGGAGAGGGAGGAAAAGGGGATTCCTCTATGCTGCTGACAGAAACCGAAAAAACAGAAAGGAGGCTCGCCTTCCTGCTGGGGGCGATCCTCCTTCTCAGCCTTGTGCCTGTGGCGGCTGTCGCCCTGTACGCCCACCCCAGCGCCGACGACTTTTCCTACGGGGCCCAGGCCGCGGCCGCGTGGCGGCAGGGCGGGGGCCTGCCCGCCGTGCTGCACGCCGCCTGGCAGCGCACGGCAGAGGCCTACGCCTCCTGGCAGGGCAGCTTCTGCGCGGTGTTCCTCATGTGCCTGCAGCCCGCCGTGTTTGGGGAGTGGGCTTACCCCCTGGGCTGCCTTTTCTTGCTGGCCTCTTACCTGGGCGGCGTTTCGCTCTTTCTGTACGCCCTGTTCCGCCGGTGCCTGGGGTGCGGCAGGGCGGTCTTTTTTCTGGTGCTCTGCACGGTGCTTCTGCTTTCCCTGCAGTTTACCTACGACCCGGTGGAATCCTTTTTCTGGTACAACGGCGGCGTGTACTACACCTTCTTTTATTCCCTGATGCTCGCCATGCTGGGGCTGCTGCTTCTGTGCTGGCGGGCCAGACGCCCGCTTGCCAAAGGGCTGCTGTTTGTCTGCGCGCTGCCGCTGGCCCTGGCGGTGGGCGGGGGCAACTACGTCACCGCCCTGGAAAGCGCCCTGCTTCTGTTCTGCGCCGCCTGCTTCCTTCTTTGGCGGCGTGACAGGCGGGCGGCGGCGGCCCTGGTGCTGCTGGCGGCTCTGGCGGCCGCCATGCTGGCCAGCATGGCCGCCCCGGGGAACGGCGTGCGCCAGGCGGCGGAGGGAGCCCCCAGCGCGGTGCGGGGCATAGCGCTTGCCCTGGTGTACGGCGCGTACGCCCTCTGCTCCTGCACCACCCTTCCGGCCGTGGCGGGCTGGCTGTTTTTGACCCCCTTCCTGTACCGGCTCGCCGCCAGAAGCCCTTTCCGCTTCCGGCGGCCGCTTCTGGTGGCGCTGCTGAGCTTCTGCCTGTTTGCGGCCCAGGCGGCCCCGCCCTTTTACGCCATGGGCCTGAGCATGCCGGAACGAATCATCAATATCGTCTGCTTCAGCTACTACCCGTTCTTTCTGCTGAACCTGTTCTACGTTCTGGGCTGGCTTTCCCGGCGGGAGGGCTGGAACCGCCTGCTCTCCAGCCTGCGCAGGGGCGGCGTTTCCCTTCCCCTGGGCCGGTTCGCCCTGGCCGTGGGCTGCGTGTTCCTCTGCGCCGTTTTGGGTGCGGTGCAGGCTGGGAAGGAGGAATCCACCGGCGGCCTGAAGCTGGAGCATCTTCCCCTCAGCGCCCAGGCCGCCCTCTCCCTGGCCACCGGGGAGGCCCAGGCCTACGGCGCTCAGCTGGAGGAGCGCCTGGCCCAATATCAGGACGAGTCCCAGCGGGACGTGCTGCTGGAGCCTCTTCGGGAAAAGCCGTATCTTCTGTATTTTGAGGACGTGACAGAGGATCCCTCCCATTGGCGGAACCGGGCGGCGGCTTCCTTTTACGGGAAGGACAGCGTCCGCCTGCGGTAGGGCCCGCCTTTATGAATCCGTCATGCCCAGCAGGTATTCCACCGTCGTTCCCAGAATCCGGGCGAGAACGGGAAGTTCATAGTCGGGGACAAAGCGGGTTCCGGCTTCCATCCGGCTGATGCTGTCCCGTTCAATGAAAACGCCGTTGACCTGCATCCTTACTGCCAGCTCTGCCTGGGACATTTTTCGTTTGCGGCGCATTTCCCTCACGCGGGAGCCGCAGAGATTCTTTTTCCCTTTATGGTCGTAAATTTTCACAGAAATACCCCATTGCATGGCAAAGATCAGATTTTGTCTTGACTTTACCATATTATTGGGATATTCTTGTGTTAAAGATCAGAATTTATGAAATTATGCCCGAAAACAGAGCGCCCGGGGCCTGTGCCGGAACCGGACGCCTGCTTTTCCGGCAGGGCCATAAAATCTCAAAAAGAGCCCGACGAATCAAACGAGGAGGAGACTGTTATGAACAAACACATCGACCGGCTGGGGAGGATTGTGATCCCCCACGACATTCGGGACAAGATGAAGGTCACGCCGCTGGACACGTTCCACGTCTACTATGAGAACGGGAAGATCATCATAGAGAAATCGGCGGGGCAGTGCATATTCTGCGGAAAAACCCAGGGCCTTGTGCAGCTGGGCGACCTGGCCGTCTGCGGGGAATGCCGCCGCGCGCTGAAAGAGGCGAAGTCGGGCGACGTGATCCCGCTGGCCCCGTAACAGGGCGGCCGGGCAGGCGGCGCGCCCAAGCTTTTCACAGCGTACCAAAGCCAGGCAGATGGGGAATGCCCCAAACCCTTGAATAATTTCCGAGACATTGGCGGCGCACCACGGGTGCTGAATATTACTCTATCTTGGAAAGCAGGTCAAGGATTTTTCGATCCATGTAGTTCAGGCAAATCCGTTCTTGCCTCATATCCGTCGATTGCCATTTTTCGAAGGTAAGCGCTCATATTCTCTATACCAAGTTGCGCCATATTCGCCTTTATCATGCCAAGCTCTTTTTCATTTACGAAGAACTTGACCTGTATGGGGCGTTGACGGATTGCTAGTTTTCGTTTTCCTGTCATTATGATGAACACTCCTATAACAATCTTCCATGTTCCGC
>DVMK01000067.1 GCA_018715025.1 Candidatus Caccousia avistercoris
TATTACTTTCTTATGACCCCCGCCCATTCCGGGGCGGGCCTTTCCCAGTGAAGAAAAAAATATGAAGAAGAAAAGATTCTCTGCAGGGCTTCCCCCTGCACGGCTTATTCTACCGCCTGGTAGCGGGCGTAAGCGTCGTTGTAGATTTTCAGAATATCGGGCAGGCCCATGCTGTTCATCTGCTCCACAAAGGCGTCAAACTGATCCAGCGAGGTCTTGCCGGTAATGAAGCTGTCCAGCGACTCGTCCATGTAGGTTTCGATTTCGCCGTTGTACACGCTGGTGATGGTGCTCTTCTCCTCGTCGGTAAACTTGAGGGGCGGCACGGGGTCCACAATGTACTGGTCGTACTCTTCCACCGCGGCGGTGAATTTGTCAGAGGAACGGTCAAACTCCGCGTCGGCCATCTGGTTCAGGGGCAGCCAGCTGTTCACGCCGCTCTTGCGAAGGGTGTTCAGCACGCCGTCGGCGCTGGTGAGAACCGACTCCAGATATTCCGGGTCGCCGTCCACCAGCTCATAGGTTTCCCCTTCCACGCCGTAGTTCATCAGGATGGTGCCTTCCTCGCTGAACACATAGTTCCAGATTTCCATAATGTGTTCCTTCACCTGGGAATCCTTGCTGATGGCCAGGGCGTTGGTGCGGGTCTGGGGCATCTGGCTGTAAACGCGAATCTGGCCGTCTTCCCCTGCCGGCGGCAGGATGATGCTCAGCTCTGCGTTGGGGTCCTCAATGGTGCCCACGTCCTCCACGGCCACGCCCCAGGCGATCCACATGCCGGCCCGGTTGCTGGTGATGAGGCCCTCGTAGCTGGCATAGTCGCGGGTCAGGTATTCCTGGTCGATGAGGCCCTCGCTGTACAGCCGGTTCAGGTAGGTGAGGGCGTCCTTCATGCGGGAATCGGTGGCGCCGAAGAGGATTTCGCTGCCGTCGTCGCTCACATAGAAGTCCTCGTCAATGCCGAAGCTGGCGTCGAACATGCTCAGCCCGGGAGATTCGGCGTCGGTGCGGCGGGCGTCGCTGGCCACAAGGGGAATTTCGTCAGCCTCGCCGTTGCCGTTGGGATCCTGCTCCTTGAAGGCCTTCAGCACGTCGTAGAAATCCTCCAGGGTGGTGGGAACCTCCAGGCCCAGCTTGTCCAGCCAGTCCTGGCGCACGATGAAGGCGTTGGCAAACTTGAAGGGTGCCTTGGACTGAATGGTGTAAATGTTGCCGTCCGCGGCGGTGGTGTCCTTCCGCAGGTAGGGGTTCTCCTCCATAAGCTGGGCGTAGTTGGGGCAGTATTCCTCAATGAGGTCGTTCAGGGGCGCGAAGGCGCGGGTGTATTCCAGAATGGGGTCCTGGGTATAGATTACCAGGTCGGGAATATCGCCGGAGGCCATCATCAGGTTGAACTTTTCCTCCGTGCCGGTGGTGGGGGAGTTCACAAAGTCGAAGTTTGTCTTGGTTTTTTCGCTCAGCACCTGCACGACGGCCGTTTCGTTCGTCATGGGCATGGACGAGGTGTTGGGGCAGAACACGGTAACGGTGGTATAGCCGTCCTCCCCTTCGGCAGAGCCGCCCTCCGCCGATGCAGAAGCGCTGTCCGCCGTGGAAGCGGCAGAGCCGGAACCGGCCGTTTCGCCGCTGCTGCAGGCCGCCAGCGACAGCACCATGGCCGCAGAAAGCAGGCTGCACAGGATTCGCTTGTTTTTCATAGGGATCCTCCTTGTCTCTTTCAATATCAAAACGTCATTCCTTGATGGAGCCAAGCATGACGCCTTTTACAAAGTATTTCTGAATGAAGGGGTACACGCAGAGAATAGGCACCGTGGCGAACATAATGGTGGCGTACTTCACGCCCTCGCTGCCCTGGCGCTGCCCCTGCTGCATGGAAGCAAACTGCTGTTCCATGGAGTTCTGCAGCACAATGTCGCGCAGATGGATCTGCAGGGGGTAATTTTCCGGGGTGTTCAGGTAAATCATGGCCTGGAAGTAGTCGTTCCAGTGAGAGACGGCGTAGAACAGGCCAATGGTCATAATGGAGGGGATGGAGAGGGGAAGTACAATGCGCACCAGGGTGCCCCACTCCGAACTGCCGTCGATGCGGGCGGCCTCCAGAAGGCTGACCGGGGTGGCCTGGAAGAAGGTTTTCATCATAATCAGGTTCCAGGTGCTCACCGCCGTGGGCAGAATCATTACCCAGAAAGTGTCGATGAGCCCCAGGGCCTTCACCACCAGGAAGGTGGGGATGAGCCCGCCGCTGAACAGCATGGTGAAGGTGAAGAAGAAGGTAATGCCCTTCCGGCCGGGAAGGTCCTTCCGGGAAAGGGGGTAGGCCCCCAGCAGGGTGAGCAGCAGGTTCACCGCCGTGCCCACCACCGTGTACGCAATGGTGTTCAGGTAAGAGCGGCCGATGAGAGGGTACTCAAGCACCAGTTCGTAGGCCCTGGTTTGGAACTCCACCGGCCACAGGGTCACGTCGCCGCCCAGAATGGCGGTGTCGCTGCTGAAAGAGCAGGCCAGCACGTAGAGAAAGGGGAACAGCGTCACCACGCACACCAGAAGGATGAGGGTGTAGTTGATGACCTCAAAGACGCGCCTTCCCAAAGGCTTTTTTCCATAATACACAGCGTTCCCTCCCCTCTTACCAAATGCTGATCTCGGTGAACTTGGCCGACAGCTTGTTAGAGATAACCACCAGCACCAGCCCTATGACAGACTGGAACATGCCCACCGCAGTGGAAAAGCTGTAGTCTGCGTCCAGCAGGCCGCGGCGGTACACGTAGGTGGAAATTACGTCGGCCGTTTCGTAGATGGTGGGGTTGTACATGAGGATGATGCTCTCGTAGCCTACGCTGAGCACGCTGCCCAGCTGCAGGATGAGCAGGATGCCGATGGTGTTGGAGATGCCCGGCAGGGTAATGTGCCAGGTCTGGCGCCAGCGGCCGCCGCCGTCTATGTAGCAGGCCTCGTAAAGCTCCGGGTTGATGGCCGTGAGGGAGGAAAGGTAGATGATGGTGCCCCAGCCCAGGCCCTTCCACACGTTCATGGCGGTGTACACGCCCCAGAAGTACTTGGGTTCGTTGAGGAAGTAAATGCTTTCGCCGCCGAACAGGTTGATAATGCGGTTGATGAGGCCGCCGTCCAGCGACAAAAACTGTACAAACATGCTTACAATGACTACCGTGGAAATAAAGTACGGCAGATACGAGATGGTCTGGGAGGCCTTTTTGAAGGTCATGTTTCCCACCTCGTTGAACATGAGGGCCAGAATAATGGGGGAGGTGAATCCGAAAATCAGGTTGTACAGGCTGATCATCAGGGTATTGCGGATCAGGCGGGGGGCAAACATGGAGG
>DVMK01000068.1 GCA_018715025.1 Candidatus Caccousia avistercoris
GATTTCAGGCAACAATTCCTGCACATGCGTGTAATTCCTTTTTCCCATAGTAATACCCCCTGATGTAGTACTTCCATTTTCCTACATCAGGGGGTACTTTGTCTATTGTCCGTTTTTACTGGACCTGTTCAAACGGAAGCCAGGGGATTTTTCATGCGCAAGCCAAACGGCAGTTATTCAAGCGGGGGCCGCCCCGGTCAGACTGCGCCCTGCTTTTTTCTCTCTTCCAAAATGGCGGTGAGAAGGCGGCCGGCGGCTTCTTCCTTGGAAAGGAGAGGCAGCTCCTCCTGCCTGTCTTTGGTCAGTATGGTGATGACGTTGGTGGCTGTGCCAAAGCCGGCGCCAGGCACCTTCAGGTTATTGGCGGCAATCATATCCACTTTTTTCTTTTCCAGCTTCTTTCTGGAATTTTCCAGCATATCCTTCGTCTCCATGGAAAAGCCGCACAGGTACTGGCCCCGGGAGCGATGCTCCCCCAGGTACTGCAAAATATCCTGGGTACGGGCCAGGGGAATGGAAAGCTCGCCCTCCCCCTTCTTCACCTTGTCCTGGTACACCTGGGCCGGGCGGTAGTCCGCCACAGCGGCGGCCTTGATGATGATGTCCTGCTCCGGCTGGCGGGCCGTCACCTCCCGGAACATATCCGCGGCGCTCACCACATCCACCGTTTCCAGGAACATGGGCTTTTTCAGGGCGGTGGGGCCGCTTACCAGCGTAACCTGCGCTCCCCGGCGGGCGGCCACCCTGGCAATGGCATAGCCCATGGAGCCGGTGGAATGGTTCGTAAGGTACCGCACCGGGTCGAGGGCTTCCTGGGTAGGCCCGGCGGTGACAAGCAGCCGCAGGCCCTCCATATCCTTCTCGTATTCCAGCGCCTGGCAGGCGTACTCCAAAATCACCTCAGGCTCGGGCATTTTTCCTGCCCCCACATCCCCGCAGGCCAGCCGCCCTTCCGCTGGTTCCGCCACCGTGTAGCCGTACTTCCGCAGCAGCGCCAGGTTGTCCTGGGTGACGGCGGCCTCGTACATTCTGGTGTTCATGGCGGGGAACACGATTTTGGGGCACTGGCAGGCCAGCACCGTTGTGGTGAGCATGTCGTCCGCCAGGCCGTGGGCCAGCTTGGCCAGCACGTTGGCGGTAGCCGGGGCGATGATGCACAGCTGCGCCTTTTTCGCCAGGGAAACATGCTCCACCTGGAATTCAAAATTGCGGTCGAAGGTATCCACCGGGCACTTGTTGCCTGTGAGGGTTTCAAAGGTAATGGGATTGATGAAATTCACGGCATGCTCCGTTAGAATCACATGCACGTCGCACCCCAGCTTCACCAGCCCGCTGGCCACATAGGCGGCCTTGTAGGCCGCGATGCCTCCGCTGACCCCCAGCAGGACCGTTTTCCCTTTCATCATAGCGCATTTCTCCATTCTTTCTCCGGGCTTTTTTCGTTTTGAACAGAAGCCGTTTTCCCGCAAGCCCCGCGGGCCGCTTTTGTTATAATTTTATCATATTCTCTGCGAAAACACAACAAAAATCCCCCGGCCGGCGGCCGGGGGAAACGGGGCGCTCAGGCAGCCGGCCCCGAGGCGAACAGGCGCTCTGCCAGGCCTTCCTGCAGGCCCGCCAGCGCCCCCGGGCTGAACCGGGGCAGCGCTTCCCGCTGGAAGTCCTCCATGCCCTCTTTGGCGGCCAGCAGGCATTCCCGCGCCTGCTTCACCAGGGACTGGTAGCGCCCCTCCAGCCGGGCAAGCTGGGCCGCGTATTTTTCGTCGGTCCCCGGGCGCACCGCCGCGTCATAAATATCAATCACCTGGTCGCCCTCCCGTTCCGGGAAATATTCGTGAGGCGCAGTGCTGTCAAAAACGCACAGGCCCAGCCCCCGCACCACCACCATGTCATAGCTGTTGGGGTCCAGCGAGCAGCGGTAGATTTCGGTAAAAAAGCCGCCCTCCCTGGCGGCGGCGGCCAGCTTTTTCAGCAAGGTGGACTTTCCCGTGCCGGGCCTGCCCTTGATGAAAAACCGGCGTTCCAGGCCTGCGGTGAGGTTTTGAATGTAATCTACCGGGCCGCGGCAGGTGGCCGCCCCGAAGAAGCGCTCTACCGCGCCGCCGCCCTCGCGCCCCCTTTCCCCGCCGAACAGCCGGGCGCAGGTTTCCTCCGCCAGGGCGTCGGCCGCCGCAAAATCCAGGTTTTCAATATAGATCTTTTCCCATTCGTCATGTACTAACCTTGCTTTTCCAAAATAACTCCATGCCTGAGAGAGAGCGGAGCGCACGCCGTTCAGGGCGGCGTTGTCCAGAGAAGCCAGGGCGGAGAGCGCCCCGGGCCGCCAGGTCTGCCGGTTGATAACGCCGCGGGAAAGCTCCGGCAGCAGGATCCCCATAGGACGGTTGGTCAGGCAGTTGTGGATCACCTCGGTGCGCAGGTTCTTTTCCGCCGCCTTGTTCTGCACATAAAACAGCAGGCGCTCCGCCGTCTCGTCGGGGAAGTCGCACAGCTGTTCCACCTGTTTCAGCCCGCCGAAGGTGGACTCATACCGATCCACATACCCGGCGGAGCTGTTGGCGTCTACAAAATAATGGATGCTTCCGGAATATTCCATGGCTGTACCTCACCTTTCCTGGAAAATTGGGCCGCAGAGAGGCCCGATTCCAGTATATGAGCGGGCCCGTCTCACTATGCCCATCTTTCGCCGCGCTCCCCTTCAAATTCCCCTGGCTTTGTGTTATAATATAAAAAATGGTAAGAGGAGGCTGCTCCTGCGGGGGCGGCCGGAAGGAAAAGCGGGAGGTGAGGGGGATGGACACAGAAAGCACTCTGGCAAAGGAGCTGTACAGCATAGAGGAGCAGCAGGCCCGTTATGACGCCGTGTGCAAGCGCCTGCTGTCCGAAAAAATCATTCTGGCCTGGATTATGAAAAGCTGCCTGGAAGAATACCGGGACTGCAGCGTAAACGAGATTGCCGAGCAATATATTGAAGGGACGCCCCAGGTGGGGGAGGAACCGGTAGCGCAGGATGAAGTTCCCAGAATTCACGGTATGGGCGGCGAGGACGCTACCCTGCGGGAAGGAACCGTTGCCTATGACATCCGCTTTACGGCGGCCGCTCCCGTTTCTGGGGAGCTTATCCGCCTGATTGTAAATGTGGAGGCGCAGAACGATTTTTATCCCGGTTATCCCTTGATCAAGCGTGCGCTGTACTACTGCAGCCGGCTGATCTCCGCCCAGTACGGTACGGAGTTTACGGAAGGCCATTATGAGAGGATTAAGAAGGTATACTCCATTTGGATCTGCATGAACCCGCCGAAAAACCGGAAAAATACCATTACCCGGTACCGCATCGCGGAGGAAAGCCTCATCGGCAGCGCGAAGGAGCAGAAGTCCCACTACGATTTGCTGTCGGCGGTTATGCTCTGTCTTGGGGAAGCGGGGGATGATACCGAGAGCGGCGCGCTGGATCTGCTGAACGTACTGCTCTCTGACAAAACCGGCCCGGAACAGAAATGCCGGGCTTTGGAAGAAGATTTTCAAATCAGCATGACACAGCATTTAGACAGGGAGGTGTCGCTTATGTGCAACCTGAGCAAGGGCGTAGCCGATCATGCATGGCAGAAGGGCCTGGAGGAGGGTCGTCAGGAAGGCCGCGCTGCAGGCCTGGAGGAAGGTCGTCAGGAGGGCCGTGCCGCAGGCCTGGAGGAGGGCCGCGAGGAGGGACGCGAGGAAGGGTTTGCGGAGGCTATTCTGGGCGTTGTCAGAATGTGCCGCAAACTCAATATGAGCGATGAGGAAATTGCCCGGCAGCTGGCGGAGGAATTTTCTCTGGCCCCGGAGGAGGCGCTGGCGTACCTGGCAAAAAGCGGCGGGAAAAACCAATAGTCTTTCCTGCCGTGCCAAGACGCCGCCCCGGTGTTGTACTTTTTCTGTTTTTGAGGTACAATACCTCCGTGTACCAAAACCATGCCGCGGGCAGGAAAAGTCTTCCGTCCGGGCAGATTTTAGTACAAAATGTATTTTTGTTTTTATTTTTACCGAAAGGAGTTGCATCTTCACATGCAGCATACGATTCCAACCCGGAGTGAAGCGGATCCCCGCTTTACCTGGGCCATCACCGACCTGTTCCCCACTGACGAGGCCTGGCGGGAAGAATACGCCCGGGTACAGGGGATTATCAAAGAGCTGGGCAGCTACCAGGGCCGCCTGGGCGAAAGCGGCGGGACGCTGCTGGCCTACCTGCAGCTGAGCGACGATTTCACCCGCGCCGGCGAGCCCCTTGCCTCTTACGCCTTCCGCAAAAGCGACGAGGACACCCGCAACCCGGTGTACCAGGAGATGAGCGCCCAGACCCAGAACCTTCTGGTAGAGGCCGAGGAAGCCACCGCCTTCCAGACCCCTGAAATTCTGGATATTCCGGAGGAAAAGCTGGCGGCCTTTTACCAGGAAGCCCCCGGCCTGGAGCATTACCGGCTGGTGCTGGACCGGATCCGCCGCCAGAAGGAGCACACCCTCTCCCCCGCGGAGGAAGCGCTGCTGGCCTCTGCCGGGAAGCTGGCCCAGGCCCCGGATGAGATTTTCGGCTTTCTGAACGACGCCGACATGGCGTTCCCGGATGCGGTGGACAGCCAGGGCCAGAAACACCCGGTAACCCACGGCACCTTCATTCCCCTCATGCAGTCTGCCGACCGCACCCTGCGGGAATCTGCCTTCCGCTCTCTGTACGGCGTGTACGGCCAGTTCCGGAACACCTCCGCCGCAATTCTGAGCGCGCAGATGAAGCAGCTGCAGTTCTTCGCCAACGCCAGGCGCTACCCCTCTGCCCTGCACGCCGCCCTGGACCACACAGAGGTGCCGGTGGAAATTTACCACAACCTGATTTCTGCCGTACACGAAAGCTTCCCCGCCATGCACCGCTATGTGCGCCTGCGGAAGAAGCTGCTGGGGGTAGAGAAGCTTCACTACTACGATCTGTACACCCCCATTGTGGCCGACCAGGACATGGAAATCTCCTTTGAGGAGGCCAAGAAGATCGCGCTGGAGGCGCTGGCGCCTATGGGCGGGCAGTACCTTTCCATTTTGAAGGAAGGCTTCGAGAACCGGTGGATCGACGTGTACGAGAACCAGGGCAAGCGCTCCGGCGCTTACTCTGCCGGGGTGTACGGCAGCCACCCCTTCGTGCTGCTGAACTACACCGACACCCTGAACGATGTGTTCACCCTGGTACATGAGATGGGCCACGCCCTGCACTCTTACCTTTCCAACCACACCCAGACCGTCACCTACGCGGACTATGTGATCTTTGTGGCGGAGGTGGCCTCCACCTGCAACGAGTCCCTGCTGATGCAGCACCTGCTGGCCAAAACCCAGGAGCCCAAGGCCAGGGCGTACCTGATCAACTACTTCCTGGAGCAGTTCCGCACCACCCTGTACCGGCAGACCATGTTCGCCGAGTTCGAGCTGTGGTGCAGCGAACAGATCCGCGCCGGGCAGGCGCTCACCGCCGAGGCCCTGTGCCGGAAGTACGGCCAGCTGAACCGGGACTATTACGGCGAGGACATTGAGCCCGACCCGGAAATCGCCCTGGAATGGGCCCGCATCCCCCACTTTTTCTACAATTTCTACGTGTACCAGTACGCCACCGGCTTCTCCTGCGCCATTGCCCTTTCCCAGCGCATTCTGAAGGAGGGCGAGCCTGCCGTGAAGGATTACCTGGGCTTCCTCAGCGGCGGCTGCTCCACCGACCCGGTGTCTCTGCTGAAGGGCGCGGGCGTGGACATTTCCACCCCTGCCCCGGTGAAGGACGCCCTGAAGCTGTTCGACCAGCTCATTTCAGAAATGGAAGCTCTTTCCGAATAATTTTCTCCTGTTTATTCTCGTGCCGCGCCGGGGTGCCGAACGCTCCGGCGCGGTCTTTTGCGCTACCTCTTTATCAAGTTGATTTATCGTCGCAAAAAAGCGGAAAAGCGCATTGCTATGCGGTTTTTCAGGAAATCTACCATATCCGTACAGATTCAGTCAAAGCAAATTCAGTAATATGTCGAATCTTTCACAATCTGCTTGATCTTTCCCCAGTGGTTTGATAGAATAAGAACGCTATTCATAGTACTGTCACAATTTAGCACAGTAACAGGTTTAAGCCGAAAACCGGCTTTCCGGCCCTGTGCCGATGGCATGGCAGCATCTACTTCTCAGACAGAGAGGAAGGAGAAAAAAAGTGAAGAAGAAAAGATTGCTTTCCCTGCTGCTGGCGGGCGCTATGGCTTTCTCCATGGCGGCTTGCGGCGGGCAAGAAACTGTCACCAACGATCAGAATGCCTCATCGGAAGCGGCCGCGTCCGATGCCGCCTCGGAGCCGGCTCCGAGCGAAGAGGTGGAAAACCAGCTCATCATCGGCACCGTTACCCAGATGGAGAGCGAGTTTTATGACACAAGCTTCTCCAACGCCGGCACCAACTACACCATGTACGACCTGATTCACGGCTACGACACCGTTGTCTCCACCAAGGAGGGCGCTTTTGAGTACGACCCCACCGTGGTGGCCAGCCACGAAGAGGTGGACAATGAGGACGGCAGCCGCACCTACACCGTTACCATCAACGACGGCCTGGTGTGGAGCGACGGCACCCCCGTCACCGCCAAGGATTACGTGTTCGCCGTTCTGCTGCAGAGCAGCCCGGAGATGGCCGAAATCGGCTACCCCAGCCAGACCGGCTATTCCCTGGTGGGCTACGACGAGTTCTTCAACGGCACCACGGAGAATTTTGCCGGCGTCCGTCTGATTGACGACATGACCTTCTCTGTCACGGTGAAGGCCTCTGAGCTGCCGGATCACTTTGACATTGCTTTCGGCGGCATCCGGCCCCGCCCGATGCACGTGATTGCCCCGGACGCCGACGTGGTGGATTCTGAGGCCGGCGCCTCCATTACCGGCGAGTTCACCTCTGAGCTGCTGGAAACCACCGTCAACGATCCGGAGACCGGCTACCGCGCCAACCCGCAGGTTGTCTGCGGCCCCTACCTGTTCGATTCCTTCGACGTTTCCGCCCAGGAGGCCGTGCTCAAGATTAACCCCCAGTATGCCGGCGATTACCGGGGCGTAAAGCCCACCATTGAGACGGTGATCGTGCGTCTGGTTTCCAACGACACCATGATGAACGAGCTGGAAGCCGGCAACGTAGACCTGCTTTCTCAGGTGAGCGGCGGCGAAACCGTCGAGGCCGGCCTTGACCTGGCCGACGAGGGCGTAGTAAACTACTCCTCCTACTACCGGAACGGCTACGGCAAAATCCAGTTCGACTGCAGCCAGTTCCCCACCGACTCTGCGAACGTGCGGCAGGCCATCGCCTACTGCCTGGACCGGAACGAGTTCGTCCGCCAGTACACCGGCGGCTACGGCGCTGTGGCCCACAGCTTCTACGGCCTGGCCCAGTGGGAATACCAGGACTCCATCGACTGGATCAACGAGAACCTGAACACCTATGAGATGAACGTGGAATCCGCCATCGAGCTGCTGGAGGCCGACGGCTGGACCCTGGGCGAGGACGGCCAGCCTTACTCCGGCGAGGGCGTGCGCTACAAGGAGGTGGACGGCGAGCTGCGGCCCCTGATTATCGAGTGGGCCGCTTCGGAGGACAACCCGGTGGCTGACCTGCTGGCCACCATGCTGCCTGCCAACATGGAGGCGGCCGGCATGCAGCTGAACACCACCACCATGGACTTTACAACCCTGCAGAACGCCATCATGCACACCGGCGACAAGATCTACAACATGTACAACCTGGCTACCGGTATTCCGGTACAGAACAATCTGTGGTACTTCTACTCCAAGGATCCGGCGTGGATGCAGGGCGGCTACAACTCCAACTGGATTGCCGACGACGAGCTTGACGCCGCCGCCTGGGCCCTGAAGTCCATCCCCTACGACGACAACGAGACCTGGCTGAACAGCTGGCGCGAGTTCATCAAGGTTTGGAACGAAAAGCTGCCGGACATCCCGCTCTATTCCGACGAATACTTTGATTTCTATAATCCGAAGGTGCAGAACTGGGAGACCTCCGACGCCATTTGGCCCTGGTCCAGAGCAGTTCTTGACGCTTCCATCGGCTAAAAAGATTTTCTTCGGCGGAATCCGGCCTGAAGTCCGGGTTCCGCCTGCTTTTTTCGGGCGGGCTTTCTGCGCGCTACTCTATTACGGGGGGAAAGGTGAATGGGAAAAGGAAAATATCTGCTGAAACGGTTCATTTATATCATTTTCGTTTTCTTTATCATCTCCATTTTGATGTTCTTCATCTATAAGTCCATGCCGGGCGACCCGGTGGACGCCATGCTGGGCAGCCTGCGCACCAGCATGAGGCCGGACGCTTACCAGGAACTGTACGACCGCACGGCGGAGCAGCTGGGCGTGAACCAGCCCCTGCCGGTGCAGTACTTCGCCTGGATGTCCAACATGCTGACAGGCAACTTCGGCTACTCTACCCAGTACCAGCGGCCGGTGATCGACGTGATCGGCTCGCCTATGCTCAACACCATCCTGCTCAATTTGCTCACCATGATTGTGGTGTTCGTCATTTCGGTTCCGCTGGGCATTCTCACAGCGGTGCGCAAAAACGGCGTGTTCGACAAAGCGGTGCAGGTGGTCACCATCATCGGCTACAGCATTCCCAGCTTCATCATTGCCCTGCTTGCCATTTTTGCCTTTGCGGTGAAGATTCCCATCTTCCCCATCAGCGGCGTGCGTTCCCCGGGCATGGACGCCGGGGGCCTGCAGGGCACGCTGGACATGCTGTGGCACATGGCGCTGCCGGTGCTGGTTATGTCTGTTTCAGGCATTGGCGGCATTACCCGCTATGTGCGGGCGGCCATGATTGACGTGCTGCGCATGGACTACATTAAAACCGCCAGGGCCAAGGGCCTGCGGGAAAAAACCGTCATCTATGTGCATGCCTTCCGCAACGCCCTCATCCCGGTGGTCACCATTACCACCTGGTGGATCATCGGCCTGTTCGGCGGTTCTGTGGTCATTGAATCCGTATTCCTGTGGAACGGCCTGGGCAAGATGCTCATCGACGGCCTGATGAACCGGGATTTCTCCATTGTGCTTACCATGCAGATGTTCTACGTGCTTCTCTCGCTGGCGGGCAACGTGATCATGGATATTGCCTACACGCTGGTAGACCCGCGTGTGCGGCTGGAAAACTAAGGGGGGAAACGCATGGCTGAAAAGAAAAAGAAAGCGCCCCGGCGCTCTACCATGGGCAAGGCTGCCCAGCGCATGGTGCTGGGCGGCATGCCGCAGGAAGAGGAGGAGCTCCTCCAAAGCCCCATGCGCATGGCCCTTCAGTCCTTTGTGCATGACAAAATCGCCATGGCGGGGGTCATCTGCTTTGTGGTGATCTTCCTGTGCTGCATCATCCTGCCCTTCTTCTACCCCATCAACCTGTATTACCAGGACGTAACCCAGGCCAACGTGGCCCCCGGCTTCGGCATGATCAAGGTGCCGTCCGCCCTGCAGGGCAACGCCCAGGATATTTCTGTGGGCAGCACCTTCTCGGTGGGCCTGGACAAGGACGGCACCGTTTACGAATGGGGCACCCTGCCCAACGACAAGCTGCGCAGCATCCCCTCCAGCGAAGAAACCGGCAGGCTTATTATGGTTTCTGCCGGCCTGGACCACGTGCTGGCCGCCAACGAAGAGGGCCAGGTGTTCACCTGGGGCAACAACCGCATGGGCCTGGAGCAGGTTCCCATGCAGCTGGAAATGGGCGGCACGCCCATCAAGCAGCTGGAGGCGGGCTACCAGATTTCGCTGGCCCTCACGGAGGAAGGAAAGCTTTACAGCTGGGGCAGCCAGTACCTGCTGAACATTTCCGTGCCGGACGAGGTGCAGGGCAGCATTGCAAAAGTGGCCCAGAGCACGAACATGGTCATGGCGCTGACGGAGGACGGCCGGATCGTTCCCCTCGTCTCCGGCAGCAGTTCCGCCTATGTGAACATCCCGGAGGAGATCCAGGGCGACGTGGTGGACTTTGATCTCTCCGACGAGAGCGGCGCGGCCGTCACGTCGGACGGGCGCATCCACACCTGGGGCAACAACATCAACGGCACCTGCAACGTTCCCCAGGAGCTTCAGGGCCGCGCCGTCTCCATCTCCGGCGGGCGGTACCACTACACCGTCATTTTGGACGACGGCACGGCGGCCAGCTGGGGCGACAACACCCACGGCCAGGCCAGCGCCCCCGCTATGGACGCTCCTGTGTCTCAGGTGGATGCAGGCTACTACGCCACCTACGCCATTGACGAAAACGGCAACGTCTCCTCCTGGGGCCTGGACGGCTACCTGATGGGCACCGACAACCTGGGGCGCGACATCTTCCGCCGCCTGCTGGTGGGCGGCCGCATGACCATGACGGTGGGCGCCATTGCGGTTGTCATCTCCACCTTCATCGGCATCCTGGTGGGCGGCATCTCCGGCTACAAGGGCGGCAAGGTGGACAATATCCTCATGCGTCTGACGGAGATTGTCTCTTCCGTGCCGTTCCTGCCATTCTGTATTATTCTTTCCAGTATTTTAGGGAACAGTATTTCGGAAACACAGCGAATCATCCTCATCATGGTCATTCTGGGCGTTCTCTCCTGGCCCGGCATTGCCCGCCTGGTGCGCGGCAGCGTGCTGGCAGAGCGGGAGCAGGAGTTCGTCACCGCCGCCAAGGCCCTTGGCGTGAAGGAATTCGGCATCATCTTCCGTCACATTGTCCCCAACATCATCACCGTAATTATTGTGAACGCCACCCTGGACTTCGCCACCTGCATGCTGACGGAATCCTCCCTTTCCTTCATTGGGTTCGGCGTGGCCGAGCCCAACGCCACCTGGGGCAACATGCTCAACGGCGCGCAGAGCGGCCAGGTCATCGAGAACTACTGGTGGCGCTGGCTGTTCCCGTCTGTGGTGCTGGGCCTGTGCACCATCAGCATCAACTGCATCGGCGACGGCCTGCGGGATGCGATTGATCCCAAATCGAAAGAGAGGTGAGCGGCGGCATGAGTTTGCTGGAGGTTAAAAATCTTCATACGTATTTCAAGACGAAAAAGGGCATTGTGAAGGCGGTGAACGACGTCACCTATTCCCTGGAGGCAGGCAAAACCCTGGGGATTGTGGGCGAGTCCGGTTCCGGCAAGAGCGTTTCCGCCATGAGCATCATCCGGCTTCTTGACGGCAACGGCTACATTGAAAGCGGCGACATCACCTTTGACGGCAAGGACATCCGCAAGTGCACCGACAAAGAGATGTACCATATCCGGGGCAACGAGATCTCCGTCATTTTCCAGGAGCCCATGACCTCTCTGAACCCGGTGTTCACCGTAGAGCGGCAGATTGGCGAGGTGCTGCGGATCCACCAGAACATGAAGAAGCAGCAGGCCAGGGCCAAGGCGGTTTCTCTTCTGGCCGACGTGAAAATCCCCAACCCGGAGCGGGTGGCCAAGCAGTACCCCTTCCAGCTTTCCGGCGGCATGCGCCAGCGCGTGATGATCGCCATGGCGCTGGCCTGCCGGCCCAAGCTGCTCATTGCAGACGAACCCACCACCGCCCTGGACGTGACCATTCAGGCGCAGATTTTGAAGCTGATGAACGAGCTGAAGAGCCAGACCGGCACCTCCATTCTCTTCATCACCCATGACCTGGGCGTCATTCACGAGATGGCCGACGAGGTGGCCGTCATGTACTGCGGGCAGATTGTGGAGAAGGCGGACGCCTATGAGATTTTCCACAAGGGCGTGTACTCCCACCCCTACACCGAAGGGCTTATGACTTCTATTCCCCGGCTTACCACCCCTAAGGGAGAAAAGCTGGAGGCGATTCCCGGCGCGGTGCCCAACCCGCTGTACCTGCCCCAGGGCTGTAAGTTCGCCCCCCGGTGCAAGTACTGCACCAAAAAGTGCACCGAGGCAGAGCCCCCCCTCAGCGAGGTGGGCCCCAACCATTTGGTGCGTTGCTTCTACGCGGAAAAGGCGGTGAGACAAGAGCATGCAGAGTGAGAAAAACGACAACCGGAAGGTTCTGCTGGAAATCCGGGACGTGAAGCAGTACTTCCCGGTAAAAAAGACAAAGCTGCGGGAAAAGCAGCGGTATGTGCGGGCCAACGACGGCATCTCCCTCACCATTTACGAAGGGGAAACCCTGGGCCTGGTGGGCGAGTCCGGCTGCGGCAAGTCCACCTTTGGGCGCACCATTTTGCAGCTGTACCCGCAGACCCACGGCGACATCATCTACCACAAGGACGGGAAGGAAATTGACCTGAAAAAACTCCCCCCCAAGGAGATGCGGGTGCTGCGGAAGGATCTGCAGCTGATTTTCCAGGATCCCTACTCCTCCCTGAACCCCCGCATGACGGTGGGCCAGATCATTGGGGAGGGGCTTACCTCCCACGGGATTTTCAAGCGCGGCGACCCGGCCATGAAGGAATATATCTTCCAGGTGATGGAGGACTGCGGCCTGGCCTCGTACATGTTCAACCGCTACCCCCACCAGTTCTCCGGCGGCCAGCGCCAGCGCATCGGCATTGCCCGAAGCCTGGCCCTGCAGCCGAAATTCGTGGTATGCGACGAGGCGGTTTCCGCCCTGGACGTGTCCATCCAGTCTCAGATTTTGAACCTGCTTTCTGACCTGCGGGAGAAGGCGGGCCTTACCTACCTGTTCATCACCCACGACCTGAGCGTGGTGAAGTACATCAGCGACCGCATCGGCGTAATGTACCTGGGCAACCTGGTAGAGCTGGCAGACGCGGAAGAGCTGTTCGCCAACACCCTGCACCCCTACACAGAGGCCCTTCTCTCCGCCATTCCCACCACAGAGGAGGACAACGGCGGCCGGGAACGGATCCTGCTGGAGGGCGACATTCCCAGCCCGGTGAACCCGCCTTCCGGGTGCAAATTCCACACCCGGTGCCGGTACTGCCAGGAAAAGTGCATGCAGGAGGTTCCGGAATGGCGCGACATGGGCAACAACCATTACATCGCCTGCCATTTCCCTTTGAAACAGAAGAAGGGCTGAAGCCATGTTTTTCCAAAAGAAAATCCGCCGCGTCGTTGACGTGAAAAAGGCGGAGGAACGGTTTGAGAAGGAGATTAAAAATACTCCTTTGGAAAAAAAGGATCGTCCCGCCATGATTTTGGCGGCGCTGATTGTGTTTGTTCCGGCGCTTTTGCTGGTGCTGGCTGTATTCGGCCTTGTGTTTTACCTTTTCTTCTTCCGGTTTCTGTAACTACAACGCCTTGCCCCCCGGCAGGCAAAAAGACCCCCGGCAAAGCGCTTTCCAGCGCCGCTGCCGGGGGTTTTTAGATAGTAGAAGAAGCTGCAAAAAGGCAAATGTTAAAGTTTTCGTCCACCTTTTTCAAA
>DVMK01000069.1 GCA_018715025.1 Candidatus Caccousia avistercoris
TAGCACTTTGCGCATGCTTTGTCTCTAAAATTGATTTCCGTGGGGCAACTCCCTTTTCTCTTGCTTTTTGGCGGAATTTGTGTTATTCTGTCTCTGGCTCTCTTTGGAGGGCTGGGCGCTGCACAAGTCGGCGGGCGGTTAGTCACATCCCCAGAGAGGGGGTGAGGCTCATGCGTATCACATTACATATCGGGCGGTTCACCGTTACGATTATTGTGAAAAGCAGAAACCGCCACCGGGCAGGGTGACGGTTTCTTTTGAAGCTGTAACTTTGTATCTGGGCTAACCGCTTGCCGCAGCGCCCTTTCTACGTTCATTATAGGCCACCACGGCCACCATGTCAAGCCCTGGGCGCTATGCCTGGGGCTTTTCTTTTTCCGCCCCCTCAGAGGCCGCAGGAGCGCCGTTGTCTCTCTCTATTGTTTCGTCAATAGCACGATTAATAAAGCCGTTTACAGATTCCCCCTGTATTGCGGCATGAGTTTGAACCGTGTCATATTTTTGTTTGTCCATTCTCACTCTTGCAACAGCAAATTTCTCCATGTACCTTTGCTGAGCCTTTTTTTGAGCTGGTGTTTTTTCCGCCATGTTTTCCTCCTTTCAGTGAGGGCTATGTATATAAAATATCGATGCCTCCCCATTGTTTATTCAATTATAGCACAAATTTAAATATATGCCTAGATACATTTTAAACAAATATAAGCCTAGATATTTGTAAAAGCTACCAATTGATATATAGGCTTAGATATGCTATACTATAATCACAGTCAAGAGGACAGCGGAAGCAGACGGAGTAAGCGGAAGCCGAAACAAGAAGGCAGCGTAAGGCCGGGAACGGATACGGAGAAAGGGAAGTACCTGCAAAGCCCCCCGGCGCTGTCCTCAACAAAGGAGGAAAATGCAATGAGTATCAACGAGATTGACAGCAGAGTGAAGGAGCTGCGGGAGCTCCGCAGGATGGCGGACGAACTGGCCGCAGAAATCGAATCCATTCAGGACAGCTTGAAAGAGCAAATGCAGGCCCGGGGGCTTGATACCCTCAGCGGGTCTGATTGGAAGATTACCTGGAAGCCCGTCACCAGTAGCCGCATGGATACCGCCGCGCTGAAGAAGGCCCTGCCAGAGATCGCGGAGCGGTTTATGAAAAGCACCACCAACCGCCGCTTTGTGCTGGCATAAAGAAAGCCCCCATATCCGAACCGCCGACCAAGCTAAATGGATATAGGAGCCTGTAACCCCGGAAGGGGGGCTATGGTGACAGTTTATCATAGTCCCCTCCAAAAAACAAGGAGGAAATAGACCGATGAACAAGGAACTGGAAATCATGGAAGATATTATGAGCGCCGTCACGCAGACAAGCGCATGGCAGGAAGCGCAGGAGAAGGATGCTCTTGTGAAAAGAGCCTGGGAGGAATTGGATCCTCTCATGGAGCAGGCGCGGGGTTATCTTCCGCAAAGCCTGTGGTTCCGTCTGGAAAATGCAGTCAACGGCGTAAGCGCCGCCCACGGGGACGCGGGAATCCTGTTTGGGATTCATGTGGCCGATGCGATTCGGGCCGTTACTGCCTGCCCTGGGGCGCTCTCCCACCATATAGCAGCCCGCGTGAAACAGCAGAAGGCAGGATGAAGGGAGAGTGCTCGAAATGCAGCAGATACCACAGGGAGGTTCTAAAGTAGAACGCCCTTCCATGAGTGAAATTGAGAGAATCCAGAGGTACATAGAGAGAACGAGGATTCCAGAGAAGACAGCAAACTACTATGAACTGACCACTTGTGAA
This sequence comes from Candidatus Caccousia avistercoris, assembly GCA_018715025.1. Lineage (GTDB taxonomy): Bacteria > Bacillota > Clostridia > Oscillospirales > Acutalibacteraceae > Caccousia > Caccousia avistercoris. Next base: position 1,779 of record DVMK01000069.1, read on the forward strand.
TATTCGGCCTTTCTTGAAACTGCCAGGGACGGAACAAAGAAAGATTCCCTTTGTGACGCGCTTGTACTGGCCTATTATTTCGGTAGGGCGAAAGGCTACCGGGCCGCAAAAAAGCTCCCCAGGCCGCCCGCTGGGGCCATAGAAGGGGCGGGAACGTAATGAACAACCGGGAAGAATTAATAGAGGCTATCATCCGCATGTTGAATACAGCAAGCATTCAAACGCTGCGGGTTGTGCACTTCTTCTCCATGAAGTTGCTGCAGCATTAGGCTGCTCGGCGGGAGGTTTTGGCGCACATTTGGCGCACAACTTCCCGCGATTTCATGTTATAAGGTAGGGGGTATCATGAAGAAAAGAGCAGATGGAAGGTATCAAAAGAAAATCACTCTGGCCAGCGGCAAACAGAAATTTGTCTACGGCCGCACGCTGGCGGAAATCAACCGGCAGGTGGATGAAATCCGCGCCCAGGAACGGGCCGGGCTGGTGCTGGATGATCATACCCTTGTGGGCGAGTGGGCCAAGAAGTGGCTGGAAACGTACAAGAGCAAAAAGCGCGCAAAAACGGTGTCGATGTATCGCAATGCATACAACAAACACATCATGGAGCATATCGGCGCTATGGCGCTACGGGATGTCCGCCCGGTACATATTCAGGAGGTAATGCAGGCTGTAGCAGATAAATCGGAAAGCACGCAAAACAAAGTGCTCATCACCCTGAAACAAATTTTTCGCACGGCAATGGAGAACCATTTAATTTCCAGTAACCCCGCAATGGGTGCCTCCATCACAAAGCACAACGCGCCGCCGAAGAAAAAATATCTCACCACAGAAGAAACGAGCGCTCTTTTTGACGCTGCAGCGAAGATAGACGATCATCGGGCCGCGCTGCTTTGCGGCCTCTGCCTGTACTGTGGCCTGCGGCGCGAGGAAGCCCTGGGCCTGCAATGGGGTGATATCAAAGATGGTGTGCTCACTGTGAACCGGGCTGTAACGTTTATTGGTAATCGTCCTGACCCAAATCAAGAGTTAAAAACAAAAGCCGCCCACAGGGCAATTCCCATCCCCGCTTCCCTTCAAGCTATGCTCGACTCAGCGCCGCGCCGCAACCTGTATGTTATTACTACCGCCGACGGCAACCCCATGACCCAAATAGCATTCAAACGATTATGGGACAAAATAGCGGCTGCTGTTCCCTTTCGGGTAACGCCGCACATGCTGCGCCATACCTATTGCACAAGCCTGGTTCTCGCTGGTGTCCATCTCAAACGGGCCCAATACCTCATGGGGCACAGTAGCATTCAGATGACTGCCAATATTTACAGCCACATCGAGGCGCAGGATGTAGCAAATATTGCGAAAAAAATTGACATCTTTTTCGCCCAAGCGGGGGATGATGGAGAGGGCCCAAAAAATAGAAAAGTAGTCAAAAAGTAGTCAGAACCATTATGAGATAAGAAAAACCGCATAGCACATGCCCAAAAAATGGCTGTGCTATGCGGTTTTCTCTGGCGCGCCCGAAGGGACTCGAACCCCTGACCTTCTGATTCGTAGTCAGACACTCTATCCAGCTGAGCTACGAGCGCGTGTAGCAGCTTCTTTCAAGCTGCTATAGTATCTTAGCATATTTTGCGGGGAATTGCAAGCTTTTTTTCCAGATTTCTTATTTTTTCTTTTGCGGCCCCCGGGAAGCCAGCTCAGACGCGGTGCGGGCGGGGGGAAGAGGGGCTTCCTCCGGGGATTCCTCGGGTGCGGGGGGCGTCTCCGGCTCGGGGGCGGGGGGCTGCAGATGCAGCACGGCGCAGCCCAGGGGCGGAAGAAACACGCCGCCGTCCTCTGCCGCCGAGGTGCCGAACAGGGCCTCTGCCCGCCGCCATTCCTGGGGCAGGTACAGAATGCGGGGGGCGTCCCCCCGGTTTACCGCGCAGAAAAGCGAATCCTCCCCGTCGAAGCGGTAGTACGACAGCAGGCTGCCGTCCACCGCCATGGGTTCCATTCCGCCCTCCCGCAGGCAGCGGCACCGGGCCCGCATGGCGCCCAGGCGGCGGTACCACTCCACCAGGTCCTTTTCCTCGCCGCCCCATGGGTAGCCCCGGCGGTTGAAGGGATCCTTGTAGCCCTCCATGCCGGCCTCGTCCCCATAGTAAATACAGGGCACGCCCGGCAGGGTGAACTGCAGCACGGCGGCCAGCTTCAGCAGCTGCATGCCCCTCCTGCGCTGCTCAGGCGAGAGGAAGGTGCGGCTCTGCCATTCCCGGCCCCGGTTTCCCACCGGCTCGCCCCCCAGCACGGTGAGGGCGCGCTCGGTGTCATGGGTGCCGATGTGGTTCATCAGCAGCCGCAGCACCTGGGGCGGATAATTTTCCACAATCTGCAAAATCCGATCCATCATCTCCCCTGGGTCGGCCCCGGTGAGAAAGCCCAGGACGGCGTCCCGGAAGGGATAGTTCATCACGCTGTCCAGCTGGCGGCCCAGCAGGTACCGCCGCCGCTTGCCGTAGGCGGATTTGGTGGAGGCGTCCTCCCACACCTCGCCCAGAACAAGAGCTTCCGGATCCTGCTCTTTGGCGGCCCGGCGCAGGTTGTCCAGAAAATCGTCGGGCAGCTCGTCGGCCACGTCCAGCCGCCAGCCAGAGGCCCCCTTTTCCAGCCAGCCCCGCACAATGCCGCCCGGGCCGTTGATGTAGCGGTTGTAGGCCGGGTCGGTTTCCTTCACGTTGGGCAGGGTGAGGAAGCCCCACCAGCTTTCGTAGCGGTTCGGCCATTTCTGGAAGGTGTACCAGGGGAAATAGGGGGATTCCTGCGACTGGTACGCCCCCGGGCCCGGGTACCTGCCCTCCCGGTTGAAATAGACGCTGTCGCTGCCGGTGTGGCTGAACACGCCGTCCAGCAGCACCCGGATCCCCAGCTCCCCGGCCTTTTGGCACAGAAGGCGGAAATCCTCCTCGGCGCCCAGCAGCGGGTCAATGCGGGAATAGTCCGCCGTGTTGTACCGGTGGTTGGAGTGGGCCTCGAAGATGGGGTTCAGGTACAGGCAGGTGACGCCCAGGCTTTTCAGGTAGGGCAGCTTTTCCCCGATCCCTTTCAGGTCGCCGCCGAAATAGTCGGAATTCGTCACCTCGCCCTTCTCGTTGGGCCGCCATACCGGTTCGCCGCCCCAGTCGTCCCGCAGAAACCGGTCCTCCGGCACGCCCTCCTTCGGTGTTTGAGAGGCATGGAACCGGTCGGGGAAAATCTGGTACATAACGCCCCCGGCCAGCCAGTCCGGGGTGGAAAAGCCCTTTTCGTAGACGGTCATCTGCCAGCAGGGGGCTTTGGGATCTACCGCGTCCTCCCCGCAGAAGCCGCGGCCCAGCCGCAGGCAGCCCCGCCAGGTGTCGATGAAGAATTCATAAAAATACAGCCCGGCGGCAGAGGGAGTGAAATGGCATTCCCACCACTCGTACGCCTCGCCGTTCATGCCGCACCAGAACATGCCCAGCGTCTCGTCCGGGCCGCCGTCCTGGTGCATCAGCAGGCGCGCCGCCGAACAGTGCAGATCCCGGGGGACCGTGATGCGGAAATGGACCCGCGTGCCTTCCTCCACCGCCCCCACCGGATCCCGGTACAACGGATTTCTTGAATGGAACATAATGCGACAGCCTTTCTGATCCCCGGCGGAAGCCTGCTCCCCGGCGGGGGAAGGGCCTGCGGCACAGGGATTGATAAAAAATGATGCGCGGAGAAAAAGGGGAGAGGGGCCTGCTCATCCGGCGGCCCCTCCGCTTGCCGGAAACGACCGGCTGCCCAGACGGATTGCAAAGGACGCGAAATGATGCGCCCGAAGAAAACGCAGGAGGATTTTGGGCGGCTTTTCGGGAAAGGGGCCGTCACAGGCGCTTGAGCAGCTTGAGAAAGCGGCCGCCCTCGTCCTCCCCCACAAACAAAAGGGTGGTAAAGCCCAGGCGGTGGTAAAAGCGCAGCGCATGGTAATTGTCCAAATCCACCCCCACAGAAAGCTCCCGAAGGCCCAGCCCGGCGGCGTGGGCGAACAGGCGCTCTGCCATGGCGGCGCCGATGCCGCGGCCCCGCAGCCCCTGGGCGGTGAGAAAATGGGAAAGGTAGGCCCTTTGCCCCGGCACGGTGTAGTGCGGGCCCTCCATCTGGTACACCAGGGCGGCCTCCGCCGCCCACCGCCCCTCCAGCCGGCAGGCGAAAATTTCCCGCGTGCCCGCCAGGGCCTGGCGGCGGAACTGCTCTGCCATGGCCTGGTTTCCCTTCACATCCCACAGGCTGCCGCACACCGCGTCAAAGTCCTCCGGCCGTATCCTGTGGATTTCATACTCCATACCGTTACCTCCGTCAGTTCCCGCGGGCTTACCTGCGGGCCTGCCGCTCCCAGGCCGCCACCTGCTCCAGCAGGGCGGCCAGGGACGCGCCGGCGGGGGAAAGGGCGTACTCTACCCTGGGGGGGATTTCTTCATACTGCTCCCGCAGAAGAAGGCCGTCCTCCGTCAGCTCCCGCAGGCTCTGGCTCAGCATCATGTCGGTGATGCCGGGCACCCGGCTGCGCAGCGCCCGGTACCGGGCGGGGCTTTCCTGGTGCAGGGCCCACAGAATGCGCAGCTTCCACTTGCCGCCCGCCACCGACAGAAAATAGTCCAGGGGGCGGCTGTCCTCCGCCGGCTGGGCGTCCTGCCGGGCAGCCTGGGAAGCCGCCTGCTTTTGGTCGCGCTTTTTCTTTTTGTCCTTTTCCTTTTTCATGTGGCTTCCGCCTCCTGGGCGGCCTTGCGCTGCTCCCGTTCCAGGCGGGAGAACGCGCAGCCGCAGTAATCCTGCCGGTACAGGCCGTATTCCTGGGAAAGGGCGATGGAGCGCTTGTACCCCTCCCGCTTTTTAAAGTCCGAGGGCAGGTAGCGCACCCCATATTCCCGGCCCAGCCGTCCCCCAATCTCGTTCAGCTTTTCCGCGTTCTTTTTGGGGCTGATGGAAAGGGTGGTGCAGAACCAGTCGTACCCCCCGGCGGCGGCCAGGCGGGCAGACTCCCGCAGGCGCAGCTCATAGCAGCGGAAGCACCGCTCGCCGCCCTCCGGCACGTTCTCCAGGCCCTTGGCCGCCTGAACGAATTCCTGGGGCTTGTAGCGGCCTTCCTCCACCAGCACCGGGTGCTTCAGGGGCATTTCCGCCGTCAGGCGGCGCACCTCCTGCACCCGCTTCCGGTATTCCTCCTGGGGGGAGATGTTGGGGTTGTAGTAAAACAGGGTGATGGAAAAATATTGAGACAGGTATTCCAGCACATAGCTGCTGCAGGGGGCGCAGCAGGCGTGCAGGAACAGCCGGGGCGGCGGGCCGCCCTGGGGAAGCCCTTCCAGAAGCCGCTCCAGCTCCTTCTGGTAATTGACCCGGCTTCCCATGTCAGGTATTTTCTTCCCCGGGCAGCAGGGCAATGCCAAGCTCTGCCAGCTGCTTCGGGTCTACCCGCCCGGGGGCGCCGCTCATGGGCTCTGCAGAGGAAGCCACCTTGGGGAAGGCCACCACGTCGCGGATGTTGTCCACCCCCAGCAGCACCATCATAATCCGCTCCAGGCCCCAGGCCATGCCGCCGTGGGGCGGCGCGCCGTAGCGGAAGGCGTTCAGCAGGAAGCCGAACCGGGCCTGGGCCTGCTCTGGGGTGAAGCCCAGCGCCTGGAACATGCGCTCCTGCACCTCAGGGTCGTTGATACGGATGGAGCCGCCGCCCAGCTCGTAGCCGTTGGCCACCATGTCGTAGGCCTTGGCGTACACGTGGCCCGGGTCGCTTTCCAGCTTGTCCAGGTCCTCGTCCCGGGGAGCGGTGAAGGGGTGGTGCATGGCCACGTACCGGTCCTCCTCCTTGCTGTACTCGAACTGGGGGAAGTCCGTCACCCACAGCAGGCAGGGCCTGGAGGCGTCGATGAGGTCGAACCGGCGCGCCAGCTCGCACCGCAGGGCGCCCAGAGAGGCAAACACCACCGAATTGTCGCCGTCGGCCACCAGGAACAGCACGTCCCCCGGCTCCGCCCCCATGGCGGCCCGGATGGCGGCGCTTTCCTCCTGGGTGAGGAATTTTTCATAGGAGGAGGTTTCCTTCTCTGCCAGGCGGGTCCAGGCCAGGCCCTTGGCCCCGTAGGCCTTAATCCACTCCTGCAGCTTGTCAATCTCTTTCCGGGAAAGCTTCTCCGCCTCCCCCTTCAGGCAGATGCCCCGCACAGAGCCGCCCTCTGCCAAAGCCCCGGCAAACACCTTGAAGCCGGTGCCCTGCAGCAGGCCGCTCACGTCGGTGAGCTCAAGCCCGAAGCGCAGGTCGGGCTTGTCGCTGCCGAAGCGGCGCATGGCCTCGTCCCAGGTGAGGCGGGGCAGGGGCAGGGGAATCTCCACGCCGCATATCTCCCGGTACGCCTCCTGGATGAAGCCCTCGCCGATGGCCATCACATCCTCCTGGTCTACAAAGCTCATCTCGAAGTCGATCTGGGTGAATTCCGGCTGGCGGTCGGCCCGCAGGTCCTCGTCGCGGAAGCAGCGCGCCACCTGCATGTACCGGTCAAAGCCAGACAGCATGAGCAGCTGCTTGTACAGCTGGGGGGACTGGGGCAGGGCGAAAAAGCTGCCGGGGAACACGCGGGAGGGCACCAGATAGTCCCGGGCGCCCTCCGGGGTGGAGGCGATGAGATCCGGGGTTTCAATCTCAATGAAGCCGTGCCGGTCGAAATAGTCGTGGGCAATCTTGACCAGCTTGTGCCGGGCGATGATGTTCCGCTGCAGGTTGGGGCGGCGCAGGTCCAGGTACCGGTACTTCAGGCGGGTGTCCTCCTTTACGTTGGAGTCCTCCAGCACCTCGAAGGGGGGCGTTTCCGCCTTGGCCAGCACCCGAAGCTCCTGCACCTCCACCTCAATTTCGCCGGTGGGGATCTCCATGTTCTTGGAGGTGCGCTCCCGCACAAGGCCCCGGGCCAGCAGGACGAACTCTGCCCGCACGGCGAAGGCCTTCTGGAAAATGTCCCGGCTGGTGCCCTCGTCGAAGGCCAGCTGTACAATGCCGGTGCGGTCCCGCAGGTCGATGAAGATGAGCTGGCCCAGGTCGCGCTGGCGCTGTACCCAGCCGCACACCACAACCTCCTGCCCGATATGTTCCGGCCGAAGCGTGCCGCAGTAGTGGGTGCGCTTCAGCCCTGTCATAGTCTCTGCCATAAACGGATTCCTCTCTTTTACAATTAGTATATGAATGATTAAAAATACAAATGATACGATTTTTGCGTGGGGATGGAAATGGGAAGCCATCGTGCCGCGGCAAAGCCGCGTCACGCGTCGAACGACATATTTACGGGATAACGTTCCCGTAAATATATCGTTCGCGCCGCCCTACTTTTCCCTGGGTCGAGGCACGCGCAGAAAGGGAGAGCGTACTCCCTCAGTCACGCCGCTTTGCGGCGCGCCAGCTCCCTCTAAGAGGGAGCCTGTCTAAGACGGCCTCATCTCCGCCGGGCCTCTGTCCCCACTGCGGCTGCTGTTGCTCATTAGCTACCGGCGAGCCGTACCCCTAAAAATGCGGAGGAACTTTCGCAATCGTAAGATTGCGAGTGTTCCTGTAAAGGGGCCGGCGTTTAGTGACCCTAAGGGCACAAGCCGGCCAAGCGCTGAGGGAAAAGTGGGCGGCGAGGGAGAGGTAGGAC
>DVMK01000070.1 GCA_018715025.1 Candidatus Caccousia avistercoris
CGTAAGCCATTCCTTCCACGGGACGATCCGCTCGATCTGGGCTAGAAATTCTTTCTTCTTTGTCCGTACCTGCGCCAACTCATCACTAAGCGCAGACATTGTCATCTGTTTATCCATGGTCTTATTATATCACTTCTGGCAGTATCGCGCCTACTTTTCTGTGCGGTATTGCCTTAGTATGAATCTTATGATATAAGGAGGCTGGCGCTATGTGCCGTCTGCAATGGGAACGCCCTTCCGCGGCTTGCGAGGAAAAACCGCCCAGGCAGGCCCTGGCTGTCCTCTCTGGGGCGGTGGAAATTCTGGGGGAACAAACAGCAGGCGCATACCTATACGGTTCCGCCATGCTGGGCGGCCTGCGGCCAAACAGCGACATTGACCTTTTGCTGCTGATCCGCGGGGAACTGTCCGCCCCGGCCCGAGAAAAACTTACCAGGCTTCTTCTGAGGGAATCCGGCCCGGTGGGCTGCGCGGAAAAAAGACCGCTTGAGGTAACAGTGGTGCAGCAGAAGGATCTTACCCCCTGGCGCTTCCCGCCGGTATGCGCCTACCTGTACGGAGAATGGCTGCGGCAGGAAATAGAGGCGGGCCGCCTTCCCCAGCCGTTTCACAGCCCTGACCTGGCAATCCTTCTCTGGCAGGCAAGAGGCCACAGTCTTACCCTTTTGGGGGAACCGGCGGAAACGCTCATCCCTCCCATAGGAAGCGGAGAGGTACGCCGGGCGCTCCGGCATTCCCTGCCGGAGCTGCGGGGAAATCTGCAGGGGGACGAGCGGAACGTGCTGCTGACGCTGGCGCGGATGTGGTTCACCCTGGAAACAGGCGACATCTGCCCGAAGGACGCCGCCGCGGCGTGGGCGCTTCCCAAGCTGCCGCAGCCCCTTGCCCCACTGCTGGAAACAGCCGGGCTGGCCTACTTAGGGCAGGCAGAGGATTCCTGGGAAGCCGCCCAGGAGGAAGCGGCCGCACTGGCGGACTTTATGGCCCAAAGGCTTGCGGAGCTCCTGCGGCAGGACAGCGAACCGTAAAGAAAAAACGTCCTCGCCCAGAGGCATTTCTGAAAATTACCCGAACGCAAAACGGCGGCACAGCTGAGAACCCCAGCTGTGCCGCCGTTTTTTGCAGAAGGAAGCCTCCCCTGCAGGAGCCTTTTGGCTTATTTCATATTGGCGAAGCGCTCCACCGCTTTGGTAAAGCTTTCAATGGTCTTGTCCGCGTCGCCGTGCTCAATGCCGTCGCGCACGCAATGCTTGATGTGGCCCTCCAGCACCACCTGGCCCACCCGGTGCAGGGCGGATTTGGCCGCGTTGATTTGAGCGAGCACATCCTCGCAGGGAATATCCTCCTCCACCATGCGGTCAATGGCCTGTACCTGGCCGATGATTTTCCGCAGGCGGCGGTGCAGATTTTCCGCGTCCATACACTGTCTCATTGCCAATCCCTCCATATAGGGATATTATAAGGCGGGAAGCCGGCCGCTGTCAAGGATGGCTAGAAGGCCGCCGCTCATGTCTCCTGTTCCTTCTTTTCCGCCAGGGGAAGCCAGATGGTAAAGGTGGAACCTTCCCCCAGCTTGCTCTGCAGGGCCATGCGGCCGCCGTAAAGAACCACAATATGCTTGACAATGGCAAGCCCCAGGCCCGTGCCGCCGTTCTTCCTAGCGCGGCCCTTGTCTACCCGGTAAAAACGCTCGAACACCCTGGCCTGGCATTCCTCCGGGATGCCGATGCCGGTGTCGGACACGGTAATCCTGGCAAAGCCGCCCTCCTGCTCCAGGGCCACGTCCACCCGGCCGCCGGGCTCGTTGTACTTGATGCCGTTTTCCATCAGATTCAGCAAAAGCTCCTTCAGCCTGGCGTAGGGGATCGCCGTTTCAAAGGCCTCCCCCTTCACCTGCACGGCCACCTGGGCCTTTTGCGCCACCGGCGCCAGGAAGGCGGCCACCTCGTTGGCTGCCGCCAGGGGCTCAGAGGTTTCTTCGCACTGGTCAATGGCGACGGATTCCAGCTCGGACACCTTCAGAATATCGTTAATCAGGTCAATGAGGCGGTCCACCTCCACGCTGATCATGGTGAGGAAGCGCTTCTGATCCTCCGGGGAAACCACAATGCCGGAGGCCAGCATGTCGGTAAAGCCCTTAATGCTGGTGAGGGGCGTTTTCAGCTCGTGAGAGACATTGGCGGTAAACTCAGAGCGGATCCCCTCCGCCCGTTTCAGCTCTGTTACGTCTGTAATCAGAACAGAAGCGCCCACCTGCTCCCCTTCATACTGCTTGCCTTTTACCGAGGAGATGAAAAAGCGCAGGCTGCGGTCCTTTACCACGGTGTTGTCCATGTCAAGAACCATGGCCCCCTTCTTCCACTTCATCTCCCGTATGGCGGAACGGAGCCTGCGGCTGTGGATGAAGGTGAGGATGCTGGCGTTTTCCGCCCCCTCCGGCACGTGGAACAGCTTGCGCGCCGCCCGGTTGCTGGCCAGGATGCTCCCCCGCTCGTCCAGAAGCATAACGCCCTCGTCCATGCAGTCCAGAATCAGCGTTACCTTGTCCCGTTCCTCCACAATGCTGTGCACGTAGCCCTCCAGCCGTTCTACCGAGCGGAACAGGGAAACGTACTCCTCTGAAACAGAGTTCCAGTCCACCGCATACACGCGGCCCTCCGCAATATCTTTCAGTGCCATGTCAGCCTTTTCCACCGGGGCAAGCGCCCTGCGGGCAATATGCGAGGCTGTGATGGCAGTCAGGACAGCCGCCAGGGCGAAGGCCGCCACCAGCGCGCCCACAATTCCCCCCAGGGAGTAAAGGGGCGCGCTGGCGCAGGCCACCGAGCCGTCTGCCATGCGCTTCGCCACCGTAAGGGAGGCGTTCAGCCCGCTGTAATGGATCGCTTCCCCCAAGCCGGAGGCCAGCGCCTCCTGCAGTTCTTCGCTTTCCGCATAATTTCTGGCTTCGCCGCCTGTGTCAAGAAGAAGCTGGCCCTGGCCGTCGAGCACGGCCAGGCGCAGCCCCCGGCTTTCCTGGGAAAAGCCCCCGGCCAGGCCAGAGGCGGCTTCCGCCCCTCCCGAGGCTTCCAGCACCTCCAGCATGCCGGAAAGTTCCGCTCTGACAGAAGACAACTGCCATCCGCTGAACAGCCAGCCCGCAGCCAAGCCAAAAAAGAGGAGGGCCGCCGCCGTCACCAGCAGAGCCGCCCTCGTAATCTGTTTTTCCAAAGCAACTCCCCCTGTAACCAAGAAAAAGGCGCGCTGCCCACCGGCCGCGGCCCTTTCTCTCAATTCATTTTATAGCCTACCCCCCGGACTGTGGAGATTATATCGTCCCCCAGCTTCTGCCGCAGGGCTTTCACATGCATGTCCACTGTCCTTGTCTCGCCGGTGTAGTCATACCCCCACACCGTCTGCAAAATATCGTCGCGTGAGAAGGCCACGCCCCGGTGAGAAGCCAGCAGGCGCAGAAGTTCGAATTCCTTGTAGGTGAGGTCTACCTTTTCCCCGCTGCGCGTAACCTCTCTGGCCGCAGGGTCAATGCGAAGGTCGCCGCAAACAATCGTCTGGCCGTCCTCCTGCTGGGTACGGCGGAGCACCGCCTTCACCCGGGCCTGCAGCTCCATAATGCCGAAGGGCTTTACCACATAGTCGTCGGCGCCGCCTTCCAGGCCCGTCACCCGGTCGATCTCGGCGCTGCGGGCGGTCAGCATAATCACCGGAAGCTTTTCCGTCTCTTTCCCCGCGCGCAGGCGGCGCAGGATCTCCATGCCGTCAATGCCGGGCAGCATAATGTCAAGAATGCACAGGGACGGGCAGGGGTTCCAATCCTCCGCCTCAAACAGGGCCTCCCCCGATTCGTAGGCATGCACCTCGTACCCAACCGATTGGAAATAGTAGCGGAGCATTTCCCGTATACTTTCGTCATCCTCCACCACTACAATGAATTTAGGCATCCGGGCGGCCTCCCTTTCTTCATTCATTCATTCAATCTGTAACCAGCTGTCCTTCTTCTATGATATAACACCTTTCCGCCATTCACAAGGGGGATTTCGTTTTTCAGGCAGAAAAATTTCAATTTGTCACCGGAACCTGGCCGGTAACGCAGTAGATGGCCCACTGGGCGATATTCACCGCGTGGTCGGCAATGCGCTCCAGATATTTTGCAATGATGATGTAGTCCACCGCCTGGTCGGCGTTCTGCTTGCTGCCTGCAATAATCTCTACCAGCTGGCTTTTCACGCTCTGGAAGAGCTGGTCCACATCCTCGTCCAGGTCCACCACACGCTGGGCGGCGTCCTTTTCCTGGTTCACATAGGCGGAGATCGCCTGCTTCACCATAGCGCCCGCCTTTTGCGACATGAGGCGGATGTCGCCCACCTGGATGGTTTTTCCCTGCTTGGAAAGAAGAAGGGACATTTCCGCAATATTGGCGCACTGCACCCCAATGCGCTGCAGATCCGTCACCATTTTCAGGGCGGCGGAAATGGTGCGCATGTCGCTGGCCACAGGCTGCTGGGTGAGAAGAAGCTGGAAGCACCGGTTCTCAATATCCCGCTCCATTTGATCCATCTTTTTGGTCAGGGCCAGGGCTTCCTCTACGCTGCCGCCGTCCTCCATGGAAAGGGAAGCCGCCACCATGTCGATGGCGTCCTCCGCCGCTGCGGCCATTTCCAGCATGGAGCAGCCCAGCTCCCGAAGCTCTGTGTTGAAATTGTTCCTCATACCGTAATACCGTTCCTCCTGTGTGGAATAATTCCGGGCTTTCTCAGCCGAAGCGGCCGGTGATGTAGTCCTCGGTTCTCTTATCCTTCGGCATAGAGAAGAGCTGAGCCGTGTCTCCAAACTCCACCAGCTGCCCCAGCAGGAAGAAGGCGCACTTGTCGGAAACACGGGTGGCCTGCTGCATGTTGTGCGTCACAATCACGATGGTATAGGTTTGCTTCAGTTCAGAAATCAGGTCTTCGATTTTTGTGGTGGAAATGGGATCCAGCGCGGAGGTGGCCTCGTCCATGAGAAGCACGTCCGGCTCTACGGCCAGGGCCCGGGCAATGCAGATGCGCTGCTGCTGCCCGCCGGAAAGGGAGAGGGCGGGCTTTTTCAGCCTGTCCTTCACTTCCTCCCAAATAGCGGCCCCCCGCAGGGAGCGTTCCACAATTTCGTCCAGCTGCTTCCGGTTCCGGATGCCGTGGGTGCGGGGGCCGTAGGCAATGTTGTCGTAAATGCTCATGGGAAAGGGGTTCGGCTTCTGGAACACCATGCCGATTTGGCGGCGCAGCCAGGTTACGTCAAGCTTGGGGGAATAAATATCCTGCCCGCGGTAAAGGACAGAGCCTTCAATCCGCACCCCCTGCACCAGGTCGTTCATCCTGTCAAGGGTTTTCAGAAAGGTGGACTTGCCGCAGCCGGAAGGGCCGATGAGAGCCGTCACCTGCCGCTCGGGAATGTCCATATTGATCTTTTTCAGCGCCTGATTTTCCCCGTAATATAAATCCAGATCCTTAGCGGATAAAACGATAGATTCTTCCATATTGTCACCTTTTCCTTATTTTTTCAGCTTCTTCCCCGCTACCTTGGCGGCCAGGTTAATCCCCAGTGTGAGAAGCATCAGAATGGCGGCAATGGCAAAGCCTACCTCAATTTCGCCGCGCTCAGACACGTACATGTAAAGGGCCACGGAAAGGCTGCCGCCGGAGGACGACAGCGTCTGCATCAGGCTGTTGGAAATGACGGAGGCGCTGCCTGCGGTGAACAGCAGGGCGGCGGACTCGCCCACAATGCGGCCAATGGCCAGAATAAAGCCGGTGATGATGCCGTCCATAGAGCTGGGCAGCACCACCGTGCGGATCATGTGCCACTTGCCGCTGCCCAGGCCCAGCGAGGCCTCGCGGTAGCTCTGCGGCACGGCCTTCAGGCTTTCCTGGGTGGTGCGCATAATGGTGGGAAGCACCATGATCACCATGGTGAGGATGCCGGCCCGCACGCTGCTGCCCCAGCCGAGGAAATTGCAGAAGAAAAGCATGCCCACCAGGCCGTACAGAATGGAAGGAATGCCGGTGAGGGTTTCAGAGGCGAACTCAATGGCCGCCACCACCTTCTTGTTTGTGGCGTATTCCGTCAGGTACACAGCCGCCCCGGCCCCCAGGGGGAGCACAATGAGGAGGGTGCCGAAAATAAGGCACAGGGTGTTGATCAGGTTGGGAAGGATTCCGATGGTGTCGTTCCGGTAGCTTGGCTGGGTAGAGAGAAGCTGCCAGCTGATGTTGGGAAGGCCGCGGACAAAAATGAAGCCTATCACCAACAGAAGGAGAGCGCAGGTCAAGCCTGCGCACGTCCAAAGAAGGATACGGAGTGTCCTGTCATACAGGATACGTTTTTTCGACTTGGTTTCCGCTGCTTTCAAAAGAAGTCGTCCTCCTTCCGCCCTTAGTCCTTCTTCCCGCGCTTGAGCAGGAAGGCAAGGGCCGCGTTGATAATCATGATGAAGAGGAACAGCACCAGGGCGATGGAGAACAGCGCCTGACGCTGCAGGCCGGAGGAATAAGACATTTCAGAGGCCACCGCTGTGGTGAGGAAGCGGACGCTTTCCAGCAAAGAAGGCATGTTCGCCACATTGCCGGCCACCATCATAACGGCCATAGCCTCGCCGATGGCGCGCCCAATGCCCAGCACCACAGAAGCGGCGATGCCGCTGGAGGCGGCGGGGACGGAAACGCGGAAGTAGGTTTCAATCTCGGTGGCGCCAAGGGCCAGGGAGGCTTCCTCATATTCCTTCGGCACTGCGTTCAGCGCCGTTTCAGACACACTGATGATGTAGGGCAGCACCATAACCGCCAGCACCACAATGGCCGCCAGCAGGCTTGCGCCCGAGGCCAGGTTGAAAGCAACGCGAATGGCCGGCACAAGCACCGTCATGCCCACCAGGCCGTACACCACGGAGGGGATTCCGGAGAGCAGCTCCACCGCTGTGCGGATGGCCCCCGCCAGCTTGGGCGGCGCCACCTTGGAAAGGAACACCGCCGTCATGAAGCCCACCGGGACGCCGATGATAATGGCGCCCGCGGTTCCGTAAACAGAGCTGAGGATAAAGGGAAGGATGCCAAACTTCGGCTCTGCGGCCGTAGAGGCCCATTCCTGCCCGAACAAGAATTCAACAATCCCAATTTCGCGGATGGCCGGCAGACCGGAGGCTACCAGATACACGGTAATAAAAAGTACGAAGGCCACCGCAACCGCGCCGCAAAGGAAAAACAGCACGTTCATGAAATTCTCGAAGGCGGAACGGACGCCCTTCCGCTTGGGGGCCGCTTCTTGACCGGCTGCCTTGGAAACACCGTCCATACCTTCACTTCCTTTCAGCCTTTTTAAAAGCTCTTCCATAGATACCCCTTATTTTTTTATTTATTCTTCAGAAGCAGGAACCACGCCGGCGTCAATGTAAATCTGAGAAGCGTCAGCGCTGGTGGCAAAGTCGTAGAACGCCTGGGCGGCCTCGCTCAGCTCAGCATCGCTCTTGGTGGCGAACACGAAGGGGCGCTGGATGGCGTAGCTGCCGTCAAGAACGGTGGCCTCGCTGCACTCTACAGCCGGGGAGGAATCGTCCGCCTTCACGCCGAGGGCAACCACGGTGTCATCCACAGCAGAGAGGGAAATGTAGCCGATAGCGCCGGGGGTGGTGGAAACGGCGGTTTTCACAGCGCCGGTGGAGGTGAGCTCCTGCGCGTAAGCGCACTGGTCTTCCGTGCCGGTCAGCTCTTCAAAAGCGCCGCGGGTGCCGGAGCCAGCCTCACGGCCTACGAAAGCGATTTCCGCGTCAGCGCCGCCAACCTCGCTCCAGTTGGTGATTTCACCCAGGGCAATCTGGCTGATCTGCTCTACCGTCAGCTCGGTGACAGTGTTCTCGGGGTTTACTACAATGGCAATGCCGTCTTTTGCCACTACGGTCTCGGTGAGGCCGGCGGCAATTTCGTCCTCGGTGAGGGCGCGGCTGGAAAGGCCGATGTCGCACCCGCCGGAGGTAGCCTGCTCAATGCCGGTGCCGGAGCCGGTGGGGTCGTAGGTCACGGTCACGTTGGGGTACAGCACCTTGAATTCTTCAATCAGAGCGCCCATTACCTCTTCCATAGAGGTGGAGCCGTTGGTGGAAACATTGCCGGAGAGATCCGCGTTCCCAGCAGCAGACTCTTCTGCAGCGGCGGACTCTTCTGCAGCGGCGGATTCCTCCGCAGTGGAAGCGGCGCCTGCTTCAGAAGAAGCATCGGCAGCGCTGGAAGTGGCGGTATCGTTGGAGCAGCCGGCAAAAGCGCCCAGGCAAAGGACAGCGGCCAACAAGAAACTTACACTTTTTTTCATGATTCATTCTCCTATCATTCATTTTCCTGACAGCACCTAGTATATCGGATTTTTGTAAAGTTCTCTTTCCGGCCTGTGTAAAGACTTTGTAAAGGTATTTTTCCAATTGTAAAATATCCGCGAAATTTGTAAAGAAAACGTCGGATTCTGCGGTGCGCTTCTATTTTTTGGCCGCTTATTCTGAAAAAAATAGGAATTTTGCCTGTGTCCCGCCGCAATTCCTTGCAATCTCTCT
>DVMK01000071.1 GCA_018715025.1 Candidatus Caccousia avistercoris
CAGCTCTATATTTTTTCCCAAAACCATTGCGCCCTTTGGCTGAGTTCTTCCCGTTTAGCCAAGGCAGAAAGCCACTGCTCTGGGATAGAAGAAGTTCCGTACCAAAGCCCGGCCAAGCCTCCGGCAACGGCTGCCGTAGTGTCTGTGTCTTCCCCCAAATTTACGGCGGTAAGAACACAATCCCGGTAGCAGGTGGAGTGAAGCAGGCACCATAGGGACGATTGCAGCGTATGAAGTACATACCCGCTTCCTGAAAGCTTTTCGCCTGGCCAGGAGGCAAGTTCCCGCAAGGAGAAGAATTCTGGCAGAAAGCCTTGAAAGGCAGGTTTTGCCTGATAGTAGTCAAGCGCTGAAGAAATCCCCATGGTTATGGCCTCTTCCAGAGAATGGGAAAGAAACAGGGCAAATACCACGGAGCAATAGATCCCGCAGGCCAGCAGGCAGCGCGGGTGCGCGTGCGTGCATTTTGAAGCATTGTGGATGACAGCAGCGGTTTCCTCCGTCAGCTTGGCAGGGAATCCCTTTTTCATCAAGTACCAGGCAACCGGGAGCATTCGCATGAGGGAACCGTTGCCGCAGGAAAATTCAGCGGTTTCTCCGCATTCCAATGCCGGTGTGCCGCGGCCGAAGGACAGAACAGCGTTTTTTGTCGTAATCCCCACGTCAAATGTTTCTCCGTGCGCAGTGTTGGTTCCGTTCCAGAGCCAATCAGCAAACCGGTTCATTTGATCCGCATAGTCTATCCCTTTTTCTGCGAGGGAATCCATCATGCACAGCGTCATACTGGTATCGTCAGACCAGGTTCCGGCAGGCTGCCCATGGGAGCCGCCTCCGCACATTTGGGAAACCGGATGGGCCGCAAGGCGTTCACGGTTTATAAATTCAACCGGCACACCCAGGGCGTCGCCAACTGCGAACCCCAACAGGGAGGCCTCTATTTTGTTTTTGATTTGCTGTGTATTTTGATGTTCCATGTTCATTCCTTTCTGCAAATGTGCTGTTTGCTCAAAGCCGCGCTGTTTTCCCGGCTTTGCCTTTAAGGAGTGACCAGGGCCAGCCCGGCCGCGGCTGCGGAAGCGCAGGGTTCTTTTTCTTTCCCCACGGGAATAATCCCATCCATAATTCCTCCTTGTATTCGGTTTATTGCATGATCCGGCCCATGTAATCCCCCAGCTGCTCCGGGGTGAGGGCGCCCACGAAGGCGCCCATGTCTGCCAGGGCCTGGCCTACAGAACGGTTGTAGACGGGCTTGGCGCTGCTGTCCAGGGCGGTGAGGGCCGCCAGCTTGGCCCCGCTTTCCAGAATGGAGGCGCACACCCGGTACAGGCTGGAGGGCGGCCCGCCCTCGCAGAGATCCGACACCAGGATCACCATGGTGCGGTGGGGGTTGGTAATAAGCCCTTCGCAGTAGCCCAGGGCCCCGGCAATGTTGGTGCCGCCCCCCAGCTGAACGCTCATGAGCACCTCCACCGGATCCCCCGCGTAGCCGCTCAGATCCACCACCTGGGTGTCGAAGATGACCAGCTTCAAGTCCAGCATGGGCATGCGGGCGAAGATGCCCGCCATAATGGCGCTGTGGATGACGGAATCCAGCATGGAGCCGCTTTCGTCCACAGCAATGACTACATGCCAGGGGTTGTATTTTTTTACCCGGCCGTTGAAGTACACCTGCTCTAAAGTAAGGCGGCGGTTCTCCCGATCGTAATGGCGCAGGTTGCGGCGGATGGTCTTTTTCACATCCAGATTCCGCATGGAGCGCACCGGGGAGGCGGTGTTCCGGTCCAGCTTCCCCAGGGTAGAGCGGCGCAGCTCCTGTTCCATCTTTTTGGTGAGCTCATCCGCCACCTTTTTCACAATCCGCCGGGCAGAGGCCAGCACGCTGTCGCTCATCAGATGCTTCAGGCCCAGAATGGTGCCAAGCAGGGCCTGGTTGGGCTCCAGCTTTTCCAGCACCTCCTTGTCGGTGAGAAGCTCGGTCAGCTGGTACCGGTTCAGGGCGTGGCGCTCCAGCACCTCTGCGGCCTGCCGGGGGAAGAGGCGGCGCACCTTGTTCAGCCAAAGGGCCACCGTCAGGCGGCTTCCCTCAGAGCCGCCCTGCTCCTGCCGCTCGTCCTCGCTCTGTTCCCGGCTGTAGAGAAAGTCCAGCACCTGGTCCAGCTCTTGGGCGCCTGTTTCCAGGGGAAGCCGGCCCTCTGCGTTTTTCCCCAGCACCAGCCGCCACCGGTTCAATACGGAGCCTTCGCTCATGGAAATTTCCTCCTTCCTCACAGCTGGGCCGCCGCCCAGGCGTCCAGCGCTTCGCCGTAGGCGTACTGGGCCGCCGTTACCGCCGGGCGCTCCCGCACCGACGCGGCGTCCTTCCCGTGCAGGGCCGCCGCCCGGCGGGCGATGCGGTCTGTCTCTGCCGGGGCGAAGTAGCTGAAGGCCAGGCGAAGCTCCGGCAGCAGGGCGGTGAAATCCTCCTGGGTAAGCCGGGCGAACAGCCCGTCGATCATGGCGGTGAACCCCTCGTCAATGAGCACCAGATCCCGGGAGGTGGAAAACAGTCCCCGCAGGAACTGGGCGGAGCAGAGCATCCGTTCCCGGGTGCCCCGCAGGTAGCCGGCGCAGGTGCGGAACACCTCCTCCTTCCACTGGGGATCGGCCCCGTACAGCAGGCCCAGGGCGGCCCCGTGCAGGGCGGGGTTCCCGTCCGGATCCTCTGTCAGGCGCTGCAGGGCGTCCAGCAGCTGGCCCCGCCGCCTGGCAAAGGGGCCCCCGGCGCTGAGCCGGTACAGCAGGGCGCATACCTGGATGCACGAATCCAGCCGGTCGTCCTTCACCCCTGCCATGGCGGGAAGAAGCTGCGCCAGCTTGGTAAAGCACACGTCCAGCAGGCGGGGAAGGCGGTCTTCCTCCTGCTGGCGGTACAGATCCTGCAGCTCCCACAGGGTGTTCAGGTGGCGGCAGGCTTCTGCCAGGGAGAAAAAGTCCCCGTCCACGGCCAGAAGGGCCTCCAGCTTTTCTGTCAGGGCCTGGGTTTCATCCTCCAGCCCCATGAGGAAGCCCTGCACCAGCAGCCCGGCCCCCTCCCCGGCCAGCGAAACCCTGGCCATGCGCTGGTTCAGCTCGGTGCGGCAGGCCTCCTCCATGGTAGCGCCAGAGACAGAGTGGTCGATGAGAGCCGCCGCCACATGGCCGCTCCACTTGTATTTCCATGTTTCCCGGATCAGGTTCCGGTCCTTCCCGCGCAGCAGATCCGGCCCTTTCTGCCGCTGGGCGAAGCCGCAGTCCAAAAAGACGGTCTGGTACAAAAAGCAGCTGGCCGCCCGGTGCCGTGGGGAGGAAAAGATGTTCAGCGTCACCTGCTGGGACATGGCGCCCTGCAGCTTCAGCCGGAATTTTTTGCACTGCCCGTCAAAGTCCTTCACCAGGGGAGGCACCAGGGCCTGGCTGCAAAGCTCGCCCACCTGGTTCCCGGTGAGAAGCTTCCGCAGCACCCGCAGGGGCTCGCTGGCGGCCACCGCCTCCTCGCCCTTCACAAAACAGCTGAGCACCGCGTCCTGCAGCTCGTACAGGCCGGGCTGGCTTTTGCCCCGCAGCTCTGCCAGCCCCCGGGCCATGTCCATGGCGCAGATCTCGTCAAAGGCGGAAAGGGAGAAGCCCTCCCGCCGCAGGCTGCGGCCCGCCGCCACCAGGAAATCCAGGTTGGCTTTGTCGTAGGGGAGCTCCGGCGTTTCCGATTCCAGAATACTCCATATTTTGTGGTAAAACCCAGGGCTGGGCATGCCGCTGGCGTAGCCGTTCAGCGCGTCGGCGGCCTCCATGGAATACCGCATGGGGTACACGCCCTGAGAGCCCTCCGGCAGGGAATGGGACCTCTGCCAGGGTTGGGGATGCAGCAGGCCCCAGGTGTGAAAGCCGCCGGTCACCACCAGCACCCGCTGGAACTCCTCCCGGGCCTTGGCGATGTTTTGGGCCATGTAGGCTTCCCGGGCCAGACAGCCCTCCTCCTCCAGCTGCTCCTGGGGCGTTTCCTGCCGGGCGGGCAGGCAGTAGGCGTGCATCTGGGCCACATACTCCTCCGTGCTCATGGAAAGGGCGCGGATCTCGAAGTATTTTTCCCAAAACTCCTCAAAGCTGCGCAGTCCGGCTTTCTGGCACAGCAGGGCGACAAAGCGGCTGCGGCTCAGCAGGTAGTCGTCCTGGTAGGCGTGCTTTTCCTCCCGGCTGCGCAGGCCCTTTTCCCCGCTTGTGGCCAGCAGGATTTCCCCGTAGGGAAGGTCGATGAACCGGCAGGGGACGCCCCGTTCCGCCGCCTCCCGCAGGGCGGCGTACTCCGGGGAGCAGGCCAGAAAGGGGTAGTAGCACTTGTAGCTTTCCTTTTCTTCGCTGAGCAGGCCCGCGCTGTCGCGGTATGAGTAGTACAGGGCCAGAGGCGGGCGGCTGGCCGGGTCGGCCAGCACCGGCAGCAGGGGGTTGGCGTTTTCCGGCCCTTCCACCAGAATGCAGTCCGGCTGGTAGCGCTGAATGGCCCGCCGCAGGTGCCAGGCGCAGGCCGGGCTGTGGTGGCGCACCGGGAAGTACAGGCAGGGGGCGCCGTAGTCAAAGGGAATCACTGCAGCTGCTTCCGCGC
This sequence comes from Candidatus Caccousia avistercoris, assembly GCA_018715025.1. GTDB lineage: Bacteria > Bacillota > Clostridia > Oscillospirales > Acutalibacteraceae > Caccousia > Caccousia avistercoris. The sequence continues at coordinate 4,616 of DVMK01000071.1, forward strand.
CTCGTAATAGCTCTTCCATAATCCGCCCTCCCGTTCCGCTTTGTCCCGCACTACTGTGGAAAAGTAGCTTTTCAGCTTTTCCAGATCATCCCGGGATTCCTTCAATACCGCGCCGGTCAGGTTCTGCACCATGCAGCCCATGTCCATGGCGCCGTCCCCGTAATAATAGGCGGACATCATGGTTTGGTAGTAGACAGAGACGGCCTCGGCGGTGCTCATGACGCTGCCGGGGGAGTCGATGCGGTGCCCCATGGAGGAAACGCCCTCCCGCAGCTCATGGAAGGTGGCGGCCAACAGGGCCGCCGCGCCCTCATCCGGCTCCATAGCGATTCCGGCGGACTGCGCCAGCCCCCGCACCTCGTTCAGGATAATCTGTTTTTCCAGCTTTACATCCCGCACCGGCTGCACCGTCTCAAAATTGAAGCGGCGCTTGAGGGCGCTGCTCATCTCGTTCACGCCCTTGTCCCTGGTGTTGGCGGTGCCGATGACGTTGAAGCCGGGCCTGGCGAACAGAAGCCCCTCGTCGCCCAGCTCCGGCACGTTCAGCACCTTGTCGCTCATTACGCTGATCAGGCTGTCCTGAATTTCTGCCGGGGTGCGGGTAATCTCTTCAAACCGGGTGAGAATTCCCTTTTCCATGCCGGTAAACAGGGGAGAGGGCACCAGCGCCTGCCGGGAAGGGCCGTTGGCCAGCAGCAGGGCGTAGTTCCAGCTGTATTTGATCATGTCCTCGGTGGTGCCTGCGGTGCCCTGCACCGTGTTGGTGCTCACCCCGCTGACGGCGGCGGACAAAAGCTCTGACAGCATGGTTTTCGCCGTGCCGGGCTCGCCCACCAGCATGAGGCCGCGGTTCCCTGCCAGGGTGATGATGCACCGCTCTACCAAAGTATCGTTTCCCAAATATTTTTTCTGGATCCGCACCTCCCGGCCATTCCACTCCAAAGGGGCTTCCCTGCCCAGGATAAAGTCCCGCACTGCCCGGGGGCTCAGCTTCCAGCCCAGAGGCTTCTTGTTCCCTTTGTCTGCCTCGGCCAAGGCCGCCAGCTCTTCCTGGTACCGCACTTCCGCCTGCGGCCGTATCTGCGCCGTTTCTTTCATAAAATCCACTCCCTTGCTTTTTCCGCCGCAAAAGCTTGCCGGAAACTCAAAATTTCATTATGCCATATCATATTAGTAGGAAAGAGAGGCGAACCGCGCCCCCGGTCAGGCCCCCTCCTCTTTGAGGAGGCTCTATTCCTGAAAAAGTATACCCTATTTTTGCCGTAACAGCAAGAGGAAAACTGTGAACAACGCCTCATTTCCGGCCGGCTGCCAGGCGGAAAACGGGGGAAAGGGGGCGCCGCCGCCGCGGTATGGGAAAATCTCAGGAAATGATGGATTTTTTGTTGACAGGTGATTTTCTCTATGCTATAATAATAGCCGTCGCTAAACGCGGGTGTAGTTCAATGGTAGAATCCCAGCCTTCCAAGCTGGTCGTGTGGGTTCGATTCCCATCACCCGCTCCACATTTGCGGCCGTTTCAAATCATGTTTTGCGCCAATAGCTCAGCTGGATAGAGCAACTGCCTTCTAAGCAGTAGGCCAGGGGTTCGAGTCCCTTTTGGCGCGCCAATATGGTGGATGTAGCTTAGTTGGTTAAAGCGCCAGATTGTGGCTCTGGAGATCGTGGGTTCGAGTCCCATCTTCCACCCCATTTTTACTTATTCGAGGCGCAGGGCGGTTCCCGCCTTGCGGCCCTTTTCATTGGGCTGTAGCCAAGGGGTAAGGCAACGGACTTTGACTCCGTCATTCCGCGCGTTCAAATCGCGCCAGCCCAGCCATTGCCGCCCCCTGGGCGGATCGTCAGCCAAATCAGCATATTTCCGCTGGTTTTGTATACAATAAATTTCCTATGAATCATTAGCTCAGCCGGCAGAGCACCTGACTTTTAATCAGGGTGTCCGGGGTTCGAATCCCCGATGGTTCACCAGAAACGAGCCAAGCGAACACTACGTTGACAATTTACATGGTCGGCGGAGTGTTCGTTTTGGTTTATCCTTTATCACAATGAAGATAAGCTGCAATGCAAAGATTTTTTGTATTGCAGCTTCTCTTTTTTAGAATTTCATTTTCCTTAATTTTCCAATTATAATATGCTTGCCCATTCAGTGCAAACATAAAAAGGAAAACGGAGGATACGTAATGAAAGTGAAAATCGTGAGGAAGAAAAAGAGCAGGGAAGTGCTGCGCTGCATCAACGTCAACCTGAATTCCATCATAACCAACCAGAACATCCTGTGCCTGCAGTTGGGGCAAATCATCGCCCTGCTGCGTAAAGTGACCAGATAAACAAAAGGGGGCCTGCAGCACAATCGCGCCGCAGGTCCCTTCATACTGCTATTTTTTCGATGCCCGCCGAATTGCCTCGAATCCACCGTTTGCAGACAGCGACACAATTACCGCATTGAGCGGGAGAATCGCCCAGCCTGTCCAGTCCGCGGCAGAGCCCGTCGCAGCGGTTGCAGCCGCGAGAATGACAAGCGCGATGATATACGAAAGCAGCTGCGTCGGAATCTTCTTGAGCGCGTCCTTCAGGAGCTGCGTCACGACGCCCGTGGCCGCAGCGCAGCCCGCCAGCGTCGCGAGAGCCTCCCAGGTGAAAAACTGATCCATATCCTACTCCTCCATCATTGCCTGGATTCCCTGCTGCGCGAGGAAGTCCTTCTGCCGGTGCTTGACCTCGGCGGCATAGCGCAGCGCCGCCTCCGTGTCGCCGTTCGTGTGGCCGCGTTGCATCGCGTGGGCGGTGGCCTCGCCGAGGGCGATGGAGGCGCGCGTCGACTGGACGAGCAGGAGGATGAGCTCCTGCTGCGCCCGGTTCTTCTCCTGCTGCGCGGCGTCGCGCGCCTCGATGCTCTTTTTGAGCCGCCACACAATCAGCCCCGTGATGGCCGATGGCATTCCCATCGCCGCGACGAAGGCGGCAGCGATGGCGGCGAGCTGGCCGCCGGTGAACGCGTCTCCCATCATCCTGCCCCCTCCTCAATTCTCGCGACGAAGATGCGCTCCCCGCCCTTCGCCGGGTAAATCCCCGCCTCCTGGCCGGGCCGGCCCACCGGTACCACATGCCACAGCGTGGCGTCTCCCTCCCGCCTGCACCGCACCAGGCGGAAGGCCGCGGGAAGGCCGCCGCTTTCCCCGCACACCAGGCCGATATCCTCCCCGGTAATCTTTACGGTGTAGTGCTTGTCCGGTGCAATCAGCACCGGGTTGTCCGTGCCGTTGGTGGTGTCGCTTGCCCAGCCCGGCGCGGAGGCCTGCGCGGCAAAGCCGTTCCAGCCGCCGGCGCGGATAAGGGCGGGGTAATCCACAAAGGCGGTATCAGTGTCCACGTTCCCGGAAATCCCGTCCACGCGGCCCGTGGAGCCCGTCTGCTGCATACCGCAGGCAATATCCGGCCCGCCGGTGTAGTCCGCCAGCCAGATTTCCCAGGCGGACAGGGCGGAGAGGCTCCACCGACTGTTGAGGTAATCCTTATTGGTATACACCCCGGCCCGCCAGCCCCGGCGCTCCAGTTCCATGCAGAAGGCCGCCGCCAACTGCTCCCGCAGGGCTTGGGTGGGGGTCACGCCGTGCGCCCGGGCATACCGCTCCGAGTCGTACTCGTAGTCGAAATACACCGGGAATTCCAGCCTGCCCCGGTACGGCTCCAGGGTGGAGGCGCACAGGGCGGCCTCCTCCCTGGCTTCGTCCGGGCTCAGGGCGTAGCTGAACCAGTAGGCCCCGGCGTGCAGCCCCGCCGCCAGGGCTCCCTCCATGTTTTTCTGAAACTGCTGATCTACCTGGCTGACAAACCGCCCGTAGCCCGCCCGCACAATGGCGAATTGAATTCCCGCGCCTGCCACTTTGGCCCAATCTATCAGGCCCTGGTGGCTGGAAACATCAATGCCTTTCAAGATACCACTCCTCTCATTCCACAAGCTCCCACTGCCACAGTCCCGCCGTGCCGGGCGCCCACACGCAGGGAACCATGTCCCCGCCCTCCGCCACCTGGTACACATGGCCCTCATAGCGGAAATACTGCCCGGCCCGGCAGTCTATGCCGTACACCCAGGGGATGGGGTCCTCCGCCGTGCCCGCGTGCTCCGGCTGAATGGGCCGGTACACCGC